>LCAT01000004.1 GCA_000996695.1 candidate division TM6 bacterium GW2011_GWE2_41_16 | reverse complement strand
CTTCTCAAAAGCTTTTTAATTTCTCATCAACATCAACAAGGGGGTGTCATGTTTTAAATCTTTTTCTATTTTCGTGTCTTGACCAAGGGGGTCACTTTAGATGAAAATTATTAAACGTATGGCAAGAGCCAGGGTGCGTCTTTGAGGACCGCACTATTGGTACGTCGTAAAATAGTACGGCCTTTTAGAGGCGTACCAAGACCGTACTACTTTAGGCCCGCTCAAACGTATCTTTTGTTTATGTGATTAAATCACACTATTCATGATCACGAATATGCAGAGTTTAGCCTGCCCGCCGACTTGTCCGCCATAGCTGGAAGGCGTAGGCTGGGTGGACTTCGCTATAGACAAAAAGAAGAGACGCGAAGAATATAAAATTTTTTCGTGTCTCTTCTTTTTTTACTTGTTACCCAATTGCAGCGAACGTTGTTTTGTTTTATGCTACAGCACAGGAGTTTTAAGTATCATTGTTCCTTTATTTTTTTTGGAGGTCGTGGGTACATGAAAAAAGTATTAATGCTCGCCGGCTTGCTCGTATGCGGTTTTGGTATCAGAGCTGAAGAAGCAGTTGCGCCAGTTGCGCAAGATGCTGCTGCACAAGAACAAGTTGTTGATCCAGCAGAAGCATTCAGAGCTTCGCTTAGTGATGCAAAACGCGCAGAATTCGACAAAATGTCGACAGATTTGAACGATGCTCGCGTTGCTTTCGAAGGACAATTGCGTTCAGTCGTTGCAGCTCATCCAGAGTTGTGCTCAGATTTACGCGCATTTTTTAAGCAAGATGATCTTACCTTGCGTATTCTCGTTGAAGTAAAAACAAACGGCGAAGCACAAGCTTAGGCTTTTGTTTTTTCGTCCAGTACAGTTTGAAAAGGGCCGGTGACTAAAAATCACCGGCCCTTTTTGAGATCCACAAGGGCATTTGCCCTTGACCCATGGAAAACTTTTCTAGTCGAGCAACAGGCCTTCTTTTTCATACGCGATTGCTTTAATGTGCAGCTTGTTTATGTGTTTAAGTAAAAACTCTTGTTTAGTGGTCATAAGGTCCTCGCGTTCTGGTACGCCCAGCGGTTCGTGCAAGCCTTGATCTTTATTACGTGAGCATTCTTGATAAATAGTGTCGATTGTTTGCTTGCTCATCATTGTTCCGGTGGTATCAAGAAAGTGGCTGTAACGGCTTACCAGAGACCACAGAAGCATGTTGATTGCATCGTCTGATTTTATGATGTTGTCGCGACGCATCTGTAATGTTAACTCTCCGAGATGTTTAAATGACTCCCATGTTGCAACTTCATCGCGAGGGTTCCACACCAATTTATCAAATGCTGACTCCATAAAACGTACAATCATATCGCGCAAACGATTGTTTTCGCGGCTCGTGTCTGCGTAATTACATGCACAAATTTTTGCTGCCAGTTCGTCAGCAAAGAGATTTTTGTTTGTATACCATTGCTCCATCGAGTTTGTGCAATGTTCAACAATAATGGTTTGCAAGATGTTTTTGGATGATGTTTGTTGAGTGTTTATTATTTCTCGAGTGGTAGTGATGAGTGATTTTACTGCAAAGTCAAATGCAAAAGGATTGATCCAGAGGGATTCTTTGAGCTTTTGATGAAATAATGAAACAACTGAGTACACGTATGGAACGGGCATGCGAATGCTTGCAGTTTGTTCTAACAGGTCATTTATGTGCACAAAACATGCGGGTAAAAACTCTGTGCCATATTTTTCGTGATTGTACACATCAAAATATCTTTGAAGCCCTTCTTCATCAAGGTGCACAGGTCTAAGGAATGTCTCAAGTTGTCTGCTGAGGCCATCATCAATGCTGCTTTGGGTGTTTTCTGTGTATGCTGTTTGTGCAAGTGCTTTAAGGGACAGTGCTTGAGACGATAGCTCGTTTTTTACTGGCGTTTTTGAGTAAAGGGCTATTGACGCTGCGCAGAGACAGATCGTTGCACAGTACAGAGATAAGTTTTTCATAAAACCTCCTTTATAATACATTTTTTTGGTGTTTTACTCAGTGTCACCGAACAACTATAGCAAGAAGGTACGTTTGTGGTAGTATGGGTTCGTTTATTTGTGAAAAATTTTTGATTTTTTGATCAGATGAGGATTCCGCGCATGCCTTTATATTCGTATCAAGCTTTTTCTAAGCAGGGTAAGCGTGTAAGTGGTACAATCGACTCGCAAACATTACAATCTGCTCGTGAAGAAGTCATTCGCAAGCAATTATACCCTGTATCCATTGAACAGGTAATGGAGGCATCTGCGGGGGGATCGTTTTTTAGCTCTCTGTTTAAGAAAAAAGCATCGCCTAAAGACGTGATTTTTTTCACCAAACAGCTCGGAGTCCTCTTGTCATCAGGCATTGCTCTTGCGTCTGCTCTCGATTTGTTAATCGAGCAAACTGAGGGCGAGATGCGCAACATCGTTGTGGTGGTACGTGATCAGGTGCGTGAGGGTAAGTCGCTTGCTGACTCGCTTGCGATGTACCCAAAAGTTTTTGAAAATTTTTATATTCAGCTTATACGCGCTGGAGAGGCAAGCGGTAAGCTTGAGCTCATTCTCAAACGCTTACAGGATTATCTTGAAAAAAATGCAGCGATGAAACAAAAGATCGCCTCAACGCTCCGTGGCCCTCTGACGCAGCTTGTGCTTATTATGGTCATCACGGCTGTTCTTTTGCTCAAAGTTGTGCCATCTCTTGCAGAGACCTACACATCCATGGGAGTTAAACTTGAGTGGATAACTCGTTTTGTTCTTTCTGCTTCAGAATTTCTAAAAAACTATATATTTGTGATACTCGGCGTTTTTGTAGGTATCATTATTGCGTATAAATCGTGGAGCGCAACAAGTTTTGGGCGTCAAACTATTGATACGATTAAACTTAAATTGCCTTTGGTCTCATACTTTGTAAAAATGCAGACAATTACGCAGTTCTCCCGTACTCTTGGTATGCTTATTGAAGCGGGTGTTAACCTGTCAGAGGCGCTTACTATTGTGGTCAATATTGTTAATAATACGGTACTTACGCGTACACTTTTACAGGCACGCGAAAAAATTCTTAAGCAGGGTAAGATCGCTGAGTATCTTAAACAAACAGGTATTTTTCCCTCTGTTGCAATTTATCTGATCAATACGGGTGAGCAAAGTGGTACACTCGATGCCATGCTTACCTCGGTGGCCGAATACTATGAGCGCGATTTGAACGATTTTTCTGATTCACTCACGGCAAAAATCAATCCGGCCATGCTCATTGTGATGGTAGCAGTTGTTGGTTTTGTTATCATGTCTATTCTAATGCCGATGGTTGGTATGATTGAACAAAGTATGAGTTCTATGTCTGTGTAATGTTGAAAGGATTTTTTTATGTATAAAAATGTAAAACGCAGTGGTTTTACGCTCGTCGAAATTGTCGTAGTAATGGGTATTTTGGGTGTTATTATGGCTTTTTTATACGGCGGTATTTCCCGTATGCGTAAAAATCTTAATATACGCACAACACAACTTGCTCTTAAAACGGTTTCTCAAGCTATCGAGCAATTCCGAGGCGATACGGGTGAGTACCCACGTAAATTTGAAGACCTACAAGCGCGTCCCAATGATCCAAAGATGGCAAAGGGTTGGGTGAGTCCATATATCGATGTTAACAAATTTCCACAGGATGCTTGGATACATGATTTGATGTATGAATTGAAAACAAAAGGTTCTAAGCCTCCATACCTGTTGTACTCATGGGGTCCAAGTGGTGAAGGTAGCGCAGAAAAAGAATGGGTTAAATTTGCAGAGTAAGTATGCGTACTAAAGGTTTTACGCTTTTAGAGCTGATTATTGTGATCGCCATCATCGCGGTGATTATGCGAATGGTCTCCTCGATGATGGTGCAAAAGCCTAAACCGCTTGAAAATTTTTTGGGCGGCATGAACGCGTTGATGCACGTGGCAAAGACGCAGGCAGTGCTTACCCATACGCCTCAACGTATATATCTCGATTTTGATGGGCGATATGCACGCGTGGACTCTGAGGTAGGCAAAAAGACAACAGGCGAAGGTGAGTTTGCGCCAGTGCAGGTTGCGTACCTGCCAACGCGTATGGACTTTATGCCTCAAATTGTGATTGAAAAGTTATTTATTAATGGCAAAGAGGAGCTCTCAGGATCTCGCAAGCCGCAGTCCTGGTTTTATATTAACGCCCAGGGCATTGCGCAACAGATATCTATGGTTATCGGATTATCAGATTCTCCTCAAAAGAAAACACTGGTGCTCAATCCCTTAAGTGGTTTATTTAAGGAACCAAATGAAGCGGCTGCCTAAACAAACTCAGGGTTTTACGCTCGTAGAGCTGGTGCTTGCGATAGCGATCGTAGGCTTTTCGCTTTCTATTATTTTTAATCTCAATACGCGCATTGCCGCAACTATACTGCGCGCTCAAAAAAAGGTGCTCGTGCTCACGTCTTTTGATACCATTTTTGGTGAAGGGCGTGACAAAGCTGGCGTGGCAGAAGAAAAAGATACACCCCTTGATGCTGCAAAAAAAACGTTTAGCTCGCCCATAAAACTTACTGGCGATAGCAGCGATGGCGTGTACACTAAAAAACCTGCAACAGGCGTTTTTGCTGGGTACAATCTGGTGCAAGAGCAGGCAAAAATAGGTGAGGCGTTTGAATGCGTACAGTTCCGCTCACCCTTTTTATTAAGGGCTTTATTACCGGAAAAAGATAAAAAAGAACCAGACAAAAAGGGAAATATAGGGCAGAGTGCCCCAGCACCTAGCCAGCCTGCTGCGAATGCTCAACTAGGGGGTACGGTTTAATGAAAAAAGGTTTTACACTTCTTGAGCTTGTCATAGTGATCGGTTTGAGCTCTTTCGTGTTTACGATTCTTTACCGTGCGATTACGTCGGTACAAAAAAATTTTAGCTCATGCGTGATTCGCTCTGAAAAGCTTTCGATGGATGTTCCAGTATACGATCTTATACAGATGGATGTAGGTGCGATCGTACCGTTCCCTCCATTTGAGCCCAAACCTCAAAAGGCGCAAGAACCTGATAAAAAAGAACCACAAGCTCAGCCTGGTCAACAAAACGCGGCAACACCTACTGAACCAGCAAAAGAAAAAGATAAAAAACAAGAAAGAGAGCGTGTACCAGCTCTTTTGATGGAGCGTGCCGGCGATAACACCGCGTATGTTATGATGATCACAAATAATTCATTTCCATCGTATATTCCGCATCTTCGCTATCCCGTAAGAGTTATATATAAAATTCAAAAAGGGGGGCCTTTAAATGACTCTTTTGTGCGTTATGAAAGCAATGATGTGCTTACGCCGATTAAAGACGAAAAGGGTCTTCAGGCTATTATACAAAACAAAGCTACGCGCTCGGTAACGTTATATGATAAAGTCCCCGTATGGCGTATTGAGGCCATTGTGTACAAAGAAGCTCAAAAGAAAAATGATCGGCTCTCTGTGCCTGTGTGGGGTACGGAGACAGCAAAAAAATCTACCAAACGTACCGTGCCCGATGCTCTGCATTGGCATATGGAGTACGTGTTGTATGGTCGTCCCGGCGAGCTTGATGTGCTGCTGCCGGTCTATGGTATGGATCAAAAACCTATGGACCAAAAAGCGCAGGACCAAAAGGCGAGCGGAAAACAAACAGCTGCTAGTGGAGCACCAAGTCAGAATTCCGCAGGACAACCAGCGCAGCCGAAACAGCCAGCACAGCCACAAAAATCATCACGGCCTCTTGGTGGTATGACAATCGGGGGGCAGATTTGATGAGCTCTAAGATGGTGCTTGTACACACGGGTGAACGTCACAAAAATGGATTCATTCTTTTGTTTGTGATGATGGTGATCTCGCTTTTAAGCTATTTGAGCATAACACTGATGAACTATGGCATGATGGCAGGTGCAACCGCTAAGCAGGCATACTACAAAAAACAGGCGCAATGTTTAGCTCTGAGCGGCGTTTCTGCGGCGATTGGTATGCTTACGCAAGAAAAAAAAGAATCAAAAGAGCCTCAAAAAGATGGCAAAAAACAAAGTAATGATGCATCACCGATCTACAATGCGCTTTTTGCCTTAAACAAGTGGTATGAGTTCGCACTCAAACAAGGTAGCGATGGCGTTGATGGTACGGTAGCATTTTATCCTACATATGAAGGTGGTAAAATAAACTTAAACGCGCTCTATGATTTTGATAAAAAGGAGTACAGTGCGGTAGGCAAAAAGGTTGTGCCATGGCTTGATGAAAAACTTAAAAAACGATCCATTGCTTTTAAAGATCTTTTTGATAAAGCGGTCAAAGGCAGGGATCAGCCGTTGTATGATATTTCTGATCTTTTACCCTCATCCTCAGATGGCACGAGTGCTATAGAAAAATTTTTCTGGGTGCCCGTGACGCTCGCGAACGCAAAAAGTGGCGGATCTGCACCACAAAAAAAAGAAAGTGTGTTTGCTATCACTGACCTCTTTACCGTTGAGCAAAGCGCTGTTAAGGTAGAACCGATCTTTGCCTCATCATCTCTTGGAGCAATGCTTGGGTTTAGTAGCGGGAACGCGCCTGCTGATGAAGCTCAAAAGGCAAAAACACTCAATAAAGATGAACTATATAAGCTTGTAGGCGGTGCTTCGATCGATTGGGAATCAGTGTGGGAGAAAGCAGTGGCGCCTTTAGTTGGAAAAACGTATACTGAGTTACCTCAAAGCATAACTGAACTTTTTTCTTCTGAGCTCGGCAGTAGGACCTTCTCTGTGACATCGGTCGGTTCATATGAAGGGGTGCAACAAACGGTGACGGCGTTGCTCGGGTACCAAGAGGTGCAAGAGAAGGATAAGATGCTGCGATGGTTTTATATCAAAAAGTTATATTGGCTGTAAAGGAATAAGCCTTGTTGCTGCGTAAAGAAACTATTGTTGGTGTGTTTATTATCAGTGCAGTTGGCGTATTCTTTTACATGAGTTTTCAGATTGGTACGTTTCGCTTCGACAAGCTGCGCTATAATAGTTACTTCATCTACTTTAACGATA
Organism: candidate division TM6 bacterium GW2011_GWE2_41_16; assembly: GCA_000996695.1. GTDB lineage: Bacteria > Babelota > Babeliae > Babelales > Babelaceae > GWE2-41-16. The sequence continues at coordinate 48,784 of LCAT01000004.1, read as the reverse complement.
TCTCGGGTCTTGCGGTTAAAGCTGACGTCAAAATCGCGGGCGTAAAGGTTGGTTGGGTTGACAGCGTTGAGCTGCTCAATAACGGTCAACAAGTGCGTGCTCGCGCTATGATTTTTAAAGAATATAAGCTGCATACTGACGCCTTTGGCACGGTACGTCAGGAGGGGTTTCTTGGATCCAAGTATCTTGAAATTGTTCCTGGTGATGCTCTGTTACCCACCATACGCTCAGGCGGTACATTGATGAAGCCAAGCAATGACGCGTCATCGGTTGACCAGCTTTTACAACAGTTCAAAAAAATATCGAGCAATATCGAAGATGTTACTGTCTCGCTGAAAAATGTGATTGGCGGTGAACGTGGTCAGGAAAAACTGGAACAAACGATTCATAGCTTTACCAATGCAACCGATCAGCTTGCAAAAGTATCTGATACGCTTAACACGTTAATCGATCGTAATCAAAATTCGCTCGAGACTATTTTGGTAGACGTGCAGGAGTTTTCGCGTGAACTCAAAACGCGTTTCCCAACGCTTGCTCAAGATCTATCAAATGCTTCAAATTCGATATCAAACGATTTTCATAATCTTAGCACAAGCCTCACGGGTACGTCTAAATCTCTTGAAGATATTTCCTCCAAGGTCAGCAACGGCAAGGGTGTTATTGGTCGTCTTATCAACGATCAAGATCTTTCGAAAGACGTTAAAACGGCTGTCGAGGGTATTAAAGAGTACCTCGAAAAAGTTCAAAAATTGGCTATTGTGGTCGACGGGCATACTGAGAGCTATCATTCGTTTATCTTTAAGGCAAACTTCCGTGATGCTGCCGGTCAAATTAATGTACGCATACATCCAGTCGAGGATTACTTCTATCTGGTTGGTATTACCGCATCGCAACGTGGAAGCGTTGATCGCTATCAAACGTGGCGTGAGTGGCGCGATTGCTCATATAATCGCTTTAGGCCAGACGACTTTAATCTTACGACCTGGGAGAAATTTAAATTTGCTCCGGTTAAAGAAAAAGCGATTCGTCACTTTGATACCTATATGGCCAATGTGCAAGTTGGTAAAGTGTTTGGCAACCTTGCTCTGCGTACCGGTTTGTTTAATGGTACGTTTGGTGCTGCTGTTGATCTTAATGTGCCTTATGGCGATAAATTGCGTTGGGTCTCATCGCTTGAAGGATACGACTTTAGAGGTAGGCTCAGACTTGAAGACACGCGCCCTCACTTGAAGTGGATGAATAAGGTCTTCCTCTTGCCAACAGCGTACGTCGTGTTTGGTGCTGATGACTTTGTCAGCCGTCATGATAAGAGTGCGTTTGCCGGGTTTGGTTTACAGTTCTCTGATGATGACTTGAAGTACTTTGCATCTAAGCTCACGTTCATGGGTTAAGACACTCAATTATACAAGAATACATAGTAAGGGCAGGTGTTTATCACCTGCCCTTTTTTTGGCTTTCGACAAGTGGCATGCTTTTGGTTTATTGCTCAAACAAAGTGCACATAAAATCGTGTAAAAAAGTTTTTTGATCAACGTGCGTAGCGACAATAATGTTATTTTTTTTATTGCCCCATGATCGTTTGTCGGCCACGGTCATACCGTTGGTGTATATCCCACGTGTTTCGACCACAATGTCCATAGGGGTAAGGATAAAAGCCTCTGGGTGTACCAGGTAATATGCTGCAATAGGGTCATAAATATGTCCAATGCCACGGTTATGATTAAATGATTGTTTAGTGATGTAACGTTCACGCATAAGGTCGAGCGCGCCAATAAGGTTTTTTTTACGCAGTGCCGAAAATACGTCATTGTCAAAGGGTATCGTGTTACATATATCAAGAGGAACCATTACTTTGGTAACGGACGATGTTAACACGCTATATGCTGCCATGGGATCAAGAAATATGTTGAATTCAGCAACACGATTAGTGTTTCCAGCGCTATCAATAGCTCCCCCCATGAAAACGATACGTTTAACAAGAGAAGGGAGATCTGGTGCCATTTTGAAAGCTTCTGCAATATTGCTTTGTGGCCCGATAGCAAGAATAGTAATGTGGTGTGGATATGCGCGTACGAGCTCAACTATTTTTGCGGCAGCGTTATTGGTAAGTGGTGCATTGTGTAAAATCGGTCCGAGCTCTTTTTTAGGTTGCTCGAGCAGAAAATTTTCCTGTCCAGCCGCATCAAACGCGAGTTGTTTTTTTTGCTCAATAGGGGCAGAAGATCCTGAATATACCGGTATCTGTTGTCCTAAAAAATCGAGAACATAAAGGGCATTGTTTGTTGTAGCCTGAATATCAAAGTTTCCTGCGACTGTTGTAATAGCTTTGATATCAAATTTATCTGTTTTACCGAGATACATGATGGCAAGGGCATCATCAAATCCTAAATCAGTGTCGATAATAAGTTTTTCTTTTGTTTCATGAGGCAAATTTTTTCGCAGCGGTTTTGTTTTTAGAGTTCCGGCGAGAGTTCTTTGAACAGATCCATATGTGAAATTATGGGCAGCAAAATTTTGTTGGACAACACTAATAAGTATTAAGAGAAACATCTGTTTTTTACACATGAAAACATCCTTGCATAAAATGGTAACCATCCCATTTTTAGCATGTATGCGGCGCTGTCTATTTGTAAATATTATGTGAACAAAAATAAAATTTTAAAGCCAATAAGGATCGCCATAAAAGAACAGGGCAGGCTTTTTACCTGTCCCTGTTCAATCTGAATAAACTTGTTTTTATTTTAAGCTGAGTAAATAAAAAGTATGATCAATAAAAATATTTAATGATAAAAGCCTGTGCCTTGAAGATTTGTAAATAATATTGCATTACGCCTGTTGCTGAGAGTTTGTTGGTATTCGTCCGGTGTTTCAAACATTTTATCAGTGAAAAAATAGTAGTATTCATCGGGAAGATCTGGGGATATATGTCCAATTTTATTCTCATAACAGGTGAGGCCTGAGCTGCCGCAATAACGTAGTGAAGGAAAGTCTTTTTGATTTTCCATAATTGTGCAAAATGCGTGGCAATCAGCTTTAGAGCCATCGCGATTTGTGGTAAGACTGTTTATGTCTTCAAAGTATATTCCGGACACATAATGAGAAAGACTGTCCTGAGCTATCTTATGAGGTTTTTTATTGATATTTTTTAATTGAGGGTTGCTTAGTTTGCCGCAGAGCATCCTTAACGTTTCTAGGACATCTTCATGACGACTTTGTTCATCAAAATAGATAAACAAACCATTTGTTCTCGCATACTTCAATACACCATCCTCATTATCTTTTCCGGTTGCTGCAAATCTATATAATTCCAAAAGTTTTGGGATTGTGAACGTAGTAACTTTGTGTCTGTACACATCTTCTTTTGGAGTTTCATGAGACGAAGAACCTCCGCCTCCCTGAGAGCCATGTATCGGATCGATGTGTATTATGGGAGTATTTTCTTCTGCATATTGATTCATTGCTTCTGTGACAGAAAGAACATGTGTTGGTTGAACGTGGGTTTCTGTTGTTGTTGAAATTTCCGGTATTGAAAGCGCTGATAGTTCACCTGGCTTGTACGCCGGTGCTGGTGAAACGGGGGAGTGAGGTGATTGTGGTGAACCAAATGGATTACGAGTTAAAATGTATTTTTCTTCAGATAAAAAGGAAGCAATATCAGAAAGTTGTTTGAGTAATGCTTCTTTTGATTCTTTTTGTAAGTCAAACATTGAGCGTGATGGTGGTGGTGTTGGTTTTTCCATAGTCATGACATGTGACGATACAATGGTGAGAGCTACAAGCATTACATATTGTTTTTTTCCGCACATATATATGCTCCTTAAAAAATAAAAAAATATTATGTTACCTACTTTTTATAGTATATGCTAATATTTTCTATTTGTAAAACATTTTGTCGTTCGATAATTAAAATGTTTCTTTTTTAATTGATTGCGAAATGGTTTTGATCATGAAAAAATAAAAATTACAATATTTGCACAAATCACCAACTCCGCAGAGAATGATTATCAAGCTATAAAAATTTTCTTAATGATATATGTTTTGAGGTTTTTATGTTCAGCGCGTACAATTACTCACGCAAAGACATGCTTGAGCATATTATCGAAAAGCTTGAGCATGACGCTGGTTTTGAGATAGTATATGCGACTCACTGTGCCAACATGGTGTGCGCATATATTTTTGGTGTAGATAAACTTGAGCTTTTTCTCTCGAGTACGCAAGTTGTGCGTGACGATGAAGTTGCGCGTATTTTAGCCATTGTGACGGCTATGATTGAGCAGGATAAACCTCTCGCGTACTGTTTAGGTACAATACCGTTTTTGGGAGTTACCATCCAAATAAGACCACCTATTTTGATTCCACGTGTTGAGACCGAGTGGTGGGTTGATCATTTTTGCACCTATGTTACAACGCTCAAATTTCTGCAACAAAAACCTATTAAAGTTATTGATATGTGCACAGGTTCTGGCTGCATAGGCTTGGCAATTCTCAATGCTTTTAAACAGGCCCAATGCATAGGAGCTGACATAAATTCTGTTGCTTGTGACCTTGCAACAATAAATGCGTGCGCTACTGGTCTTGCAGATCGCTATACCATTGTTCAATCCAATTTATTTGAGCCATTTAATGGAGATGCTTTTGTGCAACAATCGTTTGATTTTATCGTTTCAAATCCTCCCTATATTTCAACGCATGAGTGGCAGGTCCTTGATCGATCAGTCAAAGATTGGGAGGATATCGGAGCGCTTGTTGCAGCTGATGATGGATATGCGCTTATTTTTAAAATTTTGGATCAGGCACCGAAGTATCTTGTGCCGCATGCAGGTGTTAAACAGTTATGGATTGAACTTGGTGCTGACCAAGATGCGCGTGCGGTGGCATATGCATATGCAGCCGGCTATAGCTTGGCTGAAATTCTCAAAGATCAGTATGGCAAAGACCGTGTGCTTGTCTGTGCGCTGTAAAGATTCATTAAGGGCTCCGCCCTTAACCCGCAAAAGCTTCGCTCTCCATAACGATAGTAAACACGTGTCGTTTGGGCTGTAGGCTTTGCGGAGGCTTGACTCATGACTTGAGCTCCTTCAGACAAATGCCTGTTTGTGCAAAAATGCAATCTCTTTTACCCTTAAAATATGTCGGATGATAGTTTGTTGTTTTTATAGCGCAGCCCGCTGAGACGTGATGCTAGAAAAATTTTATTATGCGCACGTCAAAGTGGCGAACGCCACAAGGAGTTTATATGTTCTCTTTTTGTATCATGCCTTTTCCTATAATCGCTGCGGCCGCGACGGTTGGTCTTGTAACCGTAGGCGCACTTTTTTGGCGCATAGCGCGCATCAAAGTAACTGATACCGCAGCATTGGCTATTTCATCAAAAATTGCTCGTGGAGCGATGATGTTCTTGTACGAAGAATACAAAATTATCAGTATTGTTGCGTTGATCGCAGCAACGTTTATCGCTATTTTTGCGTCCATTTCAGCAGCGGCAGCTTTTGTTATTGGTGCAATTTTATCGCTTACCTGCGGGTTCGTTGGTATGCGTGCAGCAACCATGGCAAACGTGCGTACTACGCTTGCAGCAAAAAACTCAGGTGAGCGTGCAGCCTTTTTGATCGCCTTTGATGGCGGTGGCGTTATGGGCTTTGCTGTAGCGAGTGTCGGTTTGATCGGGTTATCTCTTTTGTGCTTGTGGAACATGTCAAGCTCAAACTTTGAATTGTTACTGGTAAGCTTTGGTGTTGGTGCGTCTTTTGTTGCCTTTTTTGCACGTGTTGGCGGTGGTATTTATACCAAATCGGCTGACGTAGGCGCAGACTTGGTGGGCAAACTTGAAGCGGGTATTCCTGAAGATGACCCACGCAACCCAGCTGTTATTGCTGATAATGTAGGCGATTGTGTTGGTGATACCGCGGGTATGGGTGCTGACATTTATGAGTCCTATGTTGCTTCAATGGTTTCAACGATTCTTCTTGGTCTTACGCAGTATCATGGCGATGTGCGTTATGCGACGTTACCACTGGTTATTTCGGCTCTTGGACTGATCGGTTCATTCATAGCTCTTGGTGCAAACAAAGTTATTAAGGCATCAAGTTCAACCATGTTGCGTAATGCAACATTTATAGCAGTAGGCGTATTTTTGGCATTATCATACGTGTATACCAACCTCTGTGGCATCGACCAAAATCTTATGATTGCTCTGGTCGTTGGATGTGCGGCAGGTATTATTGTAGGACTTATTACCGAGTACTACACGGCAAGCAGACCAGTTCGCAAAATTGCAGAAGCTGCTCAGTCAGGTGCTGCAACTAACATTATTTATGGACTTTCTGTTGGCCTTGAGTCTGTTGTTGCCCCTGTGATTATTTTGGCTGGTGGCATTTGGATTGCGTACACGTTTGGTGGTAGCATGTTTGGTGTTGCTCTTGCAGCAGTATCCATGCTTGCAACCGTTGCAATCACTATGACCATTGATGCATACGGTCCTATCGCAGATAACGCGGGCGGTATAGCTGAGATGGCCGGTTTTGGTAAACCGGTACGTGCAATAACTGATAAACTCGATGCGCTTGGTAACACCACAGCTGCAATGGGCAAAGGTTTTGCTATTGGTTCAGCGTTACTCGCAGCCCTTGGCGTCTTTGCAGCGTATGCAGAAAAAGCACAAGTATTGATCATTAACGTTATGAATCCAGAAGTTCTTGCGGGTGTCTTTATCGGTGCGACACTGCCATTTTTAATTTCAGCTCTTACCATGCGCTCAGTAAGTAAAGCAGCTTTGAGCATGGTCCAAGAAGTGCGTCGTCAGTTCAAAAACATTCCTGGATTAATGGAAGGCAAGGCTCAACCTGACTACGATCGTTGCATATCAATCGCAACGCGTGCATCTCTTCGCGAGATGATTCTTCCGGGCGTGTTAACTGTTATTATTCCGGTGATTGTTTTTGTTGCATTTGGCAAGCTGGCCCTTGGCGGTGCGCTTGTTGGTGCAACCGTGACTGGCGTGCTTTTAGCGCTTATGATGGCTAATGGCGGCGGTGCATGGGACAATGCAAAGAAGTATATCGAAGCAGGGCACTTGGGTGGTAAAGGCTCACCAGCTCACCATGCAGCAGTTGTTGGTGATACGGTAGGTGATCCGTTCAAGGATACATCCGGTCCAGCACTTAATATTTTGATTAAATTGCTCTCTATGATTGCATTGTTGCTTGCAACCATGATGTAATCGAAAATATAGCTCTGTATAGCTAAAAAAGAGCACAGGGTATATGGTTTTATCCATATACCCTGTGCTCTTTTTTTAGTGTTTTTTTATAATTGGTATGGATCTGGTAGACCAATATCACTGAATTCTTGAGATATGGCAACAGCCATTTAGGCACGCTCAAACGCATTCGCGGTTTATGCAATCCAAAGGCACTATTCGTAAACTCGGGTGTGCATAGCTAAATGGACTTCGCTATATGTTTTCTTGTGATGGCTTTCGTTCTCTTTGTGAAATTGATTTGTTATGTACTATTAAATCGGTTTCAGCTTGTTTCATATCTTTTTGAATAATGAGACTAAGTTGAAGTAACAATTCATAAGGCACACGATATGTTCTGCTGGTAAATGTTTTTGATTTAATTTCTTCGATAACCCCGGTAAGTTGTCTTATTAACTCTGTGATGTTGACGATCGGTTCAGTGTCATATAATTCGTATGAGTTTTCTAGCCCCATACTGTATGTCTCAATGATATCGCGAAGATTTTGAGCGTACCCTAAAGCTATTTTAGGATAGCTATCTCTTTTTGTGCTTTCTTTGGGCCATTGTTGTTTTATAAACTGTTCAATTTGAGGAATTTCGTTAAAGGTTGCTGGGCCTGTTGTTCGGGGATCTCCTGACAACAAATTTTTTGTATACGCATGCCAAAATTCTGGACGATTTTGATAATTGAGTTGAGTTAGTTGTGCTTCAAAATACTCAATATTTTGACGTATGTGATTTTCTGCTTGTGTTGCATCAAATGATTTACTCAAAAGTAGGGCAGATGTACAAAGCAAACATACTGCTAATCCGTAGATTGTACGCATAACGGTACTCTCATAAATATTTTTTTTAAACTTCTTCAACCTGTTCAGTGATATCTTCTTCAGATTCAGTCGGATCAATGTTTTCAGCACTGTCTTTTACAGGAGCGGTGCTTTTTGTTGAGAGCAAAGCTTCAAGATCGTTTTCTGATAGTGCTCCAACTTTTTCAGCAATCAGAAGGCCTTGTCCGAACACTTTGGTGGTAGGGAGGCGTACGACATCGGCAAGAATACCGCTGCTGCGATCTTCTTGTGATAATTTGTCGATATTCACCGTACAAAAAATTGCGTCGTTACGGTGTTCTTTTGCAAACTTTTTGAACGTTGGTGCATAGTGTGTACATGCTCCGCACCAAGGGGCAAATGCTTTTACGATAACCAGTTTGCTCGAGTTTTGAGAAAATATCTTTTTTAATTCACCTGAACTTGAGACTTCTTTAATGCAGGATACTTCTTGTACCTGTCTTTTTTTGCTGTGGTTATCACAGTGCACGCACATACATACGCACCCAGCAAGTACTACAGATATACATGCTCCAAATGTTTTTGCGCTCATATTCCCACTCCTTTTTGTATGATAAAAAAATAGTTCAGCACAATCTACTCTGTTTGTGCATAGTATTCAACCAGGGTATTCACCCTGGACCCATGACCTAAAAACCCTTGCTTGCCAGCCATACCAGGTGAAAATAAGTATGCTCAAGTAATACGTACTACCCAAACACTTCTCAGGGTCGTGTCTGGTTGATGGGCCATAGGCTCCAGATAATATCGAGCACTGAAACATTGAAGTGTTTGGGCTGAAAGCTTCATGCGCCTGTCCGCCGAAAAGTTCGTGTCCGCCATAGCTTTATGCGACGGCGGGTTAACGTAGGCTGGAACGGATGGACCTGGTGACATTAAGAAATTGGCTCTCTGTCAACGGCTACATGCCGGTCATAAAAAAAGCCCAGGAGCATTAACTCCTGGGCTTTTAAAATCTTGTTGACGTGAAGATTAACGGCAACCTGAGCAGCAACCGCCGCGAGGTGAGCAACCGCCTTTTTTAGGGGCTTCTTCTTTTTCTTCTTCTTCGTCTTCTTCCATTTCTTCTTCTTCAATTTCGAATTGTGAGAAGAGTTCGCTGAGCGATTCCATTGCATCAAGAATGCTGTCGATTTTATCTTCGATGCGCTCTAAGCGTTCGAGTAACTGTTTTTCTTCCATTTTGAGGCCTTTCATAATAAAAAACTTGTGTTATGAACGATGTTTTTTAGTTTAACCGAGGGCATTGCTTTATTCAATGTCCTTGGGTTTTTATGTATTACAATGATCTGACAAGGTTTTCGATATTTTTTTGTGATTGAAATCCAGTTGATCTATGTATTAACTCATTATTTTTAAAGACCAGAAGAGTGGGAACCGAATAAACTTGGTATGTTTCACTGATCAGGCCGCGATCTTCTTGAATGTTGCAGTCTATAAAAACAATTGAGCCATCAGCATATTTTTCAGCAACTTTTTCAAATAATGGACGCATTCTCATGCAAGGAGGGCAACCGTTCATCCAGCATTTGATAATAACTGTTTTGTTTGCAAGAGCGACGGAAAGGCTTTTTTGTGACAAAAATTCACTTAGGTCTAAAACACGTGCGTTAAGACTTGCACAAATACATACAAGTGCGAGTATTATGCGTTTCATTTTTTCAAATCCTTTTTTTAATATTTTAGTTAAAAAAACAAGGGGTAATTTTACTTACCCCTTGTGTATATTACGGTTGCAGTAATGTTTCAGCGAGCTCTTTGATTTTTTCTTTTGATTGATATCCCGTGAGCCGTGCAATTTCCACACCATTTTTGAGAGCGATGATTGTAGGTATCATTTTAATGCTGAAATGATCTTTTATAAAACAATAATCATTGTTTACTGAGCAATCAACAAACACAACAGGTGTTTGGTTACATTCCATGGAAACTTCTTCAAACGATTGTTGTATCATCATGCTCAAAATAGACCCTGGAGCCCAGATTTTAATAAGTACTGCACGATTCAAGCATGCTTGATCGAATGTGTTGTTATGCAAAAAATCATACATGGTTATGATTTTTGTCTCGAGACTTGCCGTCCAGATACACATACCAATCAAAAGAACTCGTAAGCTTTTCATTACGCTAACCTATGGTTACTTTTTGAGTCCAACTTGTGCTACAAAATCGTCATAAACCTGAGGAATTGACTGTGTTGCATCCAGTTTGTAGGTAACAATTTTATCAGCATCAAAAATATCGGTGATATCTTTTTCTGTTGTTGTGAAGGTATCGATACGTTTTTTAATTGATTCTACTTCGTCATCAGCGCGTTTTTTGAGTTCACCGCCGCATGCGCGGCACTTCATGGATGCTTTTTCTTCATCGGTGAGTGTTTTGATTGAGTAGGTTGCTTGGCATGCTGGGTTAGAACAGGTAAGGCGCGAGGTTAAGCGATCAAGAAGCATGTCGGCTGATGGCACGTGCATATAAATGACTTTAAGTTCTACGCCCTTAAGTGAACCATTTTTGATCATGTCGATCAACGCTTTTGTTTGCTGCGCGGTGCGTGGGAATCCATCAAGCAAGATTGCGGTTTTTTTGTTATTCAATGCTTGTACAAGTGCATCTTGGACCATCGCAAGGGTGATTTCATCAGGCACCAATGCGCCAGCTTGGATAAGCTCGCTCACTTTTTTGCCAAGTTCTGTTTGATTTTTGATATTATCGCGGAACATGTTGCCTGTGGAAATATGATGAAAATTGTACTCGTTTACCAGTCTTCCTGCGACCGTTCCCTTACCCGAACCTGGCCCTCCAAAAAGCACGTACACTTGTGCTTGTGGTGTGCTTGAAGAATTTTTGCGAGTTTTTAGAAATAAAAATGCAGCGCTTACAATCACCGCACCAATGAGGAGTATGGTTAATGTATCCATTTTCACGTGAACTGACCCTTTCGTCTCGACAGAGTAATGATATAAACTAGGTGCTTGATTACCCACAGGCCTTGGCCTGGTAGCCGACACGTGTCGGCTGCGCGGATAATTTTGCCTGTTTTTAGTTGTATCAAAAGAAACATAAAAGCGCCAGTAGCGCAACCCACGAGCTATGCATATGCAAAATGATTGATATTGTTTGCTGATCTTTTCTAATTGATTATTGAGGTCACTAAGCGATTAATATGTCACTTAAGCGATCACCATTGCAAAGGATTTTAACTTATGAATACGTGTAACGCGCTTTCTCTTCCCGCTTATACCATCAATCCTCAGTTTGATCTTGATGGATACGCAAAAATCATACAAAACAGTATGTTGCCCTCTATCGCGCAACTCAAAGCTGCTCAGTCAGATTTTTTATACTCCTCGCCCGAGAGCTTTACCGCCCTTACTTCTGATGAAGCTGCAATATCAAAAATTAAAGGGGTGCTTGAGGATCTTTTGGCCCTTAAGCCTACCGATATTATCGTGTGTGGTATTGGTGGATCAAGCCAGGGATCAAAAGCTTTTGTGCATGCATTGTATGGCGAGTATAATCTGCAAAATCCACGATGCTACTTTTGTGAAACGGTTGATCCTTTATCACTTGGCACTATCGTTGAGCAACTTGCGCGTGCAAAGACGCTTTCTGCTGAAGCTTTTTCGCCTATTTTGTGCATGGTAAGCAAATCGGGCACCACGCAAGAAACCCTGATCAATGCAGCGGTGTTGCTCGATTTTTTTAAAACACATACAACAAAAATCAATGAGCGCGTGGTTTGTGTTACTCAAAAGGGCTCATCTCTTTCACAGGTAGCTTCAAAAGAAAAGTTTGGATTATTGTTTGTTCCCGAACAAGTGAGCGGGCGCTTTTCGACGTTTTCAGCTGTTGGTTTGTTGCCTCTTGCGCTTATGGGTATCAATATCAATCTTATTGCGCTTGGCGCACAAAGTGCTTTAACGCGTATTTTTGATGAAGCTCCAGAAACTAATCCGATTATTCAGTATGCACTGTGGTTGTTTGAGCAAAGTAAAACGCATGCGATTGCACCATTTTTTGTGTCGATGCCATCGCTTGCAAGCTCAGCCCATCTTTTTAAACAATTGTACGCTGAGAGTCTTGGCAAAAAAGATAAAAAAGGTAATCGAGTAGGTTTTCATCCAACCGTTTCGGTGATGACTCAAGACTTGCACTCAATTTTCCAGCTGTACCTTGATGGCCCGCAAAATCACATGACGACCTTTATTAAGGGCGTTTCAACAGCACCGCACTCGCATACCACTTCAATACCGACATTCTTTGAACATCAAATGTGCAAAGAGGCAAGCGCTGTCGAGTGTCAGATGAAGTTTGTTGATGCGGTTTTAGCGGCGTATACTGACGCTCAAATTCCGCATACGATCATTGCTCTTGGCGCGGTAACGGCACGCATTTTGGGGTCTTTGATAACCGAGCATATGGTAACAACAGCCTTACTTGGCAAGCTCTATGAGATTAGTACTTTTGATCAGCCAGCTATTACGCTTTACAAATGCAAACTTTGAGGGCTTTCACCCTCCATAACGAAAGTAAGTACGTTTCGTTTGGGCCGTAAGGCTTGACCCGGCCTGCCAGCCATAGCTTTATGCGACGGCTGGTGACATAATACATAAAGCCCCCTGTTCGCCGACGTGCCAGCCATACCAGACAAAATAGTGCGGTCTTGGTACGCCTCTAAAAGGCCGTACTATTTTATGACGCATCAACCGAGCGCTGAAACATTGAAAGATGAATGTTAGTTAGAAGGTCATATTTTTTTAACAAAAAAAGGAGTTCTCGATGCATACCCAAGCTCATGCACTTAACCAGATCTTGGCAGAAACGTTTATTCTGTATGTAAAAACGCTTAAGTACCACTGGAATATTGTGGGCCCAAACTTTGGGCCGCTGCATGCATTGCTCGATGGCCAGTATCATACACTTGCAGAACATATTGACGGTATCGCCGAACGTGTGCGCATGATGAATCAAGCTCCCATTGGTACTTGTAAAGAATTTTTAGAACTTGCAAAAAACAACATTACCGAGCAGCCAGGCGTGCATCCTAAAGATATGCAGATGCTTAAAGATCTGCTTGCTGACCATACCGCGCTTATGGTTACTATACAAAAAGGTCTTGATTTGTTTGATAGCAAAAAGGACTATGGAAACCTGGACTTTGCAACCAAGCTTTTGCAAGATCACGAAAAGATGGCATGGTTTTTGAAATCGCATCTTGAGTAATAAAAAAATAAAGGGAGATAAGATCGATGAACTTTAAACTATTTTTAGCAAGCAGCCTGCTTCTAGCTGTAAGTTTTTGTTGCGCTCAACAGGTAGGTGTGAAGGCTCCAAAGCTGGATACGATTGTTCAGAATGAGCAGATAGAATCCACATCAGCAGAAAAATTTAACAAAATTCTTGCGGAAACGTTCTTGTTGTATGTGAAAACGCTTAAGTACCATTGGAATATTCGTGGGCCACAGTTTGCATCACTGCATGCCATGTTGAACAGTCATTATGAGCAACTTGCAAAACAGATTGATGGTATTGCCGAACGCGTTCGTATGCTCGGAGATTTTCCTATTGGTACATGCGTCGAGTTTCTCGATCAATCAAAAGGTATAAAAGAGCAGCCGGGAGTTAATCCAAAAGATATGCAAATGCTTAGTGAGCTGCTTGCTGATCATACCTCGGTTATGGATAGTCTTAAAGAAGCGATACCTTTTTTTGAGAATAAAAAAGAAACAGACAACGTTGATTTTGCAACAAAACTTCTTGAAGAGCATCAAAAAATGGCATGGTTTTTGAAATCGCATCTCGAGTAGTTATATTTTTTTTGAACTTTTGATACACAAAAAGGCCCCGGTTTTACCCGAGGCCTTTTTGTTAAATTCATAGCATTTTTACTGTGGCTGAGTCGTCGTCGTTGTTGTTGGTGTACTCGTTGTTCGGCTTGCAGCTTGTTCTTCTGCAGCTATTTCAGCTTTGAGATTGTTAATAAACTCTTGTTTTGCTTTTTCACCACCACGCCATGCTTGTTCTGCTTCAACAAGGAGATCGTTTGTTTTGCCGTCGAGAAATAGTGTTTTGCGTGGAATAATAATATTTCTTCCATCACTACGTTTCGCGATACCACCACTAATATTTCTATTTGCATATCCGCGAGGAGTCGAACCGTTTTTATCCCTTTGTAGGGGATTTGCTCCTGCTGCGAGAAGTATTTTAGTCGTATTCTTATTTAGCCGATCGTTAAACAGAGCATTGCGATTACAATGATTTAATTTGTTAGGATCTGCTCCTGCCTTAAGAAGCATTGTAACTACGTCAGGATCAGTTAAATAAAAAATTGGCGTGTCATCACTCAATTCGCTGTTTCTTCTTACATTCGGATCCAATCCTAATGTTATTAATAAGTAGCTCAACATTTCTCGAGCAAAAGAAGCTTGATTAAGCCCTTCTATTAGGTCTATAACAACAAATAAAATAGGTCCTGAATCATATATAATCGATGACGAAAGATTCTTGAGATCACCATCGCTTAATTCTCGCAAATTGCCAAGAATTTCAGTTGCTATTCTACGAAACTGCCTATTGATATGTGATTGTCGAACGAGATATTTTTCGACATTTTTTGCAGGAAGGCTTTGCATACCCTGCCCGATGATATTTTGAACAATTTCATCGGGCATATTGGCAAGTGAATTAGTTGGCGCGAGCTGTGCTAATTCAAAATTCGCAGACTGTTTTGTACCAAATTTTTGGCCAGTTGATAATGCAGATGGATTTTTTTGTTCCATCCCTATAGCAACCGAGGTTACCGTAAGCGCTGAGAGTAAGAGCGTAAGGTGTAACTGCTTCATAAAGAACTCCTTGATACCATTTAATAATAATAAAATATAATTACTATTATTAATTATATCAGGGGGGGGGTGAAAAGCAAGTGTTGAGGTAAAAAAGTTTAAAAAACAAGAAAAAAGCCCCGGTTTTATCCGAGGCCTTTTTGGTCTGTGAATAATTTTTGCAAAAAATATTACGACAAAGCAAAGCTCGATACGTCAGCATCTTCGTGTGCCGAAAGTACGATTTTTACTTTGTACATTTTTTCGAGATCAATTAATGCGTCATACTCATGCTCAATGACATAGGTGAACACGTCCTTGTGCACTTGCGCATTAATGGTTCCGCGGTAACGGCCCGCTGCCAAACCATCGCGAAGCATACGCAAGAATGAATACGTTTGTTCTTGCACATTTTTTTCAAACCCCGTGCCCCTGCAGCAGCGGCAGTCGGTGAGCAGTTGCTGGGTAAGCATGCGCCCCGTGCGTTTGCGGGTCATTTGGACCAAACCAAACTCGGACACGCGAAGCACGACCGACTGAAATTTGTCGCGTTCGCGCAAGAATCGCTCAAGAGATCTGAATAAATTTTGACGATGTGTATGGCTTGCCATGTCTATAAAATCGATGACAATAATGCCTCCGATGTTTCTGAGTCGTAATTGGCGTACCACCTCTTCTGCTGCTTCAAGATTAGTATTATAGAGCGTTTCTTCAAGATTTTTTGAGCCGGTGTATCTACCCGTGTTTACGTCGATGACGGTCATGGCCTCGGTTGACTCTATGATCAGCGAACCGCCCGACTTGAGATGAACCTTTTTATTGAGTGCTTTTTCTATTTGTTCATCAATGTGGTACTGGGTGAATATGTGCCCCTCGCCATTGTGCAGTACAATTTTGTAGGTAAGATCTGATGCAGTTTTTTTTACAAACGAGAGAATGCGCGCATGTACTTCGGCATTATCACAGATGACCGCTTCGATGTTATCATCCAGGTTGTCGCGAATAATCTGTAATACCGGGTCAATATCTTTGTGTATAAGCTTTTTAGGGAGTGCTTCTTTATAATTTTTCTCGATCTCTTCCCATGTGCCCAAGAGATATTTGATTTCGCGAACCAAGTCTTTTTCTTCGCAGCCATCTGATGTGGTACGAATGATTGCGCCCATGCATGCAGGGAGATGTGATCGCACAAGGTCGCGTAAACGGGTGCGTTCTTCAGGATTTTCGATTTTTTTAGAAATTCCGATACGCGGTACGTTTGGCATGAGCACTAAAAAACGTCCGGGTATGGTAAAACAGGTGGTAAGCTTAGGTCCCTTTTCGTAAACCGGTTCCTTGTTCACCTGCACTAAAATGTGCTCGCCTTCTTTGAGAATTTTGTTGATGTCGGGCTCGCAATGAAGAGTTTCTTTGCCTTCTTCATCCTCTTCGACATCCTCATCTTCAAAGCCGTCACAGCGTGACATGCGTTTGATAGCAAGAGAGCGGTCAACATCAGAGATGTGTAAAAATCCAGCTTTGTCCTGGTCTATATCGACGAAAGCGGTCTGTATTCCCGGCAGTACTTTCATGACCACGCCTTTAAAGAATGAGCGCTCAAGCGTTTCATCTTTTGGGGACGTGTAGTACATGTTTTGAAGCCGGCCGTCAGACTCAAGCACTGCGGTTCGGGTCTGCCATGGATCGTGGCTTATGACTATTTTTTTCATGACGTTTATGTATCCTTATTTTTGCAATGGCACATTTCACTTGGATCTACGCATCCATGCGGAGATCTGCAGTATCATTTCATGAGTAAATGAGTGTAAGTCAAAGTGAAAAATGCTATTATCTTTTGTTTTAATAAAAATTTTCTTGTATCTCTAGTATAAATTTTGTGTTATAAAAAAGCATATATTTGCGAAAAAATGTTAATGGTTCACGTATACGAAGGGCGTAAAATGACGATCATGCACTATAATGGCGTTAAACAATTTTCTTCTCTTTCACTGCTTCTCTGTGTACTCGTTTTCGCTAGTGGCTGTTCGAATAGAAAAAAGCCTCAGGCAAAATCGACCGCATCAAAAGAAATGGTAATGCATGAAGAAAAATCTTCACAAAATCCTGCTATGGCATCGATAGCAGAGTCACTTGATACGTTTGTGCTTCAGGAAGAAGAGAATCCCTTTACTCGCACAACACCGCGAGCAGCAGTAGCTAACGAGTCATTTCAGGATGAGTCACTTGACGATGCATCGCTGAGCGTAGCACAAACACAACAGTCTTGGGAGGATTTGCGCGCAGATCAGGTAAAGCACGGGTTTAAGAACGTGCAGTTCGACTTTGACCGATCTGATATCAGACCTGATCAAATGAGCGTGCTTGAGCATGACTATCGTATTATTAAAAAAGAACTTGGTAAAAAGAGATCACCAAAGAGCGTAGTGATAGAAGGTCATGCTGATCGTGCAGCAGGTTCAGCGGTGTATAACATGATGCTCTCTGAAAAACGCGCAGAACATGTGGCGTCCTGGCTTGCAGAAAAAGGCATTCCAGCAGAAAAAATGAACATCGTAGGCCGTGGCTACGAGATGCCTTTGGTAACAACAGGCGGCAAAGAAGCGCAAGCGCCAAATCGTCGTGTTGAGTTTTTTGTTATGAAGTCAAAGAAGTAATATCAAACGGTGTGATAGAGAATTTTTGCAGTCGCCTTGGGTTTTTTTGCTCAAGGCGATTTTTTTTAATTTTTCTGTAACTCTTGTTCCAGTTTTATAATTTTGTCTTTTAATTTAATATTCTCTTTGCTGAGTTTAGTGAGTATTTCTTGCCTTGCATCATGAAAAAACTTATCTTCAGCGGCTTTTTTTCGTAGTTTTTTTAATTCCTCTTGTAACTCCTCTGGTTGCGTAGGAGCGGGTTGCTGAGCGGTTGTTTTCAGCGGTGCAGCTTGTTTAATTTTTTCGCGCTTAAGCAGCTCTTGTGCACGTGTATATTTGAAGTACAAAACGACAGAGGTCACCGCAAGGCCAATAAACATGACGCGTGGGGTAGCAATCTTAATGCGATGACCGACGCGAGCACATGCATGTACTACAGGTCGTGCGATCGCTTTACTGGTTTGCACCAACGAAATCGCGTGCATAGCTGAACTTTGACTGATTAATGCGCATAAAACAATGAGCGTTATTTTTTTTAATATTTTCATACAAGATCCTATGATGGTCTCAATATTATTTTTTGTTTAATTTTATGAACCAAAAATCAAAAGAGTAGCTTCTTCATTAAAATGAAAATGTGCATTAGGAAGCTTTAAAATGCTTTCTTTGAGTTTGTTGTTTGTTTTTACTGCATTTGTTTTTTTCATGCGCGTTAAAATATCAAAACAAATCAGCGCTCCAAGGCCTAAAATACCAATCGCAAGAGCCTGGCGCGGATGATTTTGTGTGAATGATACCAGTGCATCACCCATGCGTCGTGTTGTTGCAAAAAAAGATGAGGTTTCAAAAGCTTGTGCTGCGGGCGTGGTAATCATGCATATACAAAGTGCGCTGAGTGCTAATTTTTTCATCATAATTGTTTCTTTCTTGATACTGAACATGTTTTTAAATTTTTCTTAACTGAATATTTAAATCATATCAGAACTGTTTTTTTTGTCTATAAATTACTCAAGAGCCTGCCGTATTTCTTGGCAAGCATGCTCGATCATATGTTCTACAAGTTCACGTTTTTCGCTGAATGTTTCGAGCACATAACTGCCGACGTCCTCTTTGTTTGTTGGCCGGCCAATGCCTACACGTACGCGCCAAAACTGATCGCCGATGGTGGCTATGACAGAGCGCAGGCCGTTGTGCCCATGGGCGCTGCCGCCTTGCTTGATTGATACGGTACCAAAAGGCTTTTCGAGCTCGTCATGTATGACCATAATGTTCTCTGCTTTGATGCCTGCTTTGCCCAGGTGCACAAGCGCTTGGCCTGAGTTGTTCATATACGTTTGAGGCTTGATGAGTAAAATTTTCATGTTATTTATGACGATCTCGCTTTGTTCTGATTTATCTTTTTCGCGCCATGCTGTTGCATTGTTAAGTTCGGCAAAGCGATCAAGAACCATAAAACCTACTGAGTGACGAGTCCGTCCGTACGCAGCGCCCGGGTTACCCAGGCCAACAATAACGTGAATCTCATGTAATTTCATTGAAAGTCCTTTCTTTAGCTCATGGGAGATGGGGTAAAAAACACCTGAGATGCTGATGCATGTGTTGCACAGTAATTTTGGTATGCCTGCAGGATAGGTCCAAATTGTTGTGCCTTGAGATACATTTTTTGCATATAGATCGATTTAATTTTTTTTATAGGTGGATCGGCTGGACCAAGTACGGTGATATCAGGGAACGTTGCCCGTATAAATTCGGCGCATGCATTCGCTTCACGTTTAGCTGTTTGTTCATCTATGTGGCGAAACTCGATTTCGGCAAATCTCACATAGGGTGGGTACCCAAAAAGTTCGCGCTTCTTTTTTTCATGCTCAAAAAAATCGCGATAGCGTAATTCATCAAGGAAGGCAAGCACTGGGTGTCCTTCCATCGTCTGTACAATAACCTCGCCTCCGCTTATTTCGCGACCTGCGCGTCCTGCAACTTGAATAAGCTGTTGCAATCCAACCTCTGCGGCATTGTAGAACGGAAATGATAGTCCGCTGTCTGCCCAGAGAACCCCCACAAGCGTAAGACGCGGAAAGTGGTATCCACGTGTAATAGTTTGTGTGCCCACGAGTATATCGATCTCGCCGCTCATCATGCGTCGCATAGTCTCTTGCCAGCGTTTACGGTCAACCGTGGTATCAAGATCAGCGCGTGCAATACGAGCGAGAGGAAAAAGTTCTTCAAGAAGAGAGACTACTTGCTGTGTGCCTATTCCTTTATCGATAAACTGTTTGGCGTTGCATTCGTTGCATATGGTGGGGTATGGTTGCTCGTGTTGGCAATAATGACATTTTAATGTGTTTTTATTTATATCTTTATGCACGGTAAGACTGACCGCGCAGCTCGGGCAGGTGGTGATATGTCCACACCCGCTGCATTGTACAAAAAAACTATAGCCACGGCGGTTTAAAAAAATAATAGACTGTTCTTTTTGTTCAATACGTTTGTTAATTGCTGCAAGCAATGGCTCAGAAAACCAAAAGTGCGTGCGCTTTTTTGTACGCTGCGTGCGATCGATCAGATGAACGATCTGTATGGCTGGCAATGAAGTACTAAAAAAGCGATCTTTGAGCTCAAATAAGCTCCAACGGGCTTGTTCTACCATCGCATAGGCGTGTATTGACGGCGTTGCTGATCCAAGCACGATAGGCACTTGGTATGTCTGCGCACGCATAAGAGCAACCTCGCGGGTGTTGAGCCGCGGGAACTGTTTTTCTTGATATCCGATCTCATGCTCTTCGTCCACAATGATCAGACCTAATGCGTGCACGGGTAAAAATATGGGTAGGTGCACACCGATTACTACGCATACTTCTTTAGTGCTGATCGCATTCCATAGTTTGCGCTTATCTTGCGCAGACGTTGCCGAGTGATAACCATACACCCCATGCCCTAAACGTGCACGGAAGAATGCAACAAATTGCACCGCAAGGGATACGTCTGGTATCAAAAATATGCAGCTTTTACCCTGCGCAAGAGCTTCTGCCATGATCGCGGCGTATACTTCACTTTTGCCACTACCGGTGACCCCGTGGATCAGCGTAGGATTTTGATGTGCAGTGGCATTAGCAAGTTGTATGTGTATATGGTTAACAATGGCTTGTTGAGCTTCTGAGAGTTCGATATGTTTTGTTTTTTGATGGTGGTCAAGAGAGATTGCAGTATGTTGTTTTTGTGTTCGTACGAGTCCGGTTATGAGCCGGCGATAAATGGTGACATCATCCAGAGCGTAGTAGTGTGCTACCGCATGCACAAAACATTTGAACCGCTCATCAACCATTGCGTCTTCATACGAGAGTGCATCGCGCATGGCATAGGTTTGTTCTGTTTTTGTGAGCGTTGAGCTTACATCGATCACCAGTGCGCAAATGGTCCGTTTTTGCAGCGGCACAATAACCAGTGAGCCGATAAATCGCTGAGGATCTGGCCACGAGGGTGGAATGCGGTAGGTAAGAATACGGTTGCATGCGGCGATTGGTCGCACACGAATATACAGGTTCATGGGTGCTCGCTCAATGGTGTGTATTTTGACGAATAGATTGTGCGTGCCAGTGATATGAGATCCGAAATAGTTTTTAAATTTGAGATATCTTCGAGTATAAACGTATGCTCTGCAACATGCGGATAATTCTTTTTACGACGCTCGGCCGAAAAGGTATACGTTTTGTCATAGTGTTTGAGCAGCTCGTCAAGTATGACGTCGAGCTCTGTGATATGTTTGAGCATATGCGCGGTGCGCTCACTGCCCACATGTCGAGATAATCGTTCTATCGTTGAGATAAGTTGATCATGAGGCATCGCCCCGTACTCTGTAATAAGAGCCGTGCGTCGTGTATGTTCTGGTACCTCTATGACGATACGTGGCGCCTGTTGCATGTGTGGCCAAAGCCCTTCTGGGAGAGAACATCGGCCGATCATGCGGCTCTCGTCTTCAAGCCAGATTGTACGATCTGTTCTTGCATGTATGAGTGCCCATCCAAGATCATTTTCGAATTGCTCTTGGGTCGGCTGCGGTTGTGTCTGTCCAAAAAATCCGAACACTGAGCCCTTGTGACGAGCAAGCCCTTCAAGATCGACAACCTGTTCACCTTGTTGTGCAAGTTTTTTAAGAAGAATGGTTTTTCCGCTACCCGTTTTACCACTAATAATTACGTATTTTTGTACAGTTTCAAACATCGTGCGATTGTACGCACGCATTGCTTTGTAACCACCGATAAGCTGCGCGGTATCGTAGCCAAGCGAATCAAGCAGCGACGCGACACTTTTGGAGCGCATGCCGCCGCGCCAGCAATACACCAGTATTTTTTTTGTAGGAGCAGCTTGTGCAATTGCAGCTACAAAATCGGCAAGTTGGCTGCCAACAATCTCAAGGCCCGTGCGTATTGCTTCTTCTTTGCCTTTTTGTACATATAGAGTACCGACTACTGCGCGCTGTTGATCTGAGAAAAGTGGCACACTGTGTGCGCCAGGGATATGTCCATTCGCATACTCGGATGGCGATCGTACATCGATAACGGCGTGGGTGCATGCAAATTCGGCGAGCAAATCAGCTGAGATCGTACGTATCACGATGTAAGCCTTTCGGGTATAATGGCGATGTTTTATATTTTTTTAGTATACCCCGAAAGCTTGGTGAAAACACTTGTTTTTACCGGCGAGGGGGAATGGTTTTTATAGCGAGACCCGCTTAGATGTGCATGCTAACATGTCGATTGAGAAATACATTCGATTAAAAATTTGGTGCATGTCAAAGTGGCGAATGCCATTTTTATGGAGGATTTTTTTATGACTCCCCGTGTAAAAGGTACACAGGATTTTGCCGATATGACTTTGTTTAATCGTGTGGTCGACGCTGCAAAAACAGCATGTGCCATGCATTCATTCAAAGAGGTTGCAACACCTATTCTTGAGCACGCGGAACTGTTCCATCATTCATTGGGTGAGACCTCGGACGTTGTGACTAAAGAAATGTTTATGATTCAGATGCGTAATGAAGAAAAATTGCCCATCTGTTTGCGTCCTGAGCTTACTGCGCCGATCATGCGCATGTTTATGGACCAATCACAACCAAATCTTCCTTGGAAGGTATTCTCTTACGGACCAACGTTTCGCTATGAGCGCCCACAAAAGGGTCGCTTTAGACAGTTTCATCAATTTAGTATCGAGGCTATTGGTGCAAGTAGTATTCTCTATGATGTCGAACTGCTTGTGCTGCTCGAAAAGCTTTTTTCGCATACACTTGGCCTGTCTTCGTTTGCATTGCTCATAAACTTTTTAGGCTGTAGCGACGATCGCGTACGCTTCAGCTCGCAATTAAAAACGTTTCTTGACCAGCATGAGCACGAGCTCTGTCCTACCTGCAAAACACGCAAAGAAACTAATATGCTCCGCGTATTCGATTGCAAAGAATCGTCATGTCAGGCAGTGTACACGAATGCACCAAAAACGATCGATTTTCTCTGCGAGACCTGTGCTGTCGAGTGGCAGGCTCTCAAAGATAACCTTGAAGCATTGAGTGTGTCATATAGTGTTATGCCAACGTTGGTGCGTGGCCTTGATTACTACACCAAAACGGTGTTTGAGTTCTCGAGCATGCTGCTTGGTGCTCAAAGTGCGTTCTGTGGCGGTGGACGTTATGATCGTCTGGGTGAAATTTTAGGATCAAAACAGATGACCCCTGCATGCGGTGCAGGCATAGGCATCGAGCGGGTTATGGCGCTGCTTGAGCTGCAAAAAAATGTAAGAGATGAGCGTACAAACTGTATTGCGATTGCGCCTCTTGATGTTGCGCAGCATACACTTGCGCTGCTTGTGCAGGATGATTTGCGCGCGCATCATATTCCTACGTATATCATTTTTGATGCAACGGGGCCTAAACAAGCTATTAAAAAAGCTGATAGAAGTGCTGCACGCTATGCGGTTATTTTGGGTGAGGACGAACAAAAAAATGGCTGCGGCAAACTCAAAGACATGACCAGCGGAGAAGAAGAGCTTATTGTGCTGAGCCAGCTTGCTCAAAAAATTAGTTCCCTGCTGAAAGCATAAGCAGCGACTTACGTAACACGGTATCGAATGGAAGCGTGTCGAGGTCATGGAGCTGCGCAACAGCATGCGTTGCCTTTTTGATCTCGATGCGCGAGTAGCCAAGAGCGCCGAGCGCGAGCCCAAGCTCGTACAATGTTTGTGATGAGCCTTGTTGCGGCGATGACTGGTCTGCTGCAAGAAGCGGCACAAATGACTGAATTTTATCGCGGAGTGAGTGTACTATCAACTCCGCCTTTTTTTTGCCCACGCCGCTTACCGAACACAAAGTTGTATCATCACTGCGTATGATCGCATCAACAATGTTTTGGGCCGATAAATCTTCCAAAAGTGCAAGCCCGAGCTTGGGGCCGATGCCCGAGCAAGAAGTAATCAAATTAAATAAATCGCGCTCGAGCGTGCTTGTAAAGCCGTACAAAGAAGGGCCGTTCTCTGACGAAAAACGGTACGAGACCATAAGTGTTGTGTGCGCGCCTATGGCGTATGACGTAGCACGGGGTACGTGCACCAAGTAACCCACGCCTCCGGCATCAACAACAAGAGCAGACGCTTGAGTATCGACGATATGGCCACAAATACGTGCAATCATGGGAGTTATCCTTTTTAAGATTAAAAATTTTTTACGCGGGGCGTAATAAGGGTTCCACCCTTAACCCGCAAAAGCTTCGCTCTTGACTCATGACCTAAGCCCCCTGCCCGCCATAGCCTCCAGATAAAAGTAATTACATATTATCTGGGCTGTAAGATTGGCGACGGCTGAGAGCGTTTGATCTGGTGACATAGTATAACAAATCACCGTGTGTAAAAAGCTTTAGCCTTTTACACACGGTGATTTGTTATACGGTTTAAACGGGTAAGTCTATATACTTGAAGTATTCTTCAGGACAGGCGCCCGCCTGCTGCTGTTATAATAAGAAGAGTGCGATGCCGGCAGCTGGTAGCGCGATAGCCGGAATAAATTTTACGCAGGTAACAATCGGATCATACCATGCAGAAGTATCTTGATATACCGGTGTTCTTTTGTGTGTGTTTTGTGGTGCTTGGACCGGTTCATACATCTCAATTTTTTTAGTAGTGGTTGGCACAGGTTTTTTGAGCGCAGTTATTGCTTGATAGTGCTCGTCTACATCGTGCAAACTTGCGTCTTGAGAAACGTATGGGTACAAATAACGCGAGCCATGTGCTCGTTTTGTTTCTTGAGGGTTCTCGTCAAAGGCACTTGTTTCGTTCCATAAGCGTACCGTATCGGTTTCTTGAGGCTTAGATACCTCATTTTGAACTGGGGTTGTTGCTGCCATAGGTTGCGAAGGGAGAGATCCTGAGCCTGGGGGAAAACCACGGCCTCCATGAGTTCCTGATGAGGGATAGTATGATGATGCTGCGGGGTACGAGCCTGTAGTTCCACCTCTATACGGGCTTGATGGAGAAGGTGCAGAGTACCCGGTAGACGGTGTGTATGAACCTGTTGATGGCGAGCTTGAAGATCCAGCTGTAGGTGATCCATTGGATGCTGATCCTTGAGGGCATGTAACTGGATGCATGCATTCGCCACCGAGGTTATTTAAAGGTTGTTCTTCGTGATGGGTGGATGCATTTTGTTGATCTCGAGTGGCTGCTTTTTCTGCTCTATCAGTAGCTGCTTGAGCTGTTTTCTCTGCAATTTCTTGCGCAGCTTGAGCTTGTTTTTCTTGTTCTTCTTGTTGCTTTTGTATTTCTGTACTAAATGATGCGATCGTGGTTTGTAATTCGTGTATAACATGGATGAACGTCATCATTTTTTGAAAATACAGGTCAATATCAGTTTTTTCTGCGGGTAAAAAAGGATCGATAAGTGTATTGTACGCTTTGTAATTTTTGGGTGAATCACCTGATTGTATCTCCGGTGCCGAAAGATTTTGATATAAAACAAGCGTTTGATTTGCGGGGAGTTCAATCTCTTGGTTCAGTTTGTTTATTTCTTGTTCAAGATCTTGGTGTTCTTTTTGCAAAGATTGTATGAGCTCAGCGTCTTGAGGTGTTTTTTTATCTTCTTCTTTTGAAGAAAGAGTTTCTATTTCTTCATCTTTTTTTTGTTTCTGAGCTTGTTGTTCACCTAATTTTTGTATGTTTTCTGCCGAGCACAAAAACTCTCCTGAAAATGCTTGTATCTGTTCTACAAGCTTTGTCCAAAATTCATTACATAATTCGTCAGAAGGATTTGTGTCATCTCTAAGAACGCTGACGAGTTTGACTCCAAGGTTGTCCAGTTGTTTTTTGTGAGCAAGACATACCTTTTCAAGAGCTTGTTCTTGCGGGATAAGAGCCTCTTTTTTTGATTTTTTTTCTTCTATGGCAGTTAAAATACTTTTTATGGTTTCTTGGCATGTTATATACTGTTTGTATGTATCAAGTATCGTATGAATACTTTGAGTATAAGCCATAATACGTGGATCAATTTGTGCGTTTACTTCTGAATTTTTAGAAAATTGAGTTTTAAGCAGTGGTCGCACGTGTGTTAATGAAAGTAACACATCATAGTGGTCAACTAATTTACCGGTAAGTCCGTGTGTATCTGTTGGATTTGCAGGAATGACAAATGTTTTAAATGTTTTCCATGATGTAATAAAAGAGCTCAAAAAGGTTTTTTGAGTTTTATCGATCATATATGCATCGGGCATAAAAATATTTTGAGTTAAAAATTTTTTAACCTGTGTTTCAAGCTCTTTTTGAGGAGCATTTTTAGAGAACTGTTCAGCAATGAACTGTACAAATTCGCTCAAAAACGTAACACGTTCTATTGGGGTAATTTTTTTTTCTTGTGTGTTTGTAGGTTCTTTTTGAAGGTATTCATACACACTCGTAAGCAAATTTTTGTACTGAACCGCACGAGCTTCTGAAAATAATGAGGTGTCTTCATGGGCATATCGGATGAGGGGGACCAAAAGGTCGATAAATGATTCATCATACACCAATGAACACTCAGAAGGCAGTTCGCAGCTACGCACAAAACAATGAGCTAAAAAGCATGCATACTGTGGATCCATTTTTTCTTGTTTTTTTTGTTGAGCTGGTGTTTTTTCTGTTGGTTTGGCAGGAGCTGGTATAGTTGATTTTGCTGTTCCAGGTGTCTTTTGTTGTTCAGATTTTTTTTCTGGTGTTGGTACAGGTATTGATGCAGGTGTTTGTGGGGTAGTACTGGATGGTTCAGTTACATCAGTTTCAAATAAGTTTTTTGGCATTCCTTTGATATCTTTCCACACGTCAGACCAGTTAACACCAAACATGGCAAAGCTCGGCGTACTTATAGCCAAGCATGCGATCAGGGCGCATAAAGATATGCGGCGTATACACTTTTTCATAGAAACCTCTTTTATTTGTTTTATTTTCATACAAAATAAGTGTACCAAGAAGAAAAATATTGTCAAAAAATTACAAACAGAAAATACAGAAATTATTTAAGTATAATCAAAAACAGAGTGCAGATCCGCTAAGAGATGGTTTGTTTTTTTACAGAATAATGTTGGTCTGTGCAGGCACATATCGAGACACTTACGTTGGATCAGCATGTTTGATGCGTACTGTGCCGAGTCTCGTTAAGCAGCTCAGTATGCAAAAAATAGGTTAAGCCACCGTTTTTAATGAGTGTTTGTACGATGAATGAGAAAAGGAATATGCATAAAGGTCTCAATCCACGTATACGGTTTTTATATAAAATTTTTTATGACCCATAACAGAGTGTGGGGATTGCTTTTAACGTTGAATCCCATGCAGATAATTTTTTGTAATCGTGCCAGGGTGTAGCACTTTTAACTCGCCCAACGTTCATCAGCAAGCCAAAGACTGTTAGCGCGTCGATAGCGATAGCCCTTTTGGTGAAGTGGCGTTTATGTAAAAAATATGTGAGCGCAGAGCATGCAACAACGGTAGCCGCGGTTATTTTGTATGCGAATGCTTTATGAACTTTAAATTGTGCAGTTGTAAGAATTTTTATACTTGTAATAATTTTTTCTTTTGATATTTCCAGTCTTTTGAGAACTTCTTTTTTCCCTTGATGGGTCATAATCATAGCCTGTGTCTTTTGTAGAAGTTCTTGAGCTATTTCTAGGGGTGTTTGGCCTTTGTTGTTGATGATATTGTGTCGTGCGCCTTGTGCTAATAAAATTTTAAGAAAATCATTTCTTGAAATGAAGACCGCTTTGTGCATAGCTGTTTCACTCTTGCTATCTTGAGCATTCATGTCCGCTCCATGGCTCAAAAGTTCAGTAAATAATTTTGTTGAGGATTTATCTTTTGTAGTAACAATATGTAAGGGTGTACTACTGGTGTTTGTTTTATGGTAGGTTGCTTTAAAATTCGGATCAATTTGTGTGTTTTGCAAGATCCATAGCGCAATTTTTTCATCAGCTCTCTGTAATGCTATGTGCAATATATCTAAAATTTTTTCATCGGCAAAATGAATTTGAAGTGCGACATCTTGAGGATATTTGGTTAAAATTTCAGAGACGGTTTTTACATCATCTCGTTGTATTGCGTCATACAAAAGTTTTAAACCTTTAAATTCTTTTGGTGTTGCCTTGCTTGAACCGATATAATACAGATCTTCTGTTTGTTGCATGGTCCAAATAGAGCTTGTCATAAGGCATATGGTGCCGAGTGCGATTACTGTAATTATTTTTTTCATAATTAAATGTTCCGTATTTATTTTTATGAGCAACAAAGAGATGGAATGCGTATGAATGTGTCAAACCATGTATATGATTTTTTATACGATGCTTTTGGTACTTGGTATTTAATGCGAACACCATTCATGAGCAACCCTAGAGCTGCAACACAGTCGAGGACTATGGCAGTTTTTGTAAAACCACGACGGATAAGTGCATAGGTTAATGCGCCGCAGATAAGTGTTGTACCGGTAGATATTCCCCACGCTTTACGCAAACTAACCGTGCGTGCGCGAGCCTTTTTTTCTGCAGTATCTTTTGCATCTTTTTCAACTTGTGTAAGTTGATCAATGTTATCTTGAATCAATTTTTTTATTTCATCGGTGTGAGCGCTATTGTAACATGGCGATAGCAAGCTATCTTCGAGATTTTTTTGTGTGTAACATGACTGTTGTAGTACAAATTGCACGACTTCAACTGAATCTTGTTTAAGAGCCTGAGTAAGAAGATTTTCAACCTGTTCTTCTTCGGTATAATCTAAACCTGTAACTGTTTTTGATGTGCTCAGTTGAGCCCCATGCTGAAGTAAGAGGTTAAATATTTTTGGGTTTTTATTTTCTGCGGCAAGGTATAAGGGCGTGCTCGCTGTCGAGTCGTATTTTCCTTTGCAGGCAATGTCTACAGAGGGATTATCCTTGCCGGTAATTTCTTTTTCTTTTGCAAGCAATGCGCTAACTTGATGAGCGCTACCATGTCTAATGGCATCAAAAAGGGGTGTATTCCCAGAACTATCTTTTGTTGTAAACAATTTTATGTCTGTGATGTGCGGAATAAGTACATCGAAAACTGTATTTGCAAAATCAGGTCTCATGGCGTACGCCAATATGGAATTGTTAGAATCATTAATAAAATTGGCATATGCAGGATGGTCTGCAAGTGTTTTTTTTATGGCTAATATGTCTGGTTGTTCGTTAAAGTGTGCGCTTATAAAAGCTTGAGCAGGTTCTTGTTGCATACCCAGCATCGATCCGCACGTGCACATAAGACTGAGCAAGAGGCATATTTTTTTTAGCATGTTCATACATAATTCCTTATTAAATGTTCCGTATTATTTCAGTTTCAAAGGGGTCTATTTACTATTTTTTAGTATACACAAACAGAATTCATTTGCAACTTACATGCAATTTTTTTTCCAAATTGATATTTTTATCGCGATATGTTGTATAAAATTAACTTACGCAATCGATGTATATCGTTATGCTATGCGTCTAAAAAGTCGCTCAAGTTCGCGCTGGTTCAGTACCAGACTCGTTGGCCGACCGTGTGGGCAACTGTTGAGGATTGGCAGTTCTATCCACTGACTGATAAGCTCTTGGGCCTGGTATGTCGAGATATCGTCGCCTGCTTTTATCGCAGCTTTACATGCAGCAATCGAGCAAAAGGCGTGGCGAATTTTTTCGATAATATCCTGTGGTTGTATTTCTTTGGTGGTGTACCCACTGATGTGAGAAGCAAGGTCCATAAAAAAATCTGCGAGCTTAACTTTTTTGAGCTCGCCCGGTATGGCTTGTATAACCAGACGCTCTAAGCTAAGCGCGCGATACGAGAACCCAAATTTTTCAAAAACATGTTGGTGCTCAATGAGGCTACTGATGAGTTCTTGGGGTAGATCTATGCAATCGGGTATGATCAGGTGTAAAGATTCTATGGTATCGCATTGATGCATAAACTTTTCGTATAGTACGCGTTCAGCAGCAGTATGCTGATCGATGAGTAAAAACTCGTCGTTACGCTCAATCAAAATATAGGTATTAAATAATCGGCCTATATAGCGATATGTCTGCTGGGGCACTATACGCTCTTGATACATAGATTCATTATGCTGCTGGTGCTCTTGTTTTTGTGTATTTACTTGGTACAGAAGAGGAGTGCGCGTATCAGGTGGTACCAATTGATTGTGCCAGGAGCCCTGGCTGGGTAACGGAGCATAGCTTTGGGCTTGTGTGTACTGAATTATATCTGTATCAGATTTATACAAGGGTGATTGGCTACATATATTTTCTTGAGCGTTGTATGCGGTCTGATTCTGTAATGGACTTTGACGAATTTGTGTTTGTAGGGCTTGTTGTACAGCATTTTCGAGCGCGTGCTCAACCAGGTGCGGATGACGTAATAAAATTTCTTCTTTTCGTGGATGCACGTTGATGTCGATATCTGCCGGGTCAATGCGTAATCGTGCAATGCCTGTCGGGTACTTGCCTGGTGGTAGCAGATGTGCATACCCTTTAACAAATGCGCTTACCAGTGAGCTGTTTTTGACAAACCGATCGTTAATAAACAGATATATCGATGAGCGATCATAGCGTTGATAGGTTGGAGCTGAAACAATAAGTTCTTTGATGATTTCGCCCGATGGTTGTCCAATGATCATAGTCGAGCCGAACCCTGTACCAAAGATTGATGCAACACGTTCGCTCAGTGGTTGGTTGGCATTACAGCGTAGATAGAGATTTCCATCATGGTATAGCGAAAATGCTACGTGTGTGTGGCTCATAGCCAGCGCAGAAAAAACGAGCACGATGGCGCGCCACTCAGTCTCTTTTTTACGCAAAAATTTACGGCGAGCAGGAATGAGCCCAAAAATCGTGCGTACGGATATGTCGGTGCCCACGGGTAACGAGACTGTTTCATCTAATACGATTGCTCCGCCCTCAAGCTGTATACGGACACCAACCTCATGCTCAACGGAGCGTGTGGCGAGAGTAAAGGTGCTGACGGCAGATATTGATGAGAGCGCCTCGCCCCTAAACCCGAATGTTGTTGATGCACTCAGTGTATCAATCGAGACGAATTTGCTGGTTGCATGATGCTGAATCGCAAGAAGCGCATTTTCGCGCGACATGCCATAGCCCGTGTCGATACAGCGAATCAGATCGTGCCCGCCGCCTTCAACATACAAAGTGATCTCGGTTGCGCCTGCGTCGATGGCGTTCTCTACGAGTTCTTTGACCACGTGCGCAGGTCGCTCGACTACTTCGCCAGCAGCGATGAGCTGAATTTCATGAGACGTGAGTACGCGAATTTTTGAGGGGTTCATGCGTGTCCAATTTTTTATACGCTCTAGCATATTTTGTTATGTAAAAATTGTAGCATATTCTGCAGACATTCCCATGTTATATTATGTCATCGAGTCAAGAGCGAAGCTTTTGCGGGTGTAAGGGCAGCGCCCTTAATTTTGATGTGTGCTTCGATCGATCCGTTAGGGTTATGCACAATACGATCAAGCGTGCTTACCTGTTGTGTGCGTGGTTGCTCAAGCCATGCCATGAGCGGCGGTAACGTTGCAGCACAACAGACCACCGATCCCCGCGCATTAATCTCATAATCATACTCGTGCAATACAATCTCTGCAGGAATGTTTTGGATGTACCTGCAAAAGTGATCGTACGCTGAAGCCGTTGTGCTCCATTGTGTGTACCAGGTAGCAAACTCTTGCATGTGTTGTGCATGTGCAAGCTCTTCAGATGTACTCTGATGATCGTGCGCGCATGCTTGAGCATCGATATGAGCGCATTTTTGAGTGATAATGCGATCGTTTCGATATAGAACCGCATGAGCTAGCGCGATACATGCGAATAAAAGCGATGCGCCAATGAACATGCTTAAAGCAGGCCGCGTATGTCCTTTTTGCGCGTTGAGAGGTGCATAGAACGGAGTGCTGTGCGCCTTTTGTGCGTTAAAGTGTACTTTGGATTGTGTACAAAAATCGTCCATGTTGCTGGACGAAATTTCCATGCAACTTGCAAGAGTGCAGTGCGATGCTTTAACGAGCGAGTTCAAAAGTATAAATATGCGTGTGCGATCAGCAAATTCTGCGTCGAGCATATCGATGGGATAATAAACCCATAGCGTTGAGTTCTTGGGAGCCTTTTTGAGCGTTTGCGTGCAAAACAGCTCGACCGACATGGCTGATAGTGGCAGCTTTGTGGTAAGCGAAGAGTGTTCGTAGGCCTGGGGGTTCTGTTCTAGAAGTAATGTGACGCGATTGGGGTGCCAGCACAGTGCAATGTTCATGCCCATCTCTCTTTTTTTTTGGGGTTGTTCTGCTCACGAGTAGTTTAACCTGATTTGTCTAATGCAAAAACGGGTAATGTTACAACTTCTTGTAGCAGGCTATTGAGATGAAGCAGGGTAAGATGGCTATACCCAAAAGCATCACCATAACCATTAGAGAGTGGTGCAGGCGCGAGTGTAAATACGGTGCCGGGAATAATGGTATTATTTTCTTCTTCAAGAGCGCTGAACGTTGTTTTGGCGCAATGACGAGCAATAAAATTATGAACTTTGAGATAAAGCATCATGCCAGGATCATGTTGATGACCATGCACCACACAAATAAACCCCTGTTCAAAGAGGTACGGGACGAGTTCTTGGCGATGGAGCAATGACCCAAATCTTTGTGAGCGATTTATGGGAGCCGTTGTACCCTCCGTATCCACATCGTTCCAGCAGATAGGATGGATATATACTATTTCATCTGATGGGGTGCGTTGTGGGATCATTGTGCAACAGTATGCGTGCGCGGTTGTATCCTGAGTAAAGGTTCTCAGATCAAGGTTTAAATCAGCGCAGCCATGACACCAAAATTCGCGGCATGCAACGGTATGTTGTTCGTCTTCAAATTCTCCAATACATGCGAGGGGGAATGTGCTGAACACATCAATAAATCCTCGAAGTAGATCTTCGGCTTGATGTGGGAACAGGTGATACAGTTCACGTGCAAGGCTGTTGAGCTTGGGGTGCTCGCTTAATGGTTCAAACAAATATCCTTGTTCATGGTTACCGCGCAAAAGAATGACCTGATCAAAATGAGCAAGTTTCAGTTCAAGGAGCGTGCACATAACTTCAAGCGAGTGCGCTCCGCGATCGATATAGTCACCATGGAACAGCAATAACATGTCTGGTGTAATTTCAAAGTTTTCTATGAGTGCATTGATGCTTTCGATGTCGCCATGAATATCTCCGCAATGCAGGGAGCATGCATGATTTTTAGTATGTGGTATGCGTATTTTATGGATATATGAGGTTTTTTGTTCGCCATAGACGTGTTTGGTATGTTCGTGCCAGGTGAGTTCACATAAATAACGCTCAAAAACGATTTTTGCACGATTGAGTAAGTCTGAGACGTATGCGTACGAACGATGGTTCGAAAGTGCGGTCGGTGCTGTTTTGCCATGAACGGTTGATTTTGTGTGAGATGAAGATAAAAGTGCTGGTGTGCCTGATGAAAAAATACTCGGACGTTGTGACGAGGTGAACAAATACTGCAGTTGTGTGGGTAATTCTTCGATGTTCATGCAGTGGTTGCATGTCGGGATAAGAAAAAAAAGAAGCGCACATTTTTTCATTCATAAACCTTGTATTTCTTTGGTGCGCGCTTCTTTTTTTAGCTATTAACTTGCAGTAGTTATTTCTTCTGCTTGAATTACGTTTATTTTAGTAAGACTTGATGATGCACGTGCACAGGATATTTTAGGGGTACTTGGTGCTGGTGTTGCATTACGCGGTATGTAATCGTTGAACTCTGCCATATCGTTTATTGTGACAATTTTTCTCATAGTGCTGAGATCGTAGCATTCTGCTGTGCGATGTAATTGAGCCATATAAATGCGAATAATTTTCTCCAGTTCCATCACAGAAGGGGTTAAGCGACGTGTTATAGTATCTTCAAATTCTTTAGCAGATGATGCTTTAATGTCTGCTGTGAACATCATCAAAATTTTGAGTTTGAGGATATATCCTGCAAACATTTCTATGAGAGAATTATTGCTTGTTGTTGCATTGATACTTGCAAGAAGGACCTCAGGTATATTTTTATTACACTCTTCAAGTTTGTTATAGCACTCTTGCAGATTGGTATAAACCTCATTTTTTTGCGCCTGTAGTTGCAGGGTAAGCAAGATTGTGTAACGAGGAACAAGCTTGGCACATTTAGCCATAAAGGCGTGTTCTTTGAGTTGGAATGCGTAGAGATCTGTGATGGCTTTAAATGTTTGTTCAAGAGTTGTTGCATACTGATCAAGCTGTTTTTCAATCGACTCTTTTTCTTTCTGAGTTGTCATGTATACAGGTTGCAATTCACTTGTTCTGAGTAAGGCGGCAGGTTGAAAGGGAGGCTTTTGAGCTGCTGGTTTTTGTTCCATGGCGGTCATGCTGATGATACTGCTCAAAGCACAAAAGAAAACAAAAAATTGTTTCATAAGTCTGCTCCTCGTATATATATTGTGGTTGTGGACAAAAAATCATGTTATACCGTTAATGGTCTCTATGATTGGGTAAAGTGCGTGTTTTGTCAACCAAAATAGCGTTTGTATCAAAAAAAAGACCCGCTATAAGAGCGAGTCCTTTTTGATGTATCAATTGTTTGTTTATGCTTTTTTTTGGCGCTGTGAAAGCGCAAAGGGGTTTATCCCTGGAGCTGTTGCATCAGGTGTTGGGGCAGATTGAGGTTTTCCTGCTATAGCAGTAAATGCTGGAGGAGTGCTCGCGCTTGATGTTCTCGATGTACCACTCTTGATATGATAACCGGTTTGTTGGATTAAAAGCTCATTGCTTTGTGGGTTTGCTTCTGCTGTGCTGCTCGTGTTTTTTGATTGACTTTGCTCGGTGTTTGCAGCAAGTTTTTCTGCAAATTTTTTGGCATTTGCATTGATCAATTCTTGCCGTTTTTCTTTTTCTCTTTTCTCTGTAGGTGCAGGAGCAGGTACTGCCGAGCTAACGCTTTGGCGTGCAGTCGCTTCTTGTGTGCTTGGTGCTGGTGGTACAAGAGATTTAATTAGTGGTTCAACGTGTGATGCCGCAGGTTGAGTTGCTGGTGGTATAACTGGCGTAAGAGGTATAGGTGTAGTTTGAGCTTGTAAAGATGCCGCAAGAGCCTGTTTCAATTGTTCTTCTTCAGAGCCTTTTTGTTGACCTTCAGTCTCATTATGAGATTGTGCTTCGTTTGCGTCAGGCAATGGTGCACCACCTACCTGCTGGGTAACATCTGGCTGTTGATGTTGGTCCGGTACTGCGTTATGTGCGCCAGGTAGTACGAAGTCTATGTTTATTTCGGGATGCGTATTTGTTGCTGGTTGTATTGGTGGAACAGGCGGTTCTGTTGGCGGAGTAGGTGCCGATGATTTTTTTTGTTTCCATAGGTATGGCAATACAAAAACTGCGGCAATTACTGCACATGCGCTGCATAGCACCGTTTTTTTGTATCCTCGTTTAAGCCCAAGTGCGCTGATAGCAAGCGCAGCTGCTGAGCCGATACAGCCAAATTTTGGATGCTGTGTTGTCCAAAATGGTCGCACGGTGTGCGCGGTATATTGCTTGCTCCGTGAGCACCAGCTCATGCCGTGGAGCGCTGGTGTTATGCTGAGTATGCAGATGATGCTTAATGCGAGTATTCGTTTCATAGGTCACCTTCTTGAATTTGTTTCATCACTTTTTCGCTTACTTTTACTATCTGAGGAGATATCTTTTCTTTTATATAGTTTTCAGCTTTTTTTATTATTTTCTGAGCTTCGTCTGTTTCTGTTTTTAACTTTTGTTGTATTAATGGTTGTAAAAAAGTGTTTGTACATACTAATAGATTAACGGTTTCTTGAAGTTTTTTTTGTAATTCTTGGATAGATGTTCTTACCTGTTTCAAATTGTTTATGGTAATTTGGTTCTCTTGTACATTTTCTGAAACGATTACTTCTTCTTGTGCTTTTGAGATTGTTGCCAGGAGTTCTGCTTTTGCCTGATTTACTAATGCATACTGTGCCTGCAGTATGATTAAAGTTTGCAATTCTGTTTTCACTATTGCATTACTCTCAATTGCTTGTTTTTTTGTGTCAAACTCTGGTGTAAAAAACGCCTCGCATACCGGAGTAAGCAGTTCTCGTTTTTGTTTTTTGAGCTCTTGTTCTGTTTTGATACGGTCGCTTTTTTGTTGTGCAAAAGCGGTCAAAGATTGTTTAGCGCTATCTTTAATCTGTTTTTGAGGGTCGATAGGAGTTGTGTTGAATGGTGATGCATAAAAATTTTGTATATCTCTATGAAAGAGTGTTATGTCCTCATCAGTGGGCTCAAAACAGGCTTGGGTATGAATCGGGGTGCATGTCTGTAAGAGTGCAAAAAACTGATTCAACGTTTGTGTCCATTCTGTATGTGCCGCAACAAGTTGATAAATCTTTTGATAAAGAGCAAACGGAATAGAGTGTGAATTTTGTTGGTCAAGAGCGAGCCCTGTGCTTGATGAACCGCCTGCTGGTGCTTGCACCATATTTTGCCAATGCAGCGTGTCTTGCTGTTGCGTCGAGATGTTTTCTTTTATTGTCATTCTACGGCTTATTTCTGTTACGATCGCCTGCAATTGCGTAGTGTCTTGCTGTTGTAATTGCTCCCAAAATGAAGCAAATAAACTATCCTGTGTCATCTCTTCTAATTTTGATTGAGGCTGTTTTTCTTCAACGTGCGAGCCTTGAGCAGAGCTGCTGGTAGATGGGGTCGTTGTGACAGTTGTTTCAGCATGTGTTTTACCCGTTGTTGCTGTCGCTATAACGATTGTTGGCTCAGTGGTAACGGTTGTAGTGGTAGCTGCAGTAGGTTCTTCAGGTTGATCTGTATGGTTTGTTACTGCTGTTGGTGTGGAAGAAGATGTTGAAGTAGGCGCTGGCGCAGTTGGTGATATTGATGTTGTTGCTGCTTGATGAGTATCTGGTTCAGTTGTTGCAGTTTTGTCAGCACTAGTGGTTGTTGGCGTAAGAGAGATTATTTCCTCTTTTTTTTCTTCTTCTTCAGGTTGCGCTGTTATTTCAGATTGCTTTACAGTGTTTGTTGAAAGCATATTTTTATAATAAGTAAGCCATTCTGGATATGAACTGAGTTTTTGTTCAATGACTTCTTGTGTTGATTCCAAAAGCTCATATTTGTTCAATATCAAATAAATTAATGTATTAATATGTTCGACTGCTTCTTGAGGATTTTGTTCTCCCAAAGGATTTTCGTGACTACATAATGGCTTGGTTTGTTGGTCAACATGGTCAATTATTTCATCAAAAGCTTTTCTTAAAGCTTCAGGATCGATAGGTTGAGCTTGTGCTAATCGTTCAAGCTCTTTGTTGAGTTTTTTATATTCTTCTGAGTTACAAATTGCCCAATTGTCGTAAGGAACTAAGTATTCTTGATTGTTAAAGCATATGTAAAGAGTTTTACTCTCACCATCTTCGTCAGTTTTATGGGTACTCAAAGGTTGTTGCTCAACAGGCGTTGGCGTAGAAAAAGGTGCTGGAGCAGGCGTTGGTGCTTGAGTTCGATCCGTTGGTACAGGTGTTATGAGATTATTGTGTGGTACAATATGGTGATCAGTTTCTTTTTCTGGTCGATGTTTTGGTAATTTATTCAATGGATTTTGGTTCATTGCTAAATTACATATTTCTTCTATGTGTGGCGTAATTGCTGGACCAACTGGAGCGGGTGTATTTTTTTGAGTTTTCGATTTGCTATGCATTTTTTTTGCGCCGCACCCTATGGCTAAGGCAAGCGTAATATCAGCAAACACAGCATACTTGCCATATCCTTTTTTGAACGCCCAGCGCGTGGCATACGCTATGCATGCACCCGCAAGGGTAGCTGAGGTGCCAAGAGTTATTTTTGGGTATTTGCGTATAAAATTTTGAGTGCGTTGCGTAGAAGGTGTTTGTGTATCCATTGCACAGAGCGGTGATAGAGCAATGAGTGCACATAGCCCACAAAATTTTGTAATATGTTTCATAAAAAAGCGTTCCTTGTGTTTGATCGGTTATATTTTTTTATTCACATGATATATCTCTTAAGTGTACAGAATTTGATTTTTGAGTCAATAAAAAACACGCATGTGTTTCAACTTGAATTTTTTATTGACGTAACATGTGATGGCTTGTGTGATATGACGGATGACATAAAAAAGAGAGAGTGGTAAAAAAACCGTCCTCTCATACATGTTCTTATTCACCACGACGTGCATGGATCATGCAGCGTGTGGAATAAAACAAGAGAAGTTATTCTTTTTCTGTCGGATTTTTCCACTCAGTCCAGTAAGCATCTCTTAACTCTTTGCGAGCTGCTTTGAGTCCTTGTTGTGCATCCGCAACAGTATCTTGCGCGTCTATAAGCTTATCTACTGCTGTTTCTATATCATTATATTCTGAAGCTGCGAATTTACGACTCATAATAGATGTAATAAGGCGTTGCTTTTTGAGATCTTTTTGTACATCTATAAGATGTTTCTTGATGTCAGTTACTTTATCCTGTGCTTCTGTATATGCTTTTGATGCTTTTACCGCTTGATCTTTTTTATAGAGCGTATATCCACCAAAGCCGATTCCTGCGACCGCTGCACTGCCGCCCATTAGAGTACTGCCGATGAGCGCGTTACGTTTGGTCATAAGCGAGCTGTTGAGTGCTGATGATGCCGTGCCGAGCATACCGCGAAGCGCGTATCCTGCGCCGAGGTTATATCGGTGGTTCAGGTACAGAGCCAAGCCGGTTAACGCGGTGCCTGATATTGTTGCGATGCCTGCAATTTTGTGATCACCAACGAATGTGCCAAATTTTGAATCTCTGATTTTTGCGCCAAAGTCTTTGAGGCTCTTAGGCATGTGAAGTGCAAATTTTGCTGTTGTGACAGGGTCTTGTTGTTTGCCACCTGATGGATTTTGGCCTTGATGCATTGCGCATGCCGGTGCTGTGATGATCACGGCACACAGTGCGCTCAGTTGTAACAGTTTTTTCATAATCAAAATTTCTTTATATTTGTTTTCTTTTTTTTGATGCGGCTTTGGTAGCAGAAAAGGGCGGTTTTTTACGACCGCCCTTTTAAGTGTTCTAAACTCTCTAGACAAACCCATAAGCGGGTGTGCTAGATTTCGAAAAGCTTAGTTCTTTTTTGGTTCTGCAGTTGTTGCTGCTGTTTTTTCAGCTTTTGGAGCTTCAACTTTTGGATCTGCAGCTTTTGGAGCTTCTTTTTTTTCTTCAACTTTTTTTGGCTGAAGTTTTGCAAGTGCTGCTTGAGCTTTTTTGAGAGCTGCTTGT
This sequence comes from candidate division TM6 bacterium GW2011_GWE2_41_16, assembly GCA_000996695.1. Classification (GTDB taxonomy): domain Bacteria; phylum Babelota; class Babeliae; order Babelales; family Babelaceae; genus GWE2-41-16. The sequence goes on along the minus strand of LCAT01000004.1, from coordinate 9,411 downwards.
GTTTTTTCTAACGTTGCTTTTTCAGCTGCGTCTTTACCTTCTTCTATAGCATCGAATGCATCTTGAGCTGCTTTAAGGTCTGCATCAAGCTTTGCTACGAGTTCTGTTGCAGTTTTGAGTTTGTCTGCTGCTTTTTTAACGGCTGCAGTTGTTCTTGCAGTTCTTGCTTCTTTGTTAAAGAGTTTGTAACCAACAAAGCTGATCAAACTTACGCCAGCTACGCCAGCATCTGCCATCAAAGCGATGTTTCTGAAACCGAACTTGTTTGCAAAGTAGTTAGCTGCTGCAAAGCCTGCACCGATGGTGATAACTGCTGCTGATACTTTTGCAGTTTTTGCCTTGTTGTTTTTTACCCAAGAACAACCTGTGCCAACTTTTGAAGTTGCAACGTATGTGCATGCTCTTTTGAAGCAGCCAGGTTCAACAACTTTTGCAGCTTCAGTTGTTGGAGCTACAGGTTTTGGAGTTGCTTCGGTTTTTTGCATTGCTGATACTGGAGCTGAGAAAGCGACTACTGCGCACAATGCGCTGAGTTTTAAGAAATGTTTCATATGTTTTTCCTTTTGGTTATGAAACGATTGAACATGATATTTCATTTTTTTCTGCTTCGTTTCCTACTAGACCTTTTTATTATTTTATGTTCATTGAGGTGTGTGTTTTCTCCTTTAAGTCCTTTCTTTTGTTTTATTACTTCACACATTCTTTTTATTATATGTAAAATGATTGTAAAGATTATAATTTTTCTGTCAACTATTTTCTTTAAATAATTTCAAATTGAATTCTTAATTGTTTCGTTTTTCACGAATAGTGTAGGTTTTCAGCGCTTTTTTGAGATGTGGGAGTAAGTATACAAGACCGAGCACATTTATGAAAATCAGACCTGCGTTAACCAGATTAACCAAATTCCACACGATCGATATTGAGCCTACTGTACCTGCTGCTGCAGCAAAGCAAAAAATTAAGTTATAGAGTGTAATGCCGCGACCTTTGGTAAGGTACATCCAACACTGTTTGCCAATAAAAATGTAGGCAACTGCCACACCAAGACCAAACGAAAGCGCCAAGAATGAGGCAATCCAGCAACCAAGCCAACCGAACGTGGTGCTAATGGTTGCGCTAAAAAGCGCAGTGCTTTGCAGCCCGGAGTTCCAGCTGCCTGTTGCTACAAAGCAGAGCATGATCACAAAACAAACCAGATAGTTGCTGATAAACGCTGTGCTCATGGACATGATACCGTTGCGTACCGGGTCCTGGCCTTCGGTTGCGCCAAATAAAATACCTGCGGTACCTACGCCAGCTTCGGTTGCATTAATAGTCTTAATGAGGCCTTGGCTCATAGCTTGTTGTATGCCGACACCGACTAAGCCACCAGAGAATGATTGCCAACTCATACCACTTTTAATGATCAATATGAGCGCGGGAATGATTTGGGTATAATGAGTGACGAGTACTGCGATAACAGTGATAAAAAATATTCCAACCTTAAAAGGGATGATCGCTTCTGCAGCCATCATGATGCGTTTTGAACCACCGAACGCAATGTAGAGTAATGCACAAAAAAGTACGCCACCAATGAGTATAAGCGGTGCACCGGTAAGTTGGTTGAGCACGATGCCGATCGAGTTGCTTTGCATTGCAGAGCCGGCAATGAACGTGTAAAACAAAATGAACACGCAATAAATTGCTGCCAATGCGCTACCGATGTAAGGGAAACGCTTAAGATAGGACATTGGTCCACCGAGCACGGCGCCGGGTTCTTTTTGTGGCCAGAGACAGCTTGCACAGACCTCGCTAAATCTGATAGAGAGATAAAAAATACCAAAAATTAAAATCCAAAAGGCTGCGCCGGGGCCGCCTAAGAACATCGCAACGCCCATGCCGGCGATCGAGCCGTTACCGATACTTGCACTGAGCGCGTTGATAAATGCCTGAAAGGGAGTGATTGCATCAGATGATGCCGCTGTCTGTTTGGCCGGTGCAAAAATAAAACGCCAGGAATCCAAGAAATATTTAAACTGGACGCCGCCGAGCATAATAGTGGTGAGTATGCCTAAGACAAGCACGGTGGCAATCAGTGGCCAACCGCATACTACATCGCTGATATTACTGATGACGGTCTCAAGAAGAGCAAGATTCATTGCGACCCTTTCGCATGAAAATAAAAGAAGTTTTTTGGGATAGACGTGAATTAGTATACGGGTTCTATCCAGCCTTCGCTAACTCTTCTATGCAAAAAAACTACGGCGGAAATAAGCTTCGGCGGACAGGCCCGTAACCCGTAAGACCAAAGTCTGAAACATTGAAGACTATGGGCTCTTAACTCGTGAGGGTTTCACCCTCAACCCGGTGACATAATATATAAGCCACCTTACCAGCAACCTGTCGGATGTAGCTTTAGCGTAGGCTGATAGTTTTATGCGACCAATAATTTTTACAGCGAAAAGTCCACAGATACATATACATACACACGAAAAAGCGCGAAAAAACAAGCTTTTTTAGTATGTTGGCGATGGCGTGCTAAATAGTCATGGCTATAATAGTCTATGTCAAAGCAGGCGAATGCCTGATACTTTCTAGTGAGCAACCATTTTTAGTTGAGATTAACGGGAGTTTTTTTATGAGTCGTGCTTGTGGTTTAGATGTAGGTGACCGTTGGGTCGGGGTCGCAATTTCTGACCTTACACGCACCATCGTACGTCCGTACACAACGGTTGAGCGTGATGAGCTTGATGCTTTTTTACAGGAAACTATTGCCAAAGAAAAGATTACGCTTATGGTCGTCGGCCTGCCTAAGACGATGAGCGGAACAGAAAGCGATCAGACAAAGCGCACGCGTGAGGCGTTTGATGCGCTTCAAAGTCGCTTTTCTACCGTTGAGTGGGTATGGTGTGATGAGCGTTTGAGCTCGCGCTGCGCTGCGAGCATGGGCAAACATGTTGCTCCGCACAAAACCACCAAGGACAAGATGGCGAATGAAAAGCGTAAAGAGCATGCTCGTGCAGCTGCGCTTATTCTTGACTCATACCTACTCTCTGGTCGTGGTTCTCTTGACAAATAGAATTGTCGATGGGTATGGTTTTGCTGAGGTTGTTTGCGATTTGAAAAAAAGACGTGCACATATTCAGGTGCAATTGATTACGAAACAAACGTCAAAATAGTGCGTTCCTTGAGGACGCATTAATAGTGTGGTCTTATAGGACACATTAACAGGTGAACGCCTGTTTCTAGCGACAATCCCACAAAAAAAGGAGTCGGTCATGAAGTGTCCAAAGTGTGCGGGAATGATGGTCATACAATCTTTTTTTGATAATTTTACCAACAGTGATGCATGGAAATGTCTGAACTGTGGTAAGATTATTTTACCGCGAGAGCGGCCGCTCGAAATGGATTCTTTTTCACTTTTTTACCAACAAAACAAATGTTACGTCGAAAAGAAAAAAACATAACGTCTCTTGTACTGTGTGATTATCAAACAACGCACATCGGTCTTTTGATTGATGATGCACTGTGTGCAACGGTATCGCTCTCAAACCATCAATCAAATCAACAGTTTATTCTTTCACTTGATCAGCTTTTAAAAACAAATGATTGTTCTTTGTGTGATTGCTCTGCCATAGGTTTATACCGTGGTCCAGCGCCGTTTACTACGCTACGCAATATCGTGGCTTCAGTTAATGCACTTGCCTGGGCGAGCGGCTTGCCTATCCATGCGGCGCACGGGGTAAAGTTGATGCTCTGGTCTCTTGCCAAACAGGTAGACCTGCAACAAAACCAAGCAGTGTGCGTGGCGTTGTACGCGTTTGGTCAAGACGTGTATTACGGCTGGTTTACTGATTATGCCTATACCTGGAGCGAGCAACATGTTAACGTGGGTTTTTGCTCAAAGGACGAGTTTATTGAGAAGTTTCGGCTTAAGTGCAGCATGCATGAGCGTGTTGTGATAGCAGGTAATGCATGGGAGAAGTTCGATATCTGTGCCATTGCTCATGAAATGGGAGCCGAGATTCTCGATCCATTTGTGACAGTGCCGACCATACAAATGCTTGCGCATGCGATCGTTGAGCATGACGCTCACAAGCTTGATGATGTTATCCAAACTGTGCCGTTCTGCCAGCCATTGTATCTCAAAGAAATATCGTTATAAATAAGGATTTGTATGCAAAAAGTAGATACGAGTATATCGCTTGCCGAGCTTGAACAGATGTCGCAAAAAATGTACCAGCAACTGGTAAAAGCAGTGATTGATCTAGAAAAAAATATTATGGTAGTTGATGCAGAAATGCATGTTGATCAAGAAGTGTTTTTGCTTGAAGAAGAGGGATCTGAACAAGATAATTTGTGGGGAATCAACCTGCATCCCGATCTGTATGGTACGGATAGTTTTATTGAATTTGACTCAATGATTAATATGCGACCAAGTCGTGGCAACAGAACTCGTGGAGTTGACGATTTAGCTGTTCGTGAAAAAATAAAAAAAATGGTAATAAATATGGTGAAAGTATGAGTTTTTGTGCAAAAGAAACCCCATTTGTACAGCACAAAAATTTATTTGCATCGGGACGTTGGTACCAATTTTCATTTGCCATGCAAATGGCGAATATAGGTGCTGATGTCGGGCGGGCAATTAACTGGAAAAAAGACGAAAATATGCTCAAAAGCGAGGCCGCGTTATTTCGTGCTCTTGAATTAATTGACTATACCATCATCGACCCGCGGCTACACAAAACCGGAAGGCGTAGGGAGCTTGGCAGGGTCAGAGAGTGCCTGGTGGACTATTTTTTTGCCGACAATCAGTATGGATCTTCTGATGACCTGTTAAATAACTATTTTATGTATTTTGCATATATTGCAGCAGCAGAACGCGGCAGATAAATGTAAAAAAGCGCCGAGTTTTTTAATCCCCGGCGCTTTTTTTGAGTTTTATTTTATGTAATTTTTTTGTATACAAATAATACGGCTTGATCATGCTGTTCGGTGATTTTTTCTTTATTTTCTATTTTTACTGTTACTTTTTTTGTGACGCCCTTGAGTTGTTTGGTAAAATTTTTAAATGTTTTATCGGCAGTGTCAATTTTATTGGGTTGGCTATTCATGCCGTAACAACGATACCAAGGTGAGCCTTCTTCACGATGATTTTGTGTATAGGCTATCCAGTGACTATTGTGTAAATTATGTGCAGAAGCTACAAGTCTGTATGTTGTGCGGGGTGCCCCCGGGTGTGGTTTTTCGATAGAAATTTCTTGGAGAGGGTTAAATAGCATTGTTCTTGAAAAGTCCGATTTGCGGAGAAAAATATATTGCGGATGTTCTTCTGTAGTAAGGTCGTTTGGCATACCAACGAAACTGTTTTGTAAAACAGATTTGTGAATATTTCTTCCAAGAGCAATTGCTATTAATATGCTATGACGTGTTGATATGATGTGTGAATGTGGCTCATAAAGGGTATACAAAATGGTTTCAAGAAGTTCATCAGCTGTACCAAAATCTCCTCGTTCAACTTCTGTTGCTGCACACGCTGCACGATAAAATTTATCTGAGTATGCGGCGCCATTGCTATCATATGTTAAATCATATCGATGCTTGTCTGCCGCATAAGGTTGCCCGTCAATCTGCGTAGGGATTTGTTCCCCACGTTCCCAAGCGAGCAGTGGGATTAGAGTTTCTATAAGTTTTCTTTTTTGAACGGAAGCGTCTGGATTAATAGTAATCGTACCAGCTTTAAGACCGTCATATACCTCGGGCATAGCGAATAACATGTGAAGGGCCGTCTCAACCCAGCAGTCATTACGTTTCCACCATAGGCATGGTGGCTGAGTTGTGTCAGTGCGTGGGGTAAATGGGGTTCGTTCGAAAAATAAAGCATACACTGCCCCGAGCGCACAAATGCCTGCAACAGTTGGTAGGGTGTATTTACGTATAAACTGTGGTGAAAAAAAATTGCTCAGCAAAGCGCGTGCGGGTAGTTGAGCCATAGCATGTGTTTGAAGTGAACTAAGCGAGCTGAGAAGTAATAGCGCGAGCAAAAAAGAGCTTTTTAAATTTTTCATAACAACTCGATATAATTATATATTTCACTAATTGAATATTTTAATTATATTGCAAGGGTTTTTTTTGTCTACAAAATATCGAGGCTTCTATGTGGATTATGGGTTCAAAAAAATAAGCGCCCGGATGTGGATTTCCAAAGCGCTTGGTAGTGTTTTGTCAGTGATTACGAGTATTTATGAAATGCGTTTATAGATAAATAGGTAACCCATATCAAGGCCACTTGATTTTCTCTGGCCAGTAAAACGATTAATCATAGTCTGATATTGGGGCGAGGATAAAGTGATAGGTTCTACGCTATTTTTTTGTCCATCATATTTATAATCATCGCAAAGATACCAGGTATCATTTTTTAATACATACGCTATCCAGTGGATATTATGAAGATTCACTTCTGCGGCGACGAGCTGATAGCGAGCTTTTTCTGCTGGAGTGTCTGGATTAGTAATATCAATTTCTAGATCAATATCTTTAATATTATCATGTCGTACGTTATCTATAATCGTAGACAGCTTGTCAAAGATAATGTAGCGAGGTAAATGTGCAGATGGAGGTACGGGTAAATTTTCTTGTGCAGCGTATGCGCGATTTTGGTTGATATAGTTATCTGTTCTTGCTTGTATAAACTGACTAACCGTGTAGTTAGCTCCTTCTACAGGATTGTATGTATATATTGATAGGTCTTCGTATGGGGCAAGTTTTGTTTCATCGAAAGTATCGGGAAAAAATTTAGTTGGTGCACGTCCATTTGGGAAGAATGAAAATGTGAAAGAAGAATCTTTTAAGTTGTTTAAGCTAGTTCTTATGAGTTGTGTGGCATTTCCAAATTCCGGTTCATTAGTCAGTGCTCGTGTCGCTTGGTTAAAAGAGGCCGAGTGTGCTATTCCCGCTGGTGAGACATCTATATCACGTAGATGTTTTTGCGCAGGGAACGGTGTTGTGCCTAATTGTACTGGTAATGGCTTGCCTTGTTCCCAAACTAAAAGAGGCACAAGATTCTCAAAAAAATTATTAATACGTGACACCTGTTCCTGAGCAAGCTTCGGGCCTGTTGTTTCTAATATTCGGGGATAAATGGTAATAGTACCATTTTTGAGTCCCTCATAAAGTTCGGGCATGGCAAAAAATAGTTGAAGAGCCGTATTAATAAAACAATTAGTGCCACATTGCAAAAGAGCTGGCGGTTGATTCGGGTTTGGCCGCGGCGGTAATCGATACAATTGTTGTTCAACTGTTGTTAATTCGCGGTTAAAGTTCTGAAGCGCTTCAGCTGGTGATGTTGCTTGTGCTGTAGCTCCAAAAAGAGCTGTGACAATGGTGGTGGCAGCAAAGGTTTGTGCGTTCATGGGTTCTTCTCCTTTTTTTTGTTCCCCATTTGTTGTTGCGGTAGTAGAAGAAGGTGTAGCACGCTGTGGTTCTTTTTCACCAGAGTTCGTTTCAGAAATTTTGGGCATTGCAGGAGCTTTTGGACTTGGTAATTGTGTAGGTGTCAAAGGTTTGTGAGACTTGTTTTTTCTTATGTATGTATAGATCGCTCCTACGATGCACAAACATGCGATGGTAGGTAATGCATAGCGGCGCATAAGGCGTGAACCTGCACAGTTGCTGCGCATGATGCTATGTGCAGAAAGTGTCGTCATCGCTACTGCGTGTGGTGCATGTAGAACAATGATACAAACGAGTATGCTCATAAAAAAACTTTTCATCGTTGTTGGCATGATTTTCCTCAAACGTATTATATGTTTATGTGTATAACATTATGGTCTTTTACGGTACAGATATAAAAATCCAGTGTTTCCGCCTTGCGGTGTAGTTTGCCAAAGAAACTGTTTAAGCATGGCATCATATTCTGGCGATGGTTGAGTGATGAGGTTGATTCCACTTTGTATATTATCCATCGTGCCATCATCGTTACATGAATACCATGAGTTATTTTTGTATACATAAGCTATCCAATGTTGCTCATGCAAATTTACTCCTGCTGCAACAAGATCATACTGTTGATGCTGGGTATTTGTTTGTGCCGTTGGGGCCATGCCTGCAAAGTTTTCGCTTAACATATAAAGCGGTGCAGGTTTATTAGATAAAACAAAATATTCACCTGTGGAATTGATTGATGGGTTTAACTGTATAAAAAGAGAATTTTGGCGACCAATGGGAGCGAGCATGTGGGTTATGAGTCTATGAGCTCTACCTGGCTGTCCGTAGGCCAAACGAGTTGTTTGGGCCCATAGCGAATTGTACGCGATAATATCGTCTTCAAGATGATTATGTTTTATCCAGTCGATGATATTTGTATAAAACTGTTCACATCTTATTTTTTGATCACCAGAAATATCGATAAGATTTTGTTGTATACATATATCTCGTGGATATGGTTTACCTGCAAATTCTGCAGGTAGCGTTTTTTCTTGGTTCCATGCATACATGCATGCAAGTGTTTGAAACATTTTTTCTTCAATGCTTTCTGGTTCGGTATGTATTTGATTAATAATCTCTGTGCTATCTAGTTGCACAGGAGGTTCTAGTTGTATGGAGTTAGATACAAGGCCATCATAAAGTTCAGGCATTGCAAGCAAGAATTGTAAAGACGTATTAACCCAACAATCATTTTGGCCATGCCGAAGGTTTGGAGGCTGATGTTTATTGGGGCGTTGTGGCAATCTATATTTTTGCTGATCAGCAAGAGGTTCGTTATTGATAACGATTGGAGTTGGTTGCACAGGTATTAGAGCTGGTATGGGTGTAATTGTAGGGTGTTGTTTCTGTGGTAAAACAGGTGTGGATATTATTTTTATCGGAACTATATGAGGAAGATTGTTTTGAGTCGTGTGTACAGCGCGATTAATGTGCGTGCGACGTAATTTCTTTTGTTTGTATGCATACACACAAATAACTCCAGCAACACATAAACATGTGATTGTTGGTAATGTTGTGTATCGTATAAAACGATGTGAAAATATTTTGTGGCATGATGATGTATGCAAAAAACTTACAGAAGATGCGTTAAAAGGAAAAAAGCATAACAGCATCATAATAAGGCACATGTGTTTTAATTTTGACATGATTTTTTTACTTAACTTTAAATTATTTTTACTTATTTGAATATTTTTATTTTGTCAAAATTATAAAAAATGTCAATAAAGTGAAATTATAGCGCAGTCCATCAAGTGATAAACATGTCACTTGGGTCTTTGCACATTCACAAATCATACATAATGCGATTTGATTGTATAAACCATGGGCTTGTTTGCACAGGTCAAAAATAGCCTATAGATCTATCACGCTAAATTGACACCAAGATTAAAAAATTTGTATTCAAAAAAAGTGCTGTTCAAAAATTCAACAAATTCACGAGAAGCCTTA
>LCAT01000003.1 GCA_000996695.1 candidate division TM6 bacterium GW2011_GWE2_41_16 | reverse complement strand
ATCGACCTCGAAAAACTTTGAATTATTTAACCCCAAACGAAGAATTTCTTCGCCTCACTGGTCAATTTCCAAGTGATGCACTTCGCTGTTGAATCTGCCTTTCATAAAAATTCCCTTTTAAATGGTTTATATTTCTGAAAATGATTATATATTTTTTATTAAAAATGTCAAATATAAAATTAAGCATTGACTGGCGAATGTATATATGTATGGTCATGGAAATTCGCGCTATTTGGGCACGCTCATGTGCGTTCGAAAAACATGCGATTGTTACAGTCTTTTTTACACATACACGTGGACAGGGCTTAGTGAGTTTCGCTATAAGGTCTGTTTTTTAGTTACATTTTTTGCTGATACGTGAATGTGAAGCCCTAAATTTCTCTACGTGTTGAGATATCTATATGTGGAAAGCTGATTGCGTATACACTAATACGATCAATAAAATCATGTTGAAAAAAATGCTTTTTAAGCGGTGGCCAAAAAACAAGCGCTGAGAATGAAACAAGTTTAGGTAGTTGGGCAATGATGTGTCTAGCCATTGCTCTGTCAAGAGCTGGGCAATGCGAGAGGTTTATGTGCGTGAGCTTTTTTAATTCTGTCATACGTTCGAATGTTTGCTTTGATATGCCTAGGTCACCACGAATATGCAAATTTTCTATATTGGGACAGTGATTTGCCAACTCTTGTACTAAAATTTGAGCCTCAGGAGTGTTGTGTAGGTATATATGTAAATTTTTCAAATGAGCTCCGAGATACAAAATGCACAATGCAGCTGCATCTTGTTGTGGATCTGTATGAGCTCCCAGCTCGAGCGTACGTATGCGCGAGCACGATCCCATTATGTGGGGTAATAGGTGATAGGCATATATCATTGTGTCAAAGCCACACAATGCAAGGCTTGTAAGGCGTTGCCCGCAATGCATAATCGCCGCGAATGTATGGGGTGTGGTGCCAATGCAATTTTTTAGAGTAATAGAATTTAAAGGACAGTGTAGGGTGATGGCATTCATGAACTCATCGTCGATACGTAATCCTTCAAGATGTATTTGAGAGAGATTGTAGAGATTGGCTATGTGGATCAGGCTATTGGGTGGATTGACTGGCCCCTGATTGTGCAACTCAAGGCTATTGAGGCGAGAATGTGTTTTTAAGAGGTGTGACAATACGTGTGGATTACTTAAACAATTTGAACTCAATGCCATATGTTTAAGGTTTGGGATGAGTGCAAGCGCATGCACAATTGACGCATTCTTTTTAATCGATGGAATCGATGAATTTTGGTTTTGTGTGGTTATGTTAACTGATTGGATATGTGGGCATGATTGAGCGAGAGTTTTAATGGTTGTTTCGTCGATGTTTTGGTTAGCATGCATGCTTATATGGATCAGATGCTCAAGATGGTCTATGTTCGGAGGTGTTAGTATCCCTGGCTGCAGATAATACCATGCGAGATGCTCTACCTGCGGGCATGCGTTGATGATAGCGTTTAGATGGTCTATGTTGATGAGCAAGCATGATTCGGGCAATGTGAGATTTATAAGATGTTTACCCAGTCTGGATATGTTTTGTAGCCCGGCGCTGTTAAGGTTTTTACAGCGAAAAAGGTCAAGGGTTTGTACGTTGGGGCATAATGTTATGAGATAATTTAGCATGTAATCATCGAGCAGACTGTCACCGGTTATGCTGAGCACGCGATCATGCATTGTTTGTGGTGCTCGTAAAAAGAGCTCAAATTCTCTCTGTGTCATGGTTGGTATATTAATATTTTCAACGCATGAATTATTCAAAATATTTCGAAATGTTCTACAGACTGTTTTTAGGCTTACGATGAGTTCATGATTATGGTTCTCATCAATAACAGATTGTCGTACTGCCTGCGTTTGAATGGATAAAGGAAAAGAAACCCAAGATTGTTTTTTGAGCATTGCATGGGTACTAGAACAGAAGAGAAGACTTGTGAAAAATATTATTCTCTTCATGTGATCCCTTGTTTTTTTAAGAAGGTATGGCAAGAGCCCAAGTGACATGCTCATCACTTGGTGGCCCGCTCAAACGTATCTTTTGTTTATGCGATTAAATCACACTATTCATGATCACGAATGTGCATAGCTTAATGGACTTCGCTATAATTTTTTGTAAAAAAGGTGCACGTCACCCTATGCCATATATCATGTATGCCACAGATGTTTTATAGGGTACAAGAACGTGGTGAAAATGTTTTTGCTATATAAACAAAACAAGGAACGACTATAACAATCGTTCCTTGTGGATATCGTAATAATATAAATACTTTATACAGCATCCGTATCGATAGGTCCGTTTTGGTCTTTAGATCCATCGGTATTATTTTTGCTATGATCAGGTTCTGATTTTTCGTGTTCTTTGTAGAGAATTTCAGCAACCTTGTGTGCTTGAGTGAGAAGTTCTTCTGTTGCTTTTTGTAATTCTTCGCCGTTATTCTCGTGTTCTTTGAGTGCTGCTTTGGCTTTTTCTAAAGCTTTCTCTGAATCTTCAATATCCGATTCAGAAAGTTTTTCTTTATTGTTTTTGAGTGTTTTTTCGAGCTCAAGAATCATACCGTCAAGTTTGTTGCGTTTTTCGATTGTTTCGCGCGCTGCCTTATCTTTAGACTCATTTTCTTGAGCCTCTTTGACCATGCGGTTTATGTCTTCTTTGCTCAGGCCGCTGCTTGATGTAATGGTAATTTTTTGTTCTTTGCCTGTGCCTTTGTCTTTTGCAGACACGTTAACAATGCCGTTAGCATCGATATCAAATGTGACCTCAATTTGAGGCATTCCTCTTGGAGCGGCAGGGATGCCTTCGAGCCTGAATCTGCCGAGTGATTTATTGTCTTTTGCAAACTCGCGCTCACCTTGGACGATATGGATATCCACTGCAGTTTGATTGTCTTCTGCGGTACTGAATACCTGTGATTTGCGCGTTGGGATGGTGGTGTTTCGCTCGATGATTTTTGTAGCAACACCGCCAAGCGTTTCGAGTCCGAGTGACAATGGCGTAACGTCAAGAAGCAACACGTCAGTTACCTCGCCCGCGAGGACCGCTCCTTGAACCGCTGCGCCGACCGCGACGACTTCATCGGGGTTAACTGATTTGTTTGGTTCTTTGCCAAAAAACTCTTTTACGAGCATTTGTACGCGTGGTATGCGTGTTGATCCACCGACGAGTAACACTTCGTCAATCTCGTTTTTAGATATACCTGCATCCGCTATTGCTTTTTTGCATGGCTCCAAAAGTCTTCTAAATACATCTGAGCACAAATCTTCAAGTTTTGCGCGCGTTAATTTAACGTTAAGATGTTTCGGTCCTGTTGCGTCAGCTGTGATATAGGGAAGATTGATATCAGTTTCAACCAGAGTTGAAAGTTCGATCTTAGCTTTTTCTGCAGCTTCTTTGAGTCTTTGTAGTGCCATCTTGTCTGCGTGCAGATCGATACCATTTTCTTGTTTGCATAGTTCGATGAGATAGCTTGTGATGATGTTATCAATATCATCACCACCAAGTTGGGTGTCACCATTGGTTGCTTTTACTTCAATCACGCCATCATGAATTTCGAGAACTGAAATATCGAACGTACCGCCACCGAAGTCAAATACCGCGATTGTTCCGTTCTTTTTTTTGTCCATGCCGTATGCAAGAGCCGCAGCTGTTGGTTCATTGATGATGCGTTTAACGTCTAATCCTGCAATTCTTCCCGCATCTTTAGTTGCCTGTCTTTGTGAATCATTGAAATAGGCGGGCACGGTGATAACCGCTTCGGTAATTTTTTGTCCTACGTAGTTCTCCGCAGCTTCTTTAAGTTTGGTTAAAATTGCCGCAGAAATTTCTTGCGGGGTATAATCTTTGCCTTCAATATCAACGGCAATATCACCATTTGATCTTTTAACTACCTTGTAAGGCATTTTTTTTGCAATTTCTTTCATTTCTTCATACGTATGTCCGATGAAGCGCTTGATAGAAAATATAGTGTTTGTAGGATTTGTTACCGCTTGTCGTCGCGCAATAGTACCTACAAGTTTTTTGCCATCTTTGGTAAACGCAACGACTGAGGGGGTGGTGTTGGCGCCTTCTTGATTAGGAATAACTTTTGGTGTTCCGCCTTCCATAATTGCGACAACTGAGTTAGTTGTTCCAAGATCGATACCAATAATTTTTGCCATTGTTCCAATTCCTTTCGTTAGTGTATTTTTGCCTGACGGTACGCTGAAATTTATACTTTTTTTCTTGCTATATGTCAATATATTTCTTTACATTTTCTTAGTCAGTTACACTCAACTTTTTTCTCGTCCTCGCTTTTCCTTGCCTGCCCCACGCTGGCCTGATCGTCTTTCACTTCGATTGCTTGCTTTTCAAGCTTCGCTTCTCGCTTCGACTTTGCCAGCGTTTTTGCAAGACGCTTGCGAGAAAATTTTAATTTTTGCGATCCTGAGCAAATAGGTAAGTGAATTGCGCTATATTTTCTTCTATGCTTTTTCGAAAGGTGCATAAAAATGAAGCAGTATGTTTGTTTTTTAATGATGTTTTTTGTGTTCTCGCCACTTTTTTCTTGCGGATCTATTGACGATTTGCACGCAAAATTTTATCAACTGGAACGACTTTGTGGCTCAAAAAGAATATTGCTATGTAAAAATGATTTTCCTGAACCCATAATTACGCGTAATTATTTTTTTAATATGATGAAAAAGAATTATTTTTCAGCGCATACATCAGACTATTGCATAGCATTTTCACTTGAAAATTTTCATGACTTTTTTTTTCAGACAATTGAATCTATGAAGACATGCTCTCGCGAAGTAGTGCTTTCTCAGTCGTACGAGTTTACGTACTTTGTTTTTTCGCAACTGTTCACAGAGCTCTGCTCGCATGGTGATAAATCGTTTTTTTACGATATCGCCTTTTTTTATATACAATTTTCAAACTTGCCATTAGACGATCTATTTACGGTTGTAGACCGAATGTATAAAAAAATACTTGAATACCTTGCGGCGTACCACGTACACAATATGCTCAGTTTTTCTGTATGGGTTAAAGATCGCTGGTATATCGTGCCAATAGCGGCAGCATGCGTGCTGATAAGTTTTTTGCAATGGCGGAAAAAGCACACGGGTAAATACACAAATAAGGCTCTTCCAGCCTACGCACGAAGCTTACCAGCCTATGCTAAAGCTACGTCCGGCACGCAGCCCAGACGATCACACTTATTCTCGCCATGGGGCTTCGGCGGACAGGGCCCTTTGACCCGTATGGGCATTCGCCCTCCACAACGGTAGTAATTACGTATCGTATGGGCGAAGGCTTAACCCGGTGACAAAGAACAGGCGAACGCCTGCGAACAAAAAATGTTTCAATACTACCGCAAAAACAGACAGATGCAAAAAAAATGTTTGCGGCGTATACTTGCCTTCGAGGGTAAGCCTTTTTTGCGACGATTATTTATTTGTTAATCGATCGAAAAAAAGGGTGAAGTAATGTTTGTTCTAAAACAATATGTGGTATATCCGGGTCATGGGGTAGCAGAAATTACACGTATCATCAAAAGAACGATGAACGGGTGTGAAACTATGTATTACGAACTAACATTTATAAGTAAAAGCGCAACGATACTCGTTCCTTTGGATAATGCAAAATTGGTTGGCATACGCCCATTAAGTAGCAAAAAAAAATTGGAAGAAGTTTTTGTGTCCCTTGCACATCCTGCAAAAAAAATATCGCTTAAAGAATTTCTCGCCACAACATGGAACCGAAGGAACAAAAGCTATCAGACGAAACTGTCATCGGGCGATCCTTTAAGTTTGTGCGAAATTTACAAGGACTTACGCTTTCTTTCTCAAACAAAAGAACTGTCTTTTGGTGAAAAAAGCGTTTTATCACAAGTTGAGCTTATGCTTGCCGAAGAAGTTTCTCTCGTGCATCATATTGATGAGAAAGAAGCACGTAAAGTACTGCAAAAACATAGCACGTATAAAAACAATGAAAAAGAATCTTAGATAAAGAAGCATTTTACGATGAAACAGCATTCGGTGGGACGATACATTTTTTGTGGACCAACGGCCGGAGGAAAAAGTTCTTTTTCCGAACTGTTTTGTGAAAAAATTGATGGAGAAATTATCAATGCGGATGCGTGCCAATGGTATACACCACTTACCATTGGCACGGCAAAACCGGATCTTGGGCAGGTATTGGTTCCGCATCACCTATTCAATATCGTACATGACGCTCGGGTCATTTCTATAATGGACTATGCTCATCATGTACAATCAATATGTCTTGATATCGAGTCTCGCAACAAAACCGCCTGTCTGGTCGGGGGATCAAGTTTTTATTTGTACTCACTTTTTTTTGCTCATCACTCGGTAGCACATACAGAAAATGCATCTTTATCAATCGATAACATAACATGGGATCATCTCAATTCTATTGATCCGCTCAGGGCTCAAGAAATACATCCTCACGATGCATACCGTATTCAACGAGCCCTTGAAATTTTTTATAAAACGGGCGAAAGGGCCTCATCGTTGTCCCCTCGCAAACATGATTTTGGAGCGACTGTTGTTTTTGTAGAACGCGAAAAAGAAGACTTATGGAACCGCATGTCCCTGCGCATTGACGAAATGCTGGCTTCTGGATGGATAGACGAAGTTGCAGGGCTTTCTGAAGAATGGTGCGATTTTGTCAAAAAACGAAATATCATTGGGTACCCGCAAATCATAGAGTATCTTTCGGGGGCTCTATCGCTTTCGCAGACAAAAGAGCTCATACACATTGCAACGCGTCAATACGCAAAAAAACAAGCAACGTTCAATCGTCGGTTTAAACGCATGTTACAAGAGCGTGGCATAAAATTTTTAACAATAAACTTGACATTGTGTGCCCCTGATTTATATCTAAAACAACTCTTAGCAGAGCATTTTGACAGGTAATTTTCTGTCTTTATTTAATCAGGTCAAGCCTTGCGGCCCAAATGGCACGTACTTACTGCCATTATGGAGCGCTGGGAGCTTGCGTGTCGAGGGTGGAATCATCGTTATTGAACTGAAAATTTTGGAGCAGCATGGAAAAGTCGTACGAAAAATATATGGTAGCCGGTGCACTATTATCGTGCATGTTCTTTTTTGTCGTTGGCTATTTTTGGGGCAAGCGATCAATAGCGAAAGAATATAATTCGCTTCTTCGTCAATATACACTGGATGAGAAAATTCAAGGAGCGCTATGTGCCCTTGCACGTAATGGATATCTCGCAAAACGCAGCTCCGAACGCATAACAGAAGAAGAATATAAAGATGATAGGCATGAGCAGCAGGCCGTGGAAGTAACAAAAACGTCCAAGCCATCGACAATGTCGCATCAACAAGCTTCTCAAAAAATGGTAAAAAAAATAACAACGACATCGCCCGTTCTTATTTCTCACAAACAGGTTAAGAGCAAAAGAGCGTATGCACAGCTTGCCGGTTTTGGAACAAAAACCTCAGCAAATAAATTTAAAGACAAGCTTCTTTTGGCAGGTTATCCTGTACATGCAGTAGAACGTTGCATAAAAATACACAAAGGCAAAAGGGTGTGTGAGCAAAAATGGTATCAAGTTGTAACGGACGTGATGCTGCTTGAGAAGGTACAAAATATGGTTACTAATATCGCACGCAAAAACAAGTTAACCGGATATAAAATTATCAAGGTATAAACTGGCGAAGTGATGTTAGAAAAGAAACATCTTAAGAAAAGGAACGACTAATGATACAAGAGATACGAGATAACATAATGGGCGGTAAGCGCAGCATGCAAATCATCGTTGCTGTAATGGTGATTGCATTGATTGGTTCATTCTCTTTTTCAGGGTTAATGTCTTTATTTAAAAAAAGCCAAAGTGCATCATGCGTAGGATGTGTAGGTGATAGCGAAATTACTCGACAAGAACTTCGTCTTAAAGTACAAGAATTTAAAAAAATCATTACATACTTCAATCAGCAATTTGGCTCGTTTGCTCAGGTCATAATTAATATGCAAGGTCTCAGTGATCCTGGAACATACGCTATCAATCAATTAAAAAATGAAAAACTTCTTGAACTCTTCACCGATCAACAGGATCTTGTTTTTTCTGGTGACTATAGCGCAGAAAAATTGCAAGACCCTCGCTATGTGATGGGAGCTCTTGGGGATCTTGTTCCTCAGTATTTGTACGACCAAAATGGAAATATTCAGCGTTCTGCTTTTGTAGAGCATCTTGCGCACCAAGGGTTAACCTTGAGTGATTTTGATAGAATGTTTGAGAATGCATTAAAAAAAGACCTGGCATTAAAACTTATAAAAAACGCCAACTATGAACCCAAGTCTCGATTAATTTGTTTACAGGACTCAGCACCAAGAACGTTCAGTGTTGCAGAACTCGACTTTTTAACCTATTTGCAAAAACAACAAGCGGAAAAAGTTGATGACAAAACATTGCATGCATTTTACGACAGCGAAAATCAAAAAAACAAAAAATATTGGACAACCGAAAAGCGCACTGGTTTTTTGTGGACCTTTAAAGCTGAAAATTTTGAGAGAACTATTTCAGAAAACGCAATTCAAAAATATTATAATGAACACAAAAAAGAATATGTGCTTAAACCTGAGCGTGTATTTTTGAACCATATTGTAGTGGCCGATGAAAAAGTAGCACAAGAAATTGTCGCAAAACTTCAAAAAGACCCATCACAGTTTGCTGCGCTTGCGCGTTCGTTCTCTACGGATAAAAAGAGTTCTGCTCAAGGTGGAGATTTTGGGTCTATTACAGCTCAAAGTGATTTGTCGAAGCTCTCAAATGACGATAAAGTACGTTACGAAAAAGCATTCGCTCTTTTTAAAGACGGGTCAGTAAGCCCTATATTCAAAACCAGTAGCGGTTTTGAGATACTTGCGCGTAACAAAAAAGAGTATGCAACATACAAAGATTTGACATCTGTGCGTAGTGTTATTGAAAAAGATATTAAGACGAAAACGTTTGCAAAAGTATTTGGCCAAGAAATTCGTGGTGTTCTTCGCAAAGATCAAGGTTCTTTTAATGCTTTTGCTCAAAAACACAAGGCAGAAAAAACTGAAATACATGATCAACAACTTGCAGGTCTTGTACGCCCCGGCGCGCGCAAACTTGTAGATAATACCAATGTCTTAGAACTTGTATTATTTGAGCCTTCACGACAGTTGCCTTTTGAGCAAGTAAAGACTCAGGTCGCACAAGATTATGCATTAGAAAAAGCACATGTTGCGTTCGACAAAGACGTTGAGTTATTGACTGCTCAATTTTTTACCAATCCTGAATCCATTAAAAACCATTTTGCCCTGAACTTTAATACTTACAACGTATCTTCTTCGGCTGATTGGGATGGACTCAAAAATAAAAAAGCGCCCATAGATCGCATGAAAAAAATCGTACACATTAACAAAGGATTTGTTGATAAAAATGATGCGCGAGCATATTTCGTACGCCTCGACAAAGTACTATTGCCATCAGAAAAAGTATGTGGTGTATCAGGCGGACAAGGAGCGCAAGGCGACCAATTTTTAGATAGCGTCATTGCGTCACTTGGCAGACATGTTACAATAAATATACGACAAGATGTAGTAGATCAACTTGTAAAAACAGTTTCATAAAACGATTAGGACGTTTAAGGTATCATGACCCAACCAACAAAAAAAAGCGCAACGGTACCGTTCGCTGCGGCTCAAAGTGCCGAAATTCAATCAAAAAAGAAAATGCTCGACGTAGTTTTTGGGCAAATTGATAAGCAGTACGGCAAAGGTTCTGTGATGCTTCTT
The DNA here is from genome assembly GCA_000996695.1 of candidate division TM6 bacterium GW2011_GWE2_41_16. Classification (GTDB taxonomy): domain Bacteria; phylum Babelota; class Babeliae; order Babelales; family Babelaceae; genus GWE2-41-16. The sequence goes on along the minus strand of LCAT01000003.1, from coordinate 56,714 downwards.
GGACAAAACAGCGAAGCGATGGCGGCTGTTGATGTCATATCTTCCGGCTCTATGTTGCTTGATGCAGCATTAGGTATCAATGGTTTTCCTCGTGGACGCGTTACCGAAGTGTATGGACCTGAAGCATCGGGTAAAACTACCCTTGCTCTTCAGGCAATCGCCCAGGCACAAAAAACAGGTGGCATCTGCGCATTTATCGATGCTGAACATGCCCTTGATCCAGTATATGCGTCTAAGCTTGGTATATGCGTTAACGATTTAGTTATTTCTCAACCAGATTTTGGAGAACAAGCTTTAGACATTGCTGAAATGCTTATTCGCTCAGGAGCCATTGATCTTATCGTTATTGACTCTGTGGCGGCCTTGGTTCCTAAGGCTGAACTTGATGGTGATATGGGTGATCAGCACGTTGGCTTGCAAGCACGTCTTATGTCTCAAGCATTGCGTAAGCTTACGCCGATTGTTCATAAATCGAAGACAGCTCTTATTTTCATTAATCAGATTCGTCATACGATCAATGCGATGCCTTTCGCAAATAAAGAAGTCACCTCGGGTGGTAATGCACTCAAGTTCTATGCATCGATTCGTATTGATGTAAGAAAAATTGAAAATATTAAGGATAAATCGGGACTTCAAAAAGGTAATCGCGTAAAAATCAAGATCGCAAAAAACAAAATGGCTCCTCCGTTTCGCATCGTAACCTTAGACCTTATGTTCGGTGAAGGCCTGAGTAAAGAGTGTGACTTGATTGATGCAGCATTAGAATATGGTGTGGTAAAACAATCAGGTGCATGGTTTGCATTCGACGGTGAAAAAATAGGTCAAGGACGCGATGCAGTGATTGCATTATTCAAGGAAGACAAAGCGTTAGCAGCGCGTGTTGAATCACAGGTGCGTTCTACGATGAAAGAAAAAAACAGCGCCGTTTTTTTGGGTTGCAATGAGACAGTGCAAAAAGACGAACTTTTAGAAGAAGGGTTAGAGTAATTTATGTCAAAAGGTTTGGTAAAAGGATCCCAAGAAAAAGGGCCTATGATCAATGAGCGTATTGCTTTCCCCAAGTTGCAGCTTATTGGTGCAGATGGCAAAAATGAAGGTATCGTCTCAAAAGAAGATGCTCTTCGTCAAGCCGCTGTTGCCGGTTTAGACCTTGTTGTTATAGCAGAACAAGGCTCAGAGGGTTATCCCATTGCCAAAATCATCGATTATGGCAAAATGCTCTATGAGAAAAAAAAGCAACAAAACGAAGCAAAAAAGAAGCAACAGGTCATTGAAATCAAAGAGCTGCAATTTCGTACTAAAATTGCAGAGCATGATTTTCTCACCAAAATGAACCAGGGCGTGAATTTTTTAAAAGATGGTAAGCATCTTAAGTTGACGCTCACGTTTGGTAAGGGCCGTGAAATGCTTACTAAAGAAGAACGTGGACCAGCCTTTTTTGCGAAAGTTGATCAATTCCTTACAGAAGCTGATTTTGGTGGAAATCTTATGCAAGAAAAAGAGCAACAAGCAGGACATATTTGGTCAAGAATTTATTACTTAAAAAACAAATGATATTAGGATTGCAATGGTGTTTGTCATAGTGCATCATAAAAAGAGGCACATTATTTTTGACTCACACCACCTTTCCAATTTATTATATGTATAAATCTCACTAGTGAATTTTGTTATATCAAAACAAATCTACAATGGAATGGACTCTGATGAAGAATAAAAAGAAAACGCATTCAGGTGCTAAAAAAAGATTCAAAAAAACAAAGAATGGTTTGATTAAGCACTCAAGCGCTTTTCGTCGTCACTTGCTGACTAAAAAAAGTTCAAAGCGCAAACGTTCATTGCGTAAGGGTGCATACATCAACAGTAGAGATGTGCAACACATAGCTCCATTAATTTAAGTAAATAATATACATAAAGTAACTTACGAAAGAGTATTATGTCACGTATTAAACGCGGAATGATGACCAAAAAACGCCATAAAAGAGTTTTAAAAGCTGCTAAAGGCTTTTGGGGACAACGTGGAAATATTTTTAGACGCGCAGCTGAAACGTTGCGTCGTGCAATGGCTTTTGCCTTTGTCGGCCGTAAATTAAAAAAACGCGACATGCGCTCATTGTTTATCACACGTGTTTCGGCTGCAGCTAAGGCTCGTGGCATGAAATACAATACCTTGATTCACGGTCTGAAATTAAAGCATGTTGAGCTTGACCGTAAGATGCTTAGCCAAATTGCTATTTTTGATTCAGCTGCTTTTGATAGTGTTGTGGCACTCGCAAAGAAATAGTATTTTGTGTATCTTTTGACGTTCCTTGACACGTTCTTTGTCCCTTGACTACGTTCATTTTTGAAGCATTCAATGTTTTACGTAGAAAAGGGGTCTTTATGAACGGCATGGAACTTTTGGAACAAAGAATACGGATACTTGTAGAAAAAGTACAACAAGAGAGAGCGTTTTTCGATTCGCTGCAGCAAGAAGTTGTTGCTTTGCGAGCCGAAAACGCTCAATTGCGTGAACAGAACAAGTGTCTTGAAGAAAATATTTTACTTGGAAATCGTTCACTTGAAGAAATGCATCAAGAAAAAGAACTTACAAGCTTTTTTGCTGATGAGCTTATAAAAACGGTGGATTCAATCATAAGCGAGTCCAAATAATGAATAAAATTGTGGTTACGATTTGTGGAGAAACCATAACGCTTATGAGTGATGAAGATCGCGAACTGCTCGCTGAGGCTGCACAAAGACTTGAAGATCATGTACGCACTTTAGGTGCAAGCATATCCGGTGATCAACGAAAAAAAATGTTCGTGTGTGCTGCTTTAGCTTTTTCGCTTGAGGTACTCAAGTACGAAAGGCATTGTCAGATATTAAGTGAAAATGTTTCTTCTGCAATTCTTTCGGATAAAACGATTTCTTGCACATAAACTAAGAAAGATGCAGCGATGGATGTGGTTTCTATAATCGGCATAGCCGTGGGTGTTGTGATAAACATTCTCGGTGTTATTTTAATTTTACGAGCGCAAAAGAAAAGTCTTTTGTGTTCACAAAAAGAAAAAGAAGTTAAGGCTCTTGGAGAGCAGTTCAGACGTGATTTCGAAAATGAACGTCGTGAAGCACAACTCAAACTCAAAGATGAGTTGTATCGTAAAAAAATGGAATTTGATTCAGAAATTCGTCGTGAGCGCGGAGTTCTTGAAAAAACGCAACTCAAACTTGATTCACGTCTTGATCAGCTCGGACAAAAGGAACAGCAGCTTGAGAATAAACAACTCGAACTTCAATCAAAAGAGCGGACGCTGATTCAAAAAGAAGATTTTACTCGTCAAAAAGAAGAAGACCTTAAGCATGGACAAGAACAGTTAACCTATAAACTCGAGTCTATTGCTAAACTTTCTCGTGATGAAGCGCGAACTCTTCTCTGCGATACGTTACGCGAAGAAGTTACTCGTTCACAAGATCGCTGGATGCAAAAGGTTGAAGAAGATGCACGTACTAATGCTAAAGAAAAAGTATCTCAGCTTCTTATAAATATTATGCAACGGCAAGCGGCTGATGTAGTTTCGTCCCACTCATCAAACGTAGTTCATTTACCCAATGACGACATGAAAGGTCGTATCATCGGTAAAGAAGGGCGTAACATCAAAGCGCTCGAAATGGCCACGGGCATGGAATTTGTTATTGGCGATACCCCCGAGATCATTACCATTTCTGGATTTAATCCGGTTCGTCGCGAAATTGCACGACGCTCACTCGAAAAACTTATTGTTGACGGTCGCATAAATCCGACGCGTATTGAAGAAACGGTTGCGCAATGTGAGCGTGAAGTTGATGACATGATCGAGGAATATGGCAAAAACGCTGTTTTGCAGCTTAATTTGCAAGGGGTAAAACAAGAACTTGTAACCGCACTGGGCAAATTACACTTTCGTACCAGCTTTTCACAAAATGTTTTGGCGCATAGTATCGAGGTTGGTCTTTTTGCGCGCATGCTTGCTGAAGAACTTGGTATCCCAAATCCACAACTTGCACTACGAGCTGGCTTGTTTCATGATATTGGTAAAGCAGTGTCCGGTGAACAAGAGGGCCCACATGCGTTGGTTGGTGCAGATATAGCAAAACACTGTGGAGAAAATCCACTGGTCGTTTCTGCCATTGCAGCCCACCACGAAGAAGTGCCATTCACGTCAATCTACGGACCGATCGTTTTGATTGCTGATATAATTTCTGCAGCACGTCCTGGTGCACGTCGCGAGACGCTCTCTACGTATATTAAGCGTTTAGAGAAGTTGGAAGAACTTGCCTATTCATTCAAGGGAATCAAAAAGGCCTATGCGGTTCAAGCAGGGCGCGAAATTCGCGTTATTGTTGAAGAAGATCTTTTGGCGGATACTGATGCGCTCATGCTTGCACGAGAGCTTGCTAAAAAGATTGAGGCTGAGGTCGCATTCCCAGGTCAGATAAAAGTAAATATTATTCGTGAAAAACGGGCTATAGAATATGCACGTTAAAGAGAATGTTTCAAAAAAAACTGTTTCTGTTCTTATGATTGGCGATATTGTTGGAATACCTGGGCGCGCTCTTTTGCAGAGCGCGCTTGCGCATTTACGCGATAAATATTGCCCAGACCTTGTGATCGTAAACGGCGAGAACTCTGCCAAAGGCGGTAGGGGTATCACACCCGCCATTGTAAGCGAGTTTGAACGACAAGGTGTCGATGTGATCACCGGCGGTAATCACTCGTTTTCTCGTAAAGAGATTGTGGATTTTATTTCAACCAGCAAAACACTCTTACGTCCATTGAATTATCCCAGTGGATGCCCTGGATCAGGTATAGCGTTTATCAGCTTGCCAATTTTTGATAGGCCTATTGCAGTGGTCAATTTGCAAGGTAGGGTGTTTATGCGCGAGCTCTTGCTCTGCCCATTTAAAACACTCGAGACGGCACTTACCCTTATCAAAAGTCGTGCCGACATTGTTCTTGTAGACTTTCATGCTGAAGCAACTTCAGAAAAGATGGGCCTTGCCCATTATTTTGATGGGCAGGTTTCTGCTATCGTTGGTACGCATACGCACGTACCAACTGCTGACGAAAAAATACTTCCTAAAGGAACAGCTTTTGTGACGGATCTTGGTATGTGTGGCTCTACAAACTCAATGCTTGGTATGAACACCGAATCAGTTTTGCAGAACCTTATAACCCAAATGCCTTCTAAGTTTAGCGTATCCACCAAACCACCGTTTGTTTTAACGGGTGTGGTTTTGTGTATTGGTGTAGATGGAAAAGCACAAAAGATTGAGCGCGTATCAGTAACGCGTGATATGCTGTCTTTTGATGAGTTCATGTTTAGAGATTAAACAAAGAGGACAGGATTTAGATCCTTCCTCTTTGTTTACTTAAATCGCATTCATCCCAAGGCTTTTTAAGCCTTGGGATGAATGCGATACCAAATAGAAGCCAAAGATAAAGTCAAAAAAAATAACATACTGAAAAAAACTGGTCAGATGCAGCGGCTTAAAAGCCGCTGGTCTTCACTAGATTTTTCTTTCGGTTCTTTTACCATCTGCAGTAACGGTGAGACCACTGTGCCCATAACTACGATTTAAACTTCCAAAATCCTCAGCATCTGAGTACGCTATGACTGATCCGTTTTTTTCGATGGTGTAGCTAATATCTCTGAGTCTTTCGTCGGGAAGAATGTATTTAAATTGCTCAAGCTCATTACCTTTACTGTCAAGTAAAACGATATATGTTATAACGCATACACCGCGTTCTACGCGATCGTGTTTTTCACCTGGTTTTAATATGTCAGTCCAACCTTTACCGCACAAACCATAAGTAGCTGTACGCACCGTTTTAGTCTCTCCTGTTTTGTTTTCGATAGTTACATGTGATGCTTGTGCAATGCTCGTGATTACAAGTAAAACACTGGCACATATTGTTGTTATGTTTTTCATAAAAATCTCCTTTTTTAACAAAAACTCATTGATCATCTTTAATTATGGTAATAAATTATAATTCTGTTTGTAAATAGAATCTGCGCATTTTTTTGATGTGAGCGATTCATACCGTCATGTTAATGCGGAAATTTTTTGTTTTACAAATAAGTCAGTAAATTTTTGTGGAAGGGATTACTATTTGTTGGCTTTGGTATCGATATAATGCAGGCGAAGTTCTTCTGAATAAAACATTCTTAGACCAATGGCCACAAGAACCGTTGACCACAGATAGTTCCACGAGAAGCACTCACCCAAAAAAAACATACCAAAAAATGATGCAAAGAGTGGGGTTGAAAAACCTGCGAACGCAAGCAGGGGTACAGAGTATCGGCGGAGCATAATGCCATAGCCATTATAAAAAATAACATTTGCAAGAATGATGATCAGGGCAGTAAGTCCCAAAAAGATGCTCCAGTTGGATATTAAAGCTATAGCCTGTTCGCCATTTGCATATGCTAGAGCAAGAGCTGCAACACCACCACCGAGCATTGCTATACCATTGATAGTGTAGGGTGAGTACGCTTTTTCGGTCACAAGTTTTTTGAATATGATCCATGCAAACGCGCTGGATATGACTGCCGATAGCACAAGAAGTAAAGGTACTATTTTGAATGAAAAAAATTGTGCAAACATTGAACACTGATAATAGTGGATTACCAGTGGAATGATAGAACAGGTTCCAAGTATGAGCCCGATCCATTTGCGTCGGCTCATGATTTGACCAAACCAAATAAACGCAAAAAATGCTGCGACAAAAGGGGAGAGGTTGTAAATAAGAGCAGACTCTGTTGAAGTAATTTGGGTGAGCGCCCAGCTCTCCGCGCAGTAAGGAATAAAAATATGAAAAAGCATCATGATTATGAATAGGCCTATATCGGACCATGAAACTTTTTTTAAATCCTGAACAAAAGCTTGTTTATTTTTTATACATTTCCACAGAGCATATCCCGTAAGAATAAAGCTTCCCGCTAAAATCATGCGCACGGCTATTGCAAAAAATGGAGGGCTGTAGGAAAGAATCGCTTTTGAAACCGTAAAGGTTAACGCACAGACGGCATAAAGAACGAAAATTTGAATCATAATAAAGGTTCTTTTAATTTTAAAAAAATAAATCAGGAATAATGGTAGCCATATATCCTTATCTTACTGTATATTTTTGTGCTTGATAAATGAGATCAAAAATGTTTTATAAAACCATTGCAATTTGGATATAAAATTTTATATCATTAATATACGTGTAAAAATTAAATAACCTAAAAACAGGAGGGTCTCATGAATAAGAATATAGGAGCATTAATTGTTGTGTGTCTGTTGAGTGTTTCGTTTTCTGCGTTTGCGATTAAATATACTAATGAGTATCTTCAACGCAAAGTTGAACTACAAAAACGTGTTGATGCAGGCGATACGGATGCTGTGGAAAAGTTGGATGTAATTAATAAACAGGAAAAAAAGTTTGAGTCAGTGGTTTGGGGAACGACATTATGACAAATAAAAAAGATTGTTTTTCAGAGGTGAAGTTGATTAATTATAAAAAGGAGAATCGTATGAAATGCTTTACAAAATTTTTACTCATATTTTTATGCGCATTTGGAACTTCAGGACTCTCAGCGCAGTGGATGAGAACAAAAAATGATGCAAGTTACCCAATTAAACTGAAAGTAAATTTATTTAAGGGTGTCGGTTGTGGAAATGGTGATATTTTCATTGATGTACCTGCTGGAGAAAGCGTAGATAATAATTATGGTCTTTGTGTAATCGATAAAGTAACCGTAATTTATGATGAAAAAGATGAAAAAAATAGGTTTTCTTTTATAGTGCAGGACTCTACAGATGTGAATTCTGGATCGCATGTTGAAATAAATGTGCATCAGGATGGAAAAATATGGGCGACTTATTTTTCCCCTTTTAAAGATATTTCGAATAATAATACAGATGTTCTTCGTTTAGTTGAAAATAGTAATGCTGTTGCAGTGATGAAAGGAAGCACTCATAAGGTTGCTCAAAAGATTACCGAAGGAGTCAAAGAGTTCGCTACTAATGTCGGCCGCAGTTATTGGATATACCAATGAGTACCTTGTTCTGCGTTTTCGATTAAATATACCGTTTAATTGGTGTAATGTTAAAGATTTCGGAAGTGGACTTACACAGGAAAATCGAGCAATGAATGATTTAACAGCGCGTGTTGTAGCGGCTTGGCATATGGCGCATCCTCGTCCAGCGTCGCCGTTAGAGGTGTAAGTAATAAGTCTGTAATGTTTTCAAAATAGTAATGGGTACTGACAAATTGTCAGTACCCATTACTATTTTTTATACTGTCATTATTTGTTCTTCTATGCTCGAAAAATTTTAAAAAATACATACACTTGATTTAAGTGATTCAGATATGTTTTTGTTTTGAAGGGATGAGAGTTATGCAGATCAAGTGTTTATCAATATGTTTTTTCGGCATTATCGTACATGCGTTGTGTGCAGACGCTTGTATAATGCGTTTGTTCAAGCCAACTATTATACCTGTTGCTGCTACACCCATTGCTGTACCGTTTTCTTTTAGAAAGACTTTTTTTTCTAAAAAATTTATTCCAGCATATATTCTTGGTACAGGTGCTTTTGCTTTGGCAGTATATTTCTATGTTACACATTCTACTCAGCCATCTTCACCCTCTAAGGTGGAGCAAGAAGAAGCTTTTGAGCTTCAAGAAGTACCACCTATGGATGCGTCAAACAATACTACCGTAGAATTGTCAAATGAATCAGGTGCTCCTGTCTATCATAAACGAACCAAGTCTGGCGTACATATTACAGGAACGGGAGAGGTGCAGAGGCAAGCTCAAAAAATAGATACTGTTGAAGGTAATAAAAAGTAAAAGCTGATATTTTAGATCGAACGTAAAAAAAAATAAGAGAACTGTTTTTTGATAGTTCTCTTATTTTTTATCCATTTCTCTTAAAATTTTTCCGTATTTTTCAGAATACTGCTTTGGATCAATGTTTTCAAAAACATGAACGAGAATTGCTTTAAAACGATGTTTTTTATCATGCCAATATGTTTTGCATAGTATTTATATAGTAGCGAAATAAAAAATGGACCCACACGATAAAAACTCTTGTATTTGAGTTTTTACATATGTTAAAATTAAATTGTCAAATAGTGTTTTAATTCAAGTGTAATCAAGGAGTACTGTATGAATAAAATTTTTTTGAGCAGCGCCATGTTCCTCACGTGCCTTTGCTCAAACCTTTTTACTATGGACAATCGTCTAGTTGAGCGCACCAATCTTTTTATTTCGCATGTTCAACCAAGGGTTCCCTTCGATAAACAACGGGAACGTCGTAATGAGTACCATGAACTCTTGAATGAAATTCTTCAAAGAACCGAGGCTCTTCCTGATCGCTCCACAGTGCGTCGTGAGTATAAAGCACTTGCACAAAGATTGTCTTATGCATGGTGGTCTGTAGCGGTGGAAGAAATAGATTAATTCAGATTTTATTAAACAAGGAAGATATTGGGCTATGACACCAATATCTTCCTTGTTTTTTGTATGATTGAGAAAATCGAAACGCATCTATGTTAACAACTCACTATTTGTTGTCATAGAAATACGCTTAGTTCTAAGTGTTTAAAAAACATCTTTACAACTTTATGAGTAGAATTTAGATCTTTAAGACAAAGTTCTAAAATAACACTCTGGAAAAAGTATTTTTATAATAAGGGAAAAAGATATGAAGAAAATTTATAGTCTATGCGCTCTAACTGCTTTTTTTGCATTAAGCGTACCATCTTTTGTGTATGGCATAGATCAACAGCGTAGATTAAATTTACAATATGAAGCGAGACATGGTAATAAAAAAGCTCAAGAAGAGTTAGACAGAGTAAATAGAGAAGAAAAAGAAGCAAAAGAAAAATTTTTGTCGATGGTTGGAATACGTATTGGATAAATAGCTAACAGATAACAACTTACGCTATTGTCGATAAACAAACATGCGTGGTCTTATTGTATGATGCTTACGTGCATATAAAAGTAATGCAATAACGCCGATGGCAATGGCTGCGGTAGATATATTTTTTTTATTTTTACGAATGTATTCTCGAACAATATTTTTTGAGAATACATTGCAGTAACTTTTAATTTCAATATTTTTTATATACACAGGATCTGAAAGCTGTGAAACATCTTGTGTTTCTTTTTCAAATTCTTTTGCAAGATATTTCGCCATTTTTACACGATAATGTTCTTGGTTGTATAAAGGTTCGCGAGTCGATGTTCCTGCTATAGACGCATCAAGTAATAAAAAAGGCGTACGACAGCAAGGACATTCCATGCAATGTGATTTTTCATTGGTGGCTTTTTTGATTTCCCAGGTGGACTTTGAAATTTCGCCACGATCTATAGATCTCTGTATATCGGGATCTTCGTATGGATTTGTTTCTTTTTCAAAAAAAAGATTTTTTCCAATAAGCTCTTTGAGACAGCGTCTATGAAAACAATGAGAACATGGAAGCTGCAAAATATCACCACAATTTTGTGATACAGCTTCATAACAAATAGCACATTCTTTTTGTGCACTTGATTTTTCAGTTTGATCCATCGATAATACACGATCAAATGAAATCAAAAGAAAAAGACTGCAGCAGTATAAAAAATACTTTTTTAGATTCATGGTTGTATATCTTTAGTAAAATTTTTATTATATTATTCTTGAGTTTTGTTTTAATTATACATTATTTTATAAAAAATGCCATAACTGTTTTCAATTTTTGTGTTATTATAACTATATTATGAAGATAAAATTTAAGAAAATTTTTGAACTCACCTGGATCGACATAAAAGAAGTTCTCAACGATTCGTTGGGATTAATCGTTAATTCCTTGCTTTTGCCCATTACCTTTGTTGCAGTCAACGCATATGTCTTGCCTGCACTGGGTACATCATCGGCTTATGTAAATTTTTTGATCATTGGTTTGTTAATTCTTACCACTCATAACACGCAGCTTGGATTTGCTAATGATCTGCTATTCGATATCAAAAGCAAAGCGATTACCCTACACAATATTCCTCTACCACCAGAGTGGTTTTTTATGAAGCATTGTGTGGTTTACACGCTTAAGTCAATTATTGCAAACTTCGCCATTCTCCCTTTAGTAATTTTAATGGTTCCCTCATTTGACTCAAGCTGTTTATCCATTAGTAGAACAATACTCTTTTTTATTATCATGAACTTTTTTGTTGCATGTACCTGCGCCCTTTCCGCAGTAGTCTTTAAGTCAAATCAAAAAATGTGGCAAATATGGCCGCGCTGGGGACAACAACTCTTTAACCTCAGTGGTCTGAGAGCTTCCTGGCTGACGATGCATAATACGCTGCCCGGCTGGTCAGTGCTCAACCTACTTAATCCCTACCTGTATGTTTTTGAGGGAATGCGTGGAGCAATATCGCCCCAGGGTAACTACATAAATTTTTGGGTATGTTGCATAGTAACTATTTTTTCAAGCATAGTATGCGCATTAATAGGTATGGAACTGTTCAAACGAAGAATTTCATAGCTCATCAGATCAATCTAAAAAAAATTGTCCTCCACAAAATCTATATTTAAAAATAAATAACTGTTTAGATTCGATACTACCCTCAAGCCTTTTGTATTTTTAATGTTATTTGACACAATTCTCAATCTGAATTACATTTTAAAATAGTTGTTCATAATTTATTTAAATGTAAAATATATAAAGGATTGTAATGCGTATTTTTATGAATTTTTGTTTTTTAGTCTTTGTACTTGCGTGTTCACAGAACATTTTTTCTGTAGATCTTGTAGTTAATAATCATACGAGAGAATGTCAAATAGTTGCGTTCCAAAATGCAACACATGATGAAGTTGTTACTCCTCCTGTTTTTACTTTTACCGCAGGTAATACCCGACAGGTTTATCCTGTTGAACATATCAATGAACTTAATCCTCATTCTTCAATTGTCGCTTTGGTTGTACCTCAAGGTCTTCGCGAAATATTAATCGATATATTTGGTGATGAGACTCGGGTAAGTTTTATCTCTGAGGCTGGCGATGCTATTTTGAATCAGCGATACGCCATCCGACGTTAAAATGCTCAAAATAACAGGAAGAAAGACTTTAATTTAAAGTCTTTCTTCCTGTTATTTTGAGTTAAAAAACATACAAATAAAAGAATCTATTTATATTTGGGAATGTTGTTGTTGTATGCTCTCTGAGGTTTTCTGTATTTGTCGAACCGCTAAAAGAAGTTGCTCAAGAATTTCGTACGCAAATCGTATACGTTTATCACCAAAAAGACCCGCAGCCTTTATACGTTTTTCGCGCATGTTTTCAAGTAAAGAGCCAAATTGTGACGCATCAACAGAGCTTACTATTTGAGATTTGTCAGCTAAAACAGTTTTATCTGTAGTAAGTTTTTCTATAAGCGCTAAACCGGTAGAGTAATTTTCTTTATAAACTTTTTCTGTCTTTTGTAGAACATTGTTAATGTTATCTATGATAGCTGTTTTATTTTGTCTTTTGGTATTTAAAGATAAATTAGCAATGTTTTTTAATTGACTATCGAAACCAAGTAAATATTGATTTAGATAAGAACGTTCAGCACGACCATGACCATTTTTTTCTTTAACAAACTCTTGAGCGTTTTTGGCGAGCGCTGCAGTATTTTCTGGCCAAAAATATGTATTCACAGCTTGTTCTGCGTCGCTTTTACTCAAAATAGCAGCACTCGTCTGACCCGAAGCAATAAGCAGTACGGTACAAAAGAAAGGTGTTATAAATTTATTCATAGACTACTCCTTTTTTAAAAAAATACTATTGTATTGTATATTTTATTATAAAAAAGATACAAATAAAAACGCAAGAGTTTTTTGTTTGTATCTTTTTTATAAATTTTATTTTATCGTATTAGTTTTATTTTGAATCAGTTTAGATCAGATTCCAAGCACTTTTCACAATCTGTTTTGCACTGATCACCACATGGACAGCAATCATAAAAACAAAAACCGCGAGTGTGCCCAACGCAACAGCTGCTATTTTCGCAACAATAGACACATGAACAGTATGGTGAATTTTTTGTAATAGGTGGCTGCATCGTAACTGGCGTTGAGATAGTGGTATTAGTAGTTGTTGTAACCGAGTGATTTTGCTCTGAAGTTTGTACTGTATGAGTGATATGTCCAGGATAATAATGAGAATAAAGTTCTAAAGCTATAATTTCTTTTTTTTTGCCTCGAGCAGAGCCCATACATATTGATTTTGGTTTCTGCATGTTTTCTGGGGCAAATGGCAATGGCACATGGGTAAACAGTTCTATCCCATCATTTTGTTCATCCTCTTTAGGTTCTGGATTTTCTTTAGCAACCGGTGAAAAGACTCGTCGCGGAGACGTTGTCTGTGTCGGTGGATTTGCGGGATCAAAAGGTTTATATTTCTGTAATTCGGGAGAACTTGCCGATGTAGTGTGCGTGCGAGCAGAAAATAAACTAAGTTTTGGTATTTGTTCCATTGATTGTGATGACATTTTGATCTGTGATTGTTGTTGCTCCATGCCATAAACAAACGATATACAGAACGAAACAAGCAAAAGAAGTACATTATATTTTTTCATATTTTTTACCCTACTTATAATATTTTTTATTACATAATTACAGCATTTTAAGAATAATATAAAAAAACTTAATCGTCAAATAAACTATTGCAATTTGACGATTAAATATAATATGCTGATTTTTCAGGAGTATTAATAATCGTTTTTTTATAAAAGGAGTTTATTATGAACAAGCATATTACCATGCTCACCCTTATAACCGTAACACTACTTACTAATGGCATATTGCAGTGTTCTGATATCAAGGTGAGCGTAACCAATCCAATGATGCGAGAAGCGAAAATTGAGATCGATGCCCACGGTTTATTTGGAAAATTTATCAATGTTCAAACTGATGATAAACAACCGATGATAATACCTGGAAAAACGACTAAAGATATCACTATAAAGGCAAAGGATCTTGCTGAAATAAGAGTTTATTTGAATGTGGGAACAACACCGAATAAAAAATACGTTCTTGTAGATACGAAAACATATACTTGGAAGGCTGGTAATCAAGATGCAAGCACGGTTGCATTTACCATTCAACAAAAGCCTTATGATTTTGACACTGAACTTAAAAAACGAGAGCAAGAGTATCAGGATAAAAAAGAAAAACTGGTAAATGCTAAGCAAGTATTCCTTAAAAATATCTCCGACAACGAAGGACAAATTTATGCAAATGAAAGAAACGACTGTCGGATTAGAGAATATAGCGGCGGCCCTGACGGAAGAGGGTCTCGATTTGAGTACGAGAACTTCAAAAGAGCGATGCAACCGAAAAGAGATGAATGTAAGAGAAAAAGAGATGCTACAATACAGTTCTTGAGTACAAAACTGGAAACATTGAAGCGCGATTTTAATGCTTCAATGTTTGATTTTCAGCTTAATGATCTAGAAAAAAGTTACCAAGATCTTCATTAAATCAGTTGTAATTAAGTGAATACCTGCGGCTTTTAAGCCGCAGCTTCGGACCGGGTATGAGCAAAACGCTGGCGATGATTTTAAAATTATTTTGTAACTAATTGATTAGTTTTTATAGGGAGGACCCTTGGGGTCCTCCCTCTTTTAATTTTTTCTATCCTCAACAATTCGCCCATCTTTCATGAAAACCATTCGCTCTGTTTGTTGTGCGATTTCGCGGTCATGGGTGACAATAACAATGGTTACGTCCATGCCATGCAATGTTTTAAAAATCTCCATAACGGTAGCACCGGTCTGCGAGTCCAAGTTACCCGTGGGCTCATCAGCAAATATAATCATCGGTTCATTGTTGTTGCCCACCCGATAACTGATTTGGACAATGGTACAGTCGATCGCCCATCTGAATTTTTCAAGGACACGCCAAGCTTGGGAAAACAATCCATGATGTTAAGGCGCGCTCGCTCATAGGCTACTTCAGTTTCACGCCGTTAACTCAAGAGTTTATAAGGGTTTCACGAGATTGAGGTATCTATAAAAATATATTGCATACACAGTAAAGTTTTAGTGATTATGAAGAAACATATCTGTTTTGTTTGATAAGGGGATGCATTGTGTCAAAAAAAACGATTCAACTATTTTGTTCAATCACTCTATTGAGTACAATGTTTTTTTTTAGTTTTTTATCATTCGTTTCTTTAGCGCTCGTTTCTGATAAGACCAGTGCCCCTACAACAAACGCACCTGTTGCACCAAATTCGCTTTCAGAGGTTGCGTTATTACAATTTAAAAATGTTATGGAATCAGCCCAAAACACCTATACCCAAACCCAAGCCTGGTTTAGTAACAAAGAAAATGTAAAAAAACTTGATGAAAGCTATTGTGAACCAAAATGCCCAAAGACTAACAAATCATGCGCATGCAAGCCCTATTGGAAAGAACGGTATGAAAAATTATTGCGACAATGCATAGTACAAGAACACGCACATGCTGGTATGTACTGTTTTTATCATGCATTTAATAAGGTATGGCTGGTACCACAAGATCTGTACAAATTTTTATACGAAAAGAAATACGGTCCGCTCAAAAATCCACATTTTGTTTTTTTACGGTTTGAGCCGCTCAAAAAACAGACGGCTAAAGAATTCTTGAACGAGTACCTCAAAACAAAAGGTATTGTGGATGATACTGAAGAGCAAAACAAGATACCTTTACTTTCAGTTAATGTATTTCCAACAGGGAATGCGGGAACACCAGGTGAAGCTACGCTGTCTTATGTCGATCAGGCAATGTCACACGAAGTTCCTGGAGCATGGGCTTATGCTGCTATAGCAAAACAATTCGATATTCCCTTAGACCGTCTAAAAAATTTTGAAACACGATTGAATGATTTAGCAAAAATGCTCGGCTCAAGTTCACCCCGAGAAGTTTTACTTCAAATTTGCATCCCTAAAAATATAGTTGATGAAATCTCTTACATTTCATGGAGACACGGTATTCCACGTCACGATCAAATTGTGTCCACCATCAATCAAATGGCTGATGTTATCAAAAAAAATAATGTTAAAAAAGAAAATTATCTAAAGCCATTTGAGCGTATAAAAAAAGCATCAGCAATGCTTAGCGAAGCAATGGTCAAGGAACAAGAAAATAACTCTTTTTATCGCACCATAAAACAAGCCATAGAAAATGATGGTTTTAAAACATCTACATGGATTGATCAGTACACCAAAGCACCAGCCTTACTCATGGGCAAGGACAACGAAATTCAGGCACGATTGCTTACCAATGGTTTACAAGATCCAAATAGCGGCATTATTATGTACAAATATTATTTTATATCACCAGCGGTATACCAAACATACCGAACAAAATTACAGGCAATCGCAGAGGAACTTTGGAAGATGCGAGCAGTAAAAACTACTGCCAATGGAACAAAGCAATAACCAAATTATATACATTAAAAGGAGTATATATATGTGTACTAAAAATTTTTGTCGATTTTGTTCAATCGTAGCCATGCTACTTTTTAGTTTGTTATGTTTTGAGTCTTTAGCTTTGACAGCCGACAAAGCACCAGTTGCAAAACCAACTTCTCCTGTAGCTCCAAATCCACTTTCCCAGGTTGCATTGTCACAAATAGGAAAAGTCATAAATTCGGCCCAAAACACCTATACCCAAACTCAAGCGTGGTTTAGTAACACAGGAAATGTAAAAAAGCTTGATGAAAATTATTGCAAACCAAAGTGTCAAAAGAATGATAAAGAATGCCAGTGCAAGCCTTATTGGAATGATCGTTATGAAAATATGTTTCGAGAGTGCATAGCTCGTGAGCAGATGCACCCGGAAACATATTTTTTCTACCATGGTTATACAAAAGCATGGATGGTACCACAAGACTTGTACAAACTTTTGTATGAAAAAAAATATGGCCCACTAAAAAATCAAACTTTTACGTTTTTACGCTACGCGCCTATTGAAAAAGGAACTGCGAAAGAATTGTTAAAAAAATATTTCGAAGAAAAAGGTCTTATCAACGATAATATTACAGAAACTAAAGCGCTGTTAATCTCGGCCAATCTTGTGCCAACAGGCAATACCGGAACTGACGGCGAAGCTACATTATCATATTTAGATAAGGCGCAGTCACATGAACTACCTGGAGACTGGGCTTATGAGCAAATATCAAAAGCATTTGGTATCACACCAGAACTTATGAATCACATTAAGCCATTATGTAGTGAACTTGCGACTAAGTTAGACCACGCATCTGACCAGGAAGTTCTTTTACAAATTTGTATCCCCAAACTTTTGGTCGATGATATGAGTTACATAGCATGGAGACAAGGTATTCCACGCCAAGAACAGATCATTTACACGATTAATCAAATGGCAGAGATTATCAAAAAAGATGATGCCAAACAAAAGAATTTTCAAACACCGTTTGAACGCATAAAAAGTGCAAGAGCACTACTTAGTGATCAAATGATGCGGGAAAAAGATACAAATTACTTTTATCAAGTGATGAAAGAGTCCATAGAACATGACGGTTTTAAAACCTCAACATGGATTGACCAGTATACCAAAGCACCAGCCTTACTTATGGGCAAAGACAATGAAATTCAGGCTCGCTTGCTTACTAATGGTCTACAAGATCCCAATAGTGGCATTATTATGTATAAATATCACTTTATTCCACCAGCTATTTACAAAGACTATCAGATAAAATTGCAAAAAATTGTTGATGAATTGTGGGCACAAAAAACACAACAAGACCTTGTTGTGCAAGCTTTGAGAAATTTTAATGCTGAGGTAAAGCAACTTGAAAACGGCATTAAAAAACAAGTTGATATAGCTTAATAGCGCCATTTGATCAAGTAAAATAAAAAGTAAAAAAAGGATGCGCGCACATCCTTTTTTTACTTTTTATAAAAACAAATTGTTGCAAAAAAGACATATTTTGTTACTATTAGAAAAATAAGAACAAAAATTTTATAGGAAAAAATCATGTTGTTTTGCAAAAAAATGTTCACATGTTTGTTAGTTGTCGTACTCGGGTGCCAGGTGAGCTTAGTCAAACCGATGACAACCATGACACCTTCGGCAATTTCATTGGCGATAAATGTTGCAACCGATAAAACGGTAAAGAAAAATATTGCCAGCGCCGTTTTATTTTTAACTCAATCGAGATTTGGTCAGCATATGGGCACATTCCTTGTCAAGCCATTCGCATTGCCTCTGTGCATTGGTGCCGTTATTGGGCTGTCAGGTTTGAGCAATAAAATGTTTGTCAGTCTTCATCATCATCGTGGACCGAGCATTCCCGTAGTACCTGCTGTTTTGGCTCTATGTGAAGGTAGCATTGCACTGTTAACCCTACACTATTGGGGATTGGGCAAATTTTTGCATTTGTATCCCGTAACGGCCCAAGCCCACTTTAAAGGTGTGTGTAAAACTTTGGGATATTCTGCTCTCTGGTGGACAGCCATGACAACAGCAACGATGGCGGGGGAAAAAATTAGTCCAGAAATACATTCAAGAGTGGCCGATTTTTATAGAAAAAAAAGAACTCAAGCAAAAATAGCACAACAAAAACGAATATTGGCTCAGCAAAAATTGGCGGAACAAGAAAGAAGAAGGCAAAGAGCTCAAGCAGAAGTAATTCCCACGTGTCCTATTTGCGCTGAAAATCTTGCAAATACAGACATCGACCTCGATGGTGGAGCTAGAGAACTCTTGGGCCTTCCTGTGCGACTTCCCTGCGGGCATAGTTTTCACACAGAGTGCATAAAAAATAGTCATATGTACGGCATATGTCCTGTGTGCAAACAACATCATAATATGTATTTTTAAATAACATAGAAAATATAAGGTGAATTTATCATGTTTAAAAAATGTAATTTTTTTGTAGTTTGTACATTACTTACAGCTCTCCAAGGCGTACCAGCATATGCTATGGTACACCAACGACCGGTTGCACACAGTCTTGGGTTAATGAGCAAGGTAGCTCGCTCGGCCGTTGGTATACGCATGCTGCGTGTCATGAATAAACCATTTATGATTCCTATCGTCATAGGCGCTGTTGTAGGATTATCAGGCCTCAGCCAAATAGAGATGCAAAATTCATTTCACCGATATAATCGATACGATTATCACACCATAAAGAAATATGTCTGGAGCATAATAGCCGGGCACGTAGGTTTTTCTCTTTTAATGTCAGCTTTTTGTATAGCAGGCAAAAAACTGCACATGTACCCGCTCGAAGCTCAGATGCATTTTAAAGGCGCAAGTAAAGCAATTGCATACTCTGCAGTCTGGTGGACCATCATGCTAGGCTCAATGATTGCGGCAGAGGGTACCATGCTTGCAACAAAATATGCAGCAGCAAACATAGTTTTTCCGGTAACAGAAAAAATTCAGGAAAAATGGCACAAAGCACGAGAAAAAAAGGCTTTTGAAACAGTACTTAAAACGCATCAACCAACAACTAAAGAAAAACAAGACCAAGGAAATGCTTGCGCCATTTGCACAGGACCATTAAATGAAAAGAATAAATCGGTCGTAAAGCTTAAATGCGGACATATATTCTGTACAGATTGTATCCATGGTTGGTTTACACAACAACAAAAAACTCCGGGGCTATTGCCATCATGTCCAACTTGTCGCGGAACTTGGCAAAGACCTTTTGCAACAACAACGGCTGAAGAATTTGGTCGCGAGGCATTAAGAGAAGCTCTTACTTTGCCAGCAGGACCAGCGCAGGAGTAATTATGAAAATAAACAAAAAAATAATACCTTTGTCCGTAATGCTTATGCTTTTTCTCCAACATAGTTATACCTGTGGTATGGAGCAAACAACCCGTAGCTTGTATGGGTTTAGTAGAATGACTCTCGAACTTCTAAAGAAACCATTTGTTTTTCCCATATGTATCGGTTTGGGACTTGGAGCGTCATCCTGGGGAACCAGGCCATTGTATAATCCACAGCCAGATCGTTTTAACCATATGATTAATGAGAAATATACACAGAAAATTGTACAAAATTTTGGACCCTTTTCTGCTTTGTTTGTCGGTCCTGCCAATAGATATATTGGTCAAGGAATAAGATATTCTTTAAGAACCCTTTCTACAGCCAGAACCTGGCTCATTATCTTCGCCTTAAGCGACATGTACCATGCACTTGCTCATACAACATATTGGAGCCTTGGCAAAACTTTTCATTGGTATGATCCACAAGCACTTGTTTCTTTTATCAAGACAAGCAAAACATTGGGTTATTCATCTCTATGGTGGGGGACAATGCTCGCGACTCTGATTATGGGTGACAAAATACGCAAAATAGCAACAAATAAAAACCAAGATACGACTAACAAATCCGCTCGTATCGAAGGTTAATGGAGAAAAAATGATATTAAATAGAAAAACTTTTATCTTGTATCTTGTGTGTGTGATTACCTTTGGTTATAGTAACACCTCTTTTGGTATGGCACGGATAGGCCGTTCAATACCTATTGTGCAAATAGCACAATGGACAGGACAAAAACTGGCGCATGGTGGCATAAGTTTTATACAAACATACAAATGGGCTTTTATCGCAGGAACAGTTCTTGGAGCTCTCAATCTTGAATTAAAAGAAAATCCTCAAACCACCATTTATTGCTGGAAGCATGGTGGCGAGGGAAACAAAATGAACAAATTGAGATTGGGTCTTTTTTGCGCACGTACGTATGTATACCCCATTCCAGTTGTTTCCAGTCTTTTCTGCACCACAATACTTCCATTGTATTGGCTCGATGGAAAAGTTTTTCATTTGTATTCTCTGCAAAAAACTATGGCTTTTAAAAAAGTCTCGTACGAAATGGCAAAAAATTCTCTTTGGTGGGTTCTTTTTGTTATTGCATTCAATCTATCAGATTGGCACCTGAATTGTGAAAAAATAAGTAAAAAAATACAGCTGAATAAAAACTCAGATTTTAAAGTACTTCAGCTCACATCAGAAGATCGAAAATTAAGCGGAATAGCTCTTAATAATGTGATAAAAAAACAATACAGAAAACTTTCATTAACATATCATCCAGATAAACATATGAGTGATAGTAAAAAACAACAAGAAATAAATAAACTCAAGTTTGAAAAACTGCAACAGGCTTATGCGCGATTACAAAAAGAATATCATATAGATGAGATAATCGAAGTCGAAGAAGATAAAAAAACGAACAACAATACGCCTAAGCCTGTTGTTTCTGATAATACTTCTGAAATAGATTGATAAAAAAAGGGAATTAAAATCATGTTGTTGACTAAAATAAAAAAAACAGTGTTGTTCGCGCTAGTATGTACAAATCTTTCCCTGTTCAATTCTCAAGCCTCGGGCATGGTTATGTGCAACAAAACATCTTTTGCTGCTGTGCAAAGCGCATGGCACGTTCTTCTCAGCAAACCCGTATTGAAACATGCAGTAAAAGTTATGAACAAACCGTGCGTACTACCGATTTTCGTTGGTCTGACAATGGGAGTTATTGGGGCACATTTTTCTGAAAAACTTGAAAAAGAAATAACCCTTTCAGTGCCGCATGGAACCATCTTGTACGAAAAATTAATGATGCCTCGCAAAGATATCGTTAATGCTTTCATGGCTTTGCCTGCACTTTCCAGTTTAGTCGTATGTGCACTTACTTCTTCTTTTTGGTTGTCTGGTAAAATATTCCATCTCCATTCTCCGCAAACACTCGCATATTTCAGAACAGTATGCGCGACTCTTGGCTACTCTGCTCTTTGGTGGACTTCGATGAATATAGCAATGATAACAGGATACGAGGGCATGAGAAACATGAGAGAACGTAGACAACGAAAACAAAGAGAAAAACAATATTCTGCTCGCGCACACCAAACCTTTGAAGAAAATGGTTGGATATAAACAAAAAGAAGATCTTAGTTAATGGGTCAAGCTTTCAGCCCAAGTGACACGCTCCTACTCCCGCCATGGAGGGCATTCGCCCTTAATAAGATATTGGTTAATGGGTCAAGGGCATTCGCCCTTGTTTGTAAGTGATTTTTCTAATATTGACTGAATTGCTCTCTCGGGAGCACTTTCGCGTCGCTTTTGTCGCTCAATATCCCCTAAATAAATTTCTGTGGTAACCGGCGAACTGTGCCTTAGCGCAAGCTGCACATCATACAGTGATGATCCACTTTTGAGCGCAAGCACGCCAAAGGTATGCCGCAGACTATGGGCGGTAAGACGATTGGTATCAAAACCAGCAAACCTCAGTCGCGCTTTGATAATGCGCGAGAGCGAGTGAATAGTCATTCTTTGTCCAAAATTACGATCAGACAGTGAAACAAAAAGTGCCCGTGAAGTACCCAGCGCCCGTGGAGCACCGGTCTTTTTTCGGCCTTTTGGTGGTCTATGTTTGTTACGCGCAAGTAAATACTCTTTGAGTTTTTCGAGCACGGATGTGGTTAAAACAACGAAATCGTCTTTACCCGCTTTGCCCTTGCCTCGAATCCAGAGTAATGCCTCACCGTTTGGACAACCGTCGTAGGTAATATCATCAATATCTGCACGTTGTACTTCGATCAAACGCATACCGGTACTTGCAAGTGCAAAAATAAGTGCAAAGTCTCGCAGACCTGCAACAGTTTTTGTATCAATTGCTCCCAGAATTTTTGAAATATTTTGGGGAGTGAACGCGTCTTTATTGTGGTGTTTACTTCCACAGCGCACTCCTTTTATACCTTGCATAATATTAGGGTATAGACCAATCGATTCGGTCCAACTAAAAAAGCGGCGCATGGCAACGAGATAGTGAGCTCGAGTAAACGGGCGCAACCCTTCAAGATCCAGCCATTGTTTATAGGCGAGAACGGTTTCACGCGTGGGCGCTTGGATATTGTTTTTTACAATCCAGTGCACAAATTGCATGAACGAGTTCTTGTATGCTATTTGTGAGCGCGGTGACACGTCAAGCGACGTCAGCCAACGAAGCATAAGAGCGTCCCATGAACCGGGAGTTTCTACCAGCGTAATGGCGTGCATGTTCATAAAAATACCTCGCGTGTTGTGGTATCGACCATAGTCCAAAAATAGTATACTTGTATGGTGCTTAATGCGACATGGTTCGCACAAGATAGAAAAAGAAAATAATCAGGGCTCTGCCCTTAAACCCGCAAGCTCCCAGAGCTCCATAATGACTGTAAGTACATGTCATTTGGGCCGCAAGGCTTGACCTGGTGTATTAAGCCATGGGTCAAGGGTGAATACCCTTGCGGGTTTAAGGGCAGAGCCATTGATCTGGTGACAAATCAAGGACAAGACATGAAAAAAAATACGCTTCCCGATATCAAAACACAGTTCTCTGAGTGGTACCTCGAGGTTATAGCCGCAGCAGAACTGTCTGATCAAGCCCCGGTACGTGGATGCATGGTTATTCGTCCGTACGGATACGCCATTTGGGAACAAATACAAAAAAACCTTGATGAACGAATCAAAGCGCAAGGCTATCAAAACGCTGCTTTCCCACTACTTATTCCACAATCATTTATCAATAAAGAAAAAGAGCATGTCGAAGGGTTTGCTCCAGAAATTGCTGTGGTAACGCATGCGGGTGGAGATCAACTCGAGGAACCATTAGTAATACGTCCCACATCTGAGACGATGATCCATCATATGTTCTCAAAATGGGTTCACTCATGGCGAGATTTACCGTTAAAATTAAACCAGTGGTGTAGTGTTGTCCGTTGGGAAAAACGCTCGCGTCCATTTTTACGTACAACCGAGTTTTGGTGGCATGAGTGTCACGCAGCACATGCAACGTATGAGCAAGCAAAACAGGATATTGAACAAGCGCACTTTGGCGTATACAAAAAAGTTTTGGAAGATATTTTGGCAATACCGGTTATATCGGGCAAAAAAACTCAAAGCGAAATGTTCGCAGGAGCAACAGCAACCTACACCCATGAAGCGATCATGCAAGATGGCAAAGCCCTACAGTCAGCAACCTCACATCTTCTTGCTCCGGCGTTTGCAGAGCAATTTGGTATTTCATTTCAAGATGAGACCGGTACACAGGCATACCCAACACTGAGTAGCTGGGGAGCAACGACAAGACTCATCGGCGCACTAATCATGGTACATGGTGATCAAAAAGGCTTAATTTTGCCTCCTCGTATAGCACCGATTCAGGTAATGATCGTGCCCATTGCCAAAGCAGAGACAAAAGAAGCTGTTATGCAAGCATGTGAAAATATTCATGAGCAACTTAAGAACAAAGACATACGCGTACACATACATAATGACGACCAATCGACACCTGGCGCTAAATTTTATTACACCGAGCTTCGAGGTATTCCACTGCGTATAGAAATAGGCGAAAAAGAAGCGCGAGCACAACAAGCAACACTTGCTAACCGTGTAGATGGATCAAAAAACGTCATCGCCATGAGTGAAATAACCATGGCAGTACAAAACAAACTCGAAGAAATTCAGCAACAGCTTTTTGATCGTGCACTGGCCATGCAACAGGCGTACATTACTGATGAAGACAAACTCAGTGAGTTCGGACCACGTATTGATGGTTCTTCGGGCGTAGCAAAAACCGGCTGGTGTGGATCTAAAGAATGCGAAGCTCAGACCAAACAGTACAAAATGACCATTCGCTGTACTCTTGAGTCTCAAAAACATGCTCATTGCTGTGTGTGCGGCAAGCCAAGCATAACCGATTGTATTATGGCAAAGTCCTATTGAAATAACGAAATTAATCAGCCGTCGTCCAGTTATGGAGAAGCGATTAATAGTAAAATTGGTGTAAATCAAAATAAAATGGCGCCTGCCCGCCGTAGTTCGTGTCCGACATACCAGACGAAATTAGTTACGTATCGTATGGGTGTAACGGCGGATTAACGTAGGCTGGGAACGCCATAGAAAGCGATATCTTTATGAGCGCAAAATCAAGTCCACGTGTTTCAGTCGCACAAAAAAAACTGAGTTCTGTCCTTGCTGCACTGCAACCTATTTGCACAAAACGCAGCACGATGGATGTGACTTCTTCAGTATTTTTACATTTTTCTGCATCGGAGCTCGTGGTAAAAAGTACCGACTTAGAAATCAGCCTTCAGGCAAGTATTCCGTTTGAGTCATCATCACTCAAAGAACCTGTTTCGATATTGGTTCCGGGTAAAAGGCTTTTTGATTTAGTACGCGAACTCGATGAAGAACTATTTTTTGAGTTAAATGCTCAAAAAATACAGATCATATCGGGCGGTACACATGCAACTCTTGCAATTCAATCACCAGATGCGTTTCCTCCATTCCCTGAGCGCATTGAAAATCTCTTATGCTGTCCGACTCAGCAGCTTGTCAATATGCTCGATAGCATTGTGTTCATGGTTCCACAAAATGCTTCTAATTCCGCCCTTAACGGTTTATTTGTCGAGATAGACAAAGCGGG
This sequence comes from candidate division TM6 bacterium GW2011_GWE2_41_16, assembly GCA_000996695.1. Taxonomy (GTDB): domain Bacteria; phylum Babelota; class Babeliae; order Babelales; family Babelaceae; genus GWE2-41-16. The sequence continues at coordinate 31,260 of LCAT01000003.1, read as the reverse complement.
ATGTTCAATGACTGCAACCGATGGTCACTGCCTCGGTCATATTAAAAATAGTACATGGCAGTTGGAGACTCGAAAAACCTGGCTCATACCCCGTCGAGCTGTTATTGAACTCAAAAAAATTATAGAAGAACTGCAGCAAAAAAACTCTGATAACCAAAATGACAAAAATATCCTGATCGGCGTATGCGGTAACCAATTAGTATTTTCTGGTGAAACCTTTAATTTTTTCACTAAACTTTTGGCAGACCAGTATCCTCAGTATCACCCTATTCTCTCATTCGATGGTTTTTCAGAAGGTAAAATCTCAAAGACTGCGTTCATAAAAGCACTCAGAAGATCTGCAAGTTTACTTGGTCAGCAGTTTCTCGCCTCGCGATTTTCATTTGAACAAGAAAAACAACAACTCGTACTTTCTTTCAAAAATAAAGAGGTCGGTGAACTACAAGAGGTTATTAAACTTGATGAGTTTACGGGAGATTCTGCGAGCATGTATCTGTACGCTCCATACGTCATAAGTGGTATACAAAATTGCGTAAGCACTCAGCAAACAACTTTTTTAGTTAAAGCGGCGCTTAAACCTTTTGTTATTAAATTTTCGCTTGAAGAACATGTCGATGGTACATACCTGGTGATGCCCGTATCAAGCCAACAAGCAGTGTAAGAAATTCACTCCCTTTAAATAGTATGGTCTTTAAGACGCACCAGAGCGTATGCCATCAATGCCTGTCTTTAGTGAGAAAATATGTTCCTCAAAGAATGCACACTTAAAAATTTTCGCTGCTTTGAACAGCAGACCTTTAATACCGATGCAAAAACAGTATTGATTGAAGGAGTAAATGGAAGCGGAAAAACCGCTCTTCTCGAAGCCCTTTTTTATACCGTTTTTGCGCGATCGTTTAGAACGAGCCAACTTGCAGAATGCATGCATGATCAAAGTAATGCATGCTGGATAAAAAGTTGTGGAACAACTCATGGCATTGATTGGACAATAACAAGAGCGCGTTCCGCCTCAGAGCGTGTAGCTAAAATCGGACAGCAAGATGCAACAACAAAGCAAATTTTGGAACTTTTTAAAGTTGTGGTGCTTACTGCCCATGATATGACCATTATCCAAGGGTACCCTGAGCAACGGAGAGTTTTTCTTGATACCATCGGAATTTTATCTGATCCATCCTACCAAAGTTTGTTATCACGTTATCGATATACCATAAAACAAAAAATGGCTCTCCTTAAAACGAACACCAGCGGCTCTGAGTTGGACATTTGGTCTGAACGTGTATGGATACTCTCAAAAGAACTGAGTGGAAAAAGGGCTGTGCTATTAGAAAGAATTGAAAAAATATTAGTCACACTGGACACATCGCGAAGCGAAAAAGTATCTTTTTCATTACTATCATCATGTGTAAAACATGCATCGTATGAACAGTTTCTTGCAGAAAACATGTCTATAATTACTCGTGAAAAAATGTATGGAAAGATATTGTTTGGAGCCCATTTTGATGATTTTGAAATAACCAAAAATCAAAAAAACATAAAAACGATGTTTTCACGAGGGCAACAGAAAATTTTGTTGATATTTCTTAAGCTTGCCATGGTCGAAATTTTACAACACGAAGCGATCGTATTAGTCGACGACTTTATAACAGACTTTGATCAGCACAACATTGAAAAGTATTTTTACATGTTATCTGAGCGATCAAGCCAACTTTTTATTACCTCGCCCATCTCTTTTAACGATTTTTCCTGGCTAAATATGAAAACTAATTCTGTTAAAATAACCCTTTAAACAATGACAAAATGGCATTAATAAAGAAAATTGTCTGAAAACTCGCCTATTTTTTTTATTTAAAAAATTGACTTTTATGGAAGAATCTTTATCTTTATGAATGTTCCCGTTTTTTTATTTAACTTTGGCTTCATTACTACTCTCCTTTTTTCCAGCGCATTGATTTATTTTCAATGCGCTGGTTTGTTTTTTTAAGGGCTTTGCCCTTAACCCACTGACAAATACTTTTCTAAAAAATATTTTTTCTCAAACGTATTACCCATGTGTTTGCGCATGCAATTGATCTTGTAATATAAGAAAATCAGGCAATCCCAAAGTCTTTAACGAGGCTTCGTTAAAGACTTTGGGATTATATTGTCACCAGATCAAACGCTCCAAAGACCGCAAAGTTAAGGTCTTTGGGTTTGCGGGTCGAGGGAGGAACCCTCGTCTTTTGTATTTTTTCCCCGATATGATGACGATCTTTATTTTTCGAGCCGATGAGCTCGCAGAAAAGCCGCGCAACGCGCGTGCGAGCGAGCGAAATGAGGCGAGGTGGGCAGAAAGAAAAGAGAAGGAGGAAGGGAGGGATGCATTTTACTTCAAAGACCACAATGCACACAAAAGTACCGCAAGGGCATCAGTGGCATCAAGGGTCTTGGGTTGAACAAATCCAGGAAAAAAAAGAGCCAGCGCACGAGCAACTTGCTCTTTATTCGCAGAGCCACTACCAACAATGCACGAGCGAATGTGAGTTGGACTATACTCATAAAGTTGCAGAGAATTAATGTCCGCAAGTAAATGTAAAATACCCCGAAGATACCCAAGCTTAAGAAAATTTTGAGCATTTTTACCCAAGAACGGCGTCTCCAGAGCAATTGCATCAATATGTTGCTCAATAATTTTATGTGCAAAAAAGTCATGAAACAAACGCACTCGATGAGTCAAGGATTCTTGGGCAGGAAGCTTTAAAATATCAACTTCATAGACAGAAATTTTGCCATCACATAATGAGCCGCACGCAAAGCCTGCAATACGAGTCCCTGGATCAATAGCAAGAAATTTCATCACGAGTCCTCAAAATCACCAAACAACATAAGTTCTCTCTGGTAGTGCATGTGAACTGTTCCCGTTGGGCCATTTCGATGCTTTCCCACAATAAGCTCAGTAGAATTCGGATTTTCTGTATCAGAATTATACACAACATCCCGATATAAAAACATAATCAAATCCGCGTCCTGCTCGATTGCACCAGACTCACGCAAATCAGAGAGCAGCGGTCTTTTGTCAACACGACTATCCACTGCACGCGAAAGCTGAGACAGGGCAACAATAGGTATTTGCAATTCTTTTGCTAAAGCTTTGAGCGATCGCGATATTTCAGAAACTTCCTGATGACGATTTTCATGTTTCTTAGTTACGTTTATCAATTGCAAATAATCTATAACGATCATTGCAAGGCCCTTCTCCATCTTAAGACGTCGAGCCTTAGTACGTATATCCATAATGGTTTGTAAGGGCGTATCATCTATGTACAACGGTTGATCAGCAAGACGCGCAGCAACAGATGTAAGATCCATCCATTCATCAGATGATATTGAGGCGGTTCGTATTGAATGGTAACTGATACGCGACTCGGCAGACAATAAACGTAATGCGAGCTGATCTGCACCCATTTCCAAAGAAAAAAAACCAACCGTACAGCCATTAGCAACGGCCTGCTCAGCTAAGCGTAAAGCCAAAGCGGTTTTACCCATAGAAGGACGCGCGGCTAAAACGATCAAATCGCCATTTTGAAAACCACTTGTCATACTATCAAGCTGCTTAAAGCCGGTAGCAATACCCGTAATTTCTTTGCTCATACTCTTAATTTCAGAGAGCCTCTGAAACGTTTGTTTTAACCATACCGTCAATTGCACAAACGACTGCGAAGATTTTTTTTGCGCAATATTAAAGATAGTTTTTTCAGCAGCGTCCAAAACAGCATCTATTTCATCGTCTGATCGATCGTAGCACGTAGCAATAATAGAAGAAGCAGACGTAATAAGTTCACGCAAGATCGATTTTTGACGAATGATACGCGAGTGATGTTCGATTAACCCCAAAGCAGGAATATCTTCCTGAAGGGCAATCAAATACTCAATGCCACCGATCGTTTCAAGTTCACCAGTTTTTTTGAGCTCATCATGCAAAATTATCGAATCTACGCGACTATTCTTTGTGTGAAGGTCTAGTATGGTTCGGTACACAATACGGTGTGCTGGCACATAAAAATCATCAGGAGACAATATCTCAACAACAAGCGATATATGCTCATCATTTAATAAAAGAGCTCCAAGGACAGACCGCTCTGCTTCAATGCTATGCGGTAAACTTTTACCCAAAAAACGCTCAGCAACACCTATTCGTGCACGATCAGCTATAGTTTTAAGCTGCACGTTATGGTTACGTCCTAAGGTTATTTTGCGCCAACAATAGTAACGGTCATGATAGGCTGTAATTGTGATGAAAGTTTAACCGTAACTTTGTGTGCACCTTTTTCTTTAATATTTTTATTAAAAATTATCTGATTTTTTGATACGTTCACGCCAAGGTCTGCAAGTTTATCTACAACTTCTTGCGCACTAACCGTACCATACAATTTACCATCATCATGCAATGGACGCGCTATTTTAATCTCTATTGCCGAAATTTTTTGCGCAAGTAATGACGTTTTGGTTGCGATAACTTCTTTACGATTTTCGATAGTTTTGGCTTTTTTCACATACGAAGATTCATTTGCAAGTGTAAGCTGTACAGCATACTTACGTGGAATCAAAAAGTTACATGCGTAACCTTCTGCCACTTTAACGATTTCTCCGGCTGCACCAACATTTTCAAGATCTTTAAGCATGTATACTTTCATAAAAACTCCGATTCTATAGGTATGTTTATACTATGGCAAACGCCTTTTCCAGGTACGACCGAGTACTGAAACATTGAAGCGCTCAGGGCAAGTTACCTGAGAGACAAATTCAAAAAAAAATACGCATCTTAAGTATAGAGAAAAAAACAACTTGTGTAAGACAAAAAATTATTTGATTTAAACCCGATTCAATCGCCGCATTTCTCGATAGACTTCCACGTCTTTTTCATACACGATACATTCTATGTCTCCAGAGGTCGTTCCCCGACATATCGCACGATAAGGCTCTTTTGATTTACTTACCCATCGGCCATCAGAAAACGTCAACGGCTGCAGCTCGTGTCTATGAACACGATAGTAACCACATGCATGCACGGCACATGACCGCATTATAACTTTTTGTTGCTCAAAGCGAACCATGTAACTAAGCGCTTGCGCATACACCCGATACCCCTGAGCATACAGGCCGATAAGCATACAAAATACTACCCCAAAAACAGCAGCAAAAATTCCACTCATACCAAACATCCCTCTTAAAACAATATTATAGAAGATAATAAGGGCTTTGCCCTTTGACCCATAAGGGCAAAGCCCTTAACCCGATGAAATAGTTACACAGACGATGCCACGGCAATTGCCGTTAGTAATTGGGGAAATAATAAAACGGTAAAAACCGTTTTATTATTTCCCCATGCTCCAAGCTACGCATCTACCCATCATGCCTGCAACGCCATGGATTACACTATATTATATAACCAGGTTAAGCGCTGGACGCTTATGGGTTAAGGGTGAAACCCTTATGGCGAAAGCCACTTATAATCTAAAAAATATCTCAAACTTTTTACCATTTAACCCAACAAACTGCACCGCTCCACGATGCCCACGGTTTACGGAATTAACTGATATATCAAATGCCTGCGCACGTCCAATAACCATACGCCGCACGCCAGACCAGGTATGCATAATAGCAGAAAAAGCACCACTGCGAACAACAAGCCGTCCATGTTCATACGAAAGCCCTTGTGCTTTTTTAGTCCCCGAGCTATGCACAACAACAATCTCATGATCAGAAACATACTGCACCTGAGTAAACCCTTCATTCTTTAATTTTTCAAAAAAACAAAGAACCTCGTCCATGGTCACGCAATCAAACACATCTGAACGAAAAATGCGCAAAAACAGTTCACCTTGTGCAACCATCCTGCTCATGGTATAGGCCATAGAACTCAAAACGATCGCCCCAACAAAAAAAGCGATCACATATTCCATCAAAAAAAAGCCCTTATGGCGTTCGCCATTATGCATCAACACACACCTCAGAAGAAAACAATACCGTGAAAAAGCGTGCGTCTACCACCTTTACCTTCAAAATACATACGCCGTATTCTTGAGCCTCTTTTTCAATAAAAACATTGCACCCATTACGACGAATCATCGTCGATAATTCCTTTTGGTCAGGCAAATCAAGTAAAACAGATCGCGCAACAAAAACACCCTGTATCTTTCGCTCTAATATATGTATGGTATGCACCGCTGAATAAAAAATGCATAATGATACAGCTAAAATAGTACAAATAAACACCAGCGAGACTATGTGCTCCATTAATATAAAGCCATGTGATTGACTTTTTTTAAAAAAAATTTTACTATTAAGATTAAATGTCATAAGAAACCACGCAACAAAACCGTTAAAAAAAGGGCAAAAAGTATGTTTATATGTACACAAACCAGAGAGGTTTTTGCAATGATTCATCCAAAAAAATTTGTAATCGGCTTGCTTTTATCGCTATCCATAGCAAGCATGCCAATGCACGCGCTAACTGGTGGTCCAGCTGTACCTCCAATAGGACAACAAGGTCAACCGCCTCTTGCTCCGCAACTCTCACCTGAGCAAGAAGAAAAGGCTATGCAAGAGCTCAATGATATGTTCGAAAAAATGAGCCCAGCAGACTGGGACAACATGGCAAAGCTCGGCGCAGACATTGTTAAAAACTCAAGCGATGACGAACTTAAACCAGTTATCGAAGAACTTCAAAAAGCTGGGTTTGCCGACATTACCCTCGATAAACTCCGTGAAGAAGCTAAAGGCATGGATGCTGCACCAGCAGAACAACCTGCTCAAGAAGAAAAAGATGAAGACGTTGTTGCAGAAGAAAAAGCGCCCATAGCAACGCCAGATGCAAAATCAACAAGCGCCATTCGTCCGCTCTCAACCAAACAATCATCCACAAAAGACACGCTTGATAAGCTTATCGAACACATCGATGCCCTTATCCAAAAAGGTTCATCGCTCCAACTCAAAGAAAACAAGCTTAAATCTTGGGGTACAGACCTTAATAACCTCGTATTTTACCTGCGCGTTATTAACAAACAAGAGCATTATGATCGTCTTGCCAAGGGCGCATACATTGATATGCTCAAAAAACTCGAAGAACTCAAAAAAGCTCTTGATAAGAATGTTGGTCGAATCACCGTTCCAGACATCACAAAAACAGAAGAAGATTCTCCATATACCATTCTTGATGTCGAAAAAAGCGCAACACAAAAAGAGATCAAAAAAGCATATGACACTAAAGTAAAAGAATACGATATCGAAGCACTCGAGAGCCGCCTCAAAGAAGAAGGCGCAACAGATAAAGACATCAAGCGCGAGAAAAAAGCAGCGCAACTTTCACTACAAACCCTGCAAGATGCTTATGAAAAAATTGGTGACCAAGGTGCACGCGAACAATATGATCGCGAACCTAAAGCCCAAGAAGACTTAGAAAAACAGCTCTCGGGCGAAACCAAAGAGGCACTTGAAAAAGTAACCGATGCAATCGCTGCAGCTCTGTATACTGACGAGATACTCAATAAACTGGAAGCATTCCTCAAGGAATACGAACCAGCTGAGCTGGAAAAAAAAAAAAGATCTTAAAAGCAGAGACTGAACGTCTCGAAGAACAAAAAAAAGCTCTACAAGCACGCCCTTCCCAATCGACTTCGGGAGGGGCTTTTGATTTTAACTGGCCATCGTCATCATCCGGTAGCGGCTATGGCTCAGACAGTAGCTATTATTCACCATCAAACTACAGCTCATACAGCAGTCCATGGGACAGTGGCTCCTATGCACCATTCCCCTCTTCATCATCATCAGATAGTAGCAACAAAACTTCTTCCCCAAATAGCAGCGGCACTACACCAACAGATAAAGCAAGTACAAGTGCACCCCTAGCAAAAGAAGACGAAAAAGTTGAATCAATAAAGGGCAGATTTACGTCACTCAAAGAAGCCATTAAAGACTACCAAGATCAGTTAAACGCCATCGAAGACAGCACCGTAAAAGACCCAATTAAAAACCTTTACAAATCACGATCAGAAGGATCAAACCCACCTGACTTCACACCAAAAGCAATAAAAAATGCAGACACAAAAGAACAAATGGATGCTACGCTGGAGGCTGCTGATGCTATCACCACTGAAATCAAAGACACTGCTTCAAAAATCAAAGATCTGGTTAAAGCACAAAAAGTTAAATTACACGATGAGTTTAGAAGCATTCTACAAGCAATAAACACGACTGAAAAAAGTCTTCATGTACTTGAATATATAAAAAGAATAACCGATGAAGAAAAAGTAGCTGAAGAAAAAGCAAAAGCAACACCAGATAAAGCTGCACCCAAAGAAGAAGCAACAAAAACTAAAGACGTAACAAGCTCAAAAATCATGGGCAAACATGAAAGAGCCCTCAGCAGTGCACAGAAAAATCTCAGAAGAGCTCTTGCTGATTAAACATCAAACATACTGCAACACAAAGAACCCGGGTTGTTTTTGCCCCCGGGTTCTTTTATTTTTATGTCAACGGGTCCAGCCGTCGCCAGAGGCTATGGCTGGCAGGCAAGGGCTTCTTATGTCATCAGGTCAAGCGCTGGGCGCTTGTTATAATCTCAGCACAGCGATCACACAGAAGATCTTCTTTTGCGCTCTTCGTCCATTGCCAACAGCGTGGGCACTTACCCCCGGCAGCATGGTCAACGCGCACATACACCCCATCCCCCATAAAGCTGTATGAGTCATCATGCGCAGACTCTATAACAACGTCTGAAACAATGAGCAACTCTTGAATGAAAGCTTCAATGGACGAACCTGCATCGCGCGCATACGCTGCAACGTCTTTGAGCGGCGCATGGAACGAGCTATCATGAGCCAGATATATATGAATTGACGCCTCGAGCGAGTGCTTTATCGCCCCACTTGCACGTTGCACCTCAAGTGCACGCAAGAGCAATGGCCGCATGTCACGCACCAAAATATCAACCGCTTCAAGCGCACACACATTACGGCACGCAGCGCACTCGCCAGATACATCACGGAACCCCTGGAGGTGTATCGAAGGATGTCCAGGTTGTTGGTACTGATCTGCAACAAGCTCCGCGGTGCACGATAATATCGGCGCGCTTAAACGCGTCAGCGTATCAAGAATGTACCAAATAACCGTTTGTGTTGATCGACGTTTAACACCACCAGCCGTTTCGGTATACAAACGATCTTTGACCACATCAAGATACAACGAGCTCAATTCAACCGTGCAATACTCAGCAAAACCATGGTACAGAGCTGTTGAGTCATATTGTGAATATGCTTTAAGCATACGCTCATTAAACACATTTAAGCGTGTCAGCGCGTATTGATCAATGATCATAAGATCTTTAACGGCAACCGCATCACGCTCATGCTGGTAATCATAGAGATTTTGCAACAAAAAGCGCATGGTATTACGAATTTTTCGATACACTTCAGTAACGTTATCGAGCAGTTTTTGCGACATAACCGCGTCACCATCGTTACCGATCGATGCAACCCACAATCGTAACCCGTCCGTGCCAATTTTATCGACCACATCCTGTGGATTTACTACGTTGCCAAGCGACTTGGACATCTTGCGACCCTGCTCATCAACGGTAAACCCGTGCGTCATGATCCCTTCCATCGGTGCTTGACCGTAGAGAGCAATGGCGGTTAACAAAGAACTTTGGAACCAGCCACGGTGCTGATCGATACCTTCAAGGTATAACTGAGCCGGGAAGCCAAGCGTTGGATCCTGTTTTAATACGGCATAGTGGCTCAGACCTGACTCAAACCACACGTCCAAAATATCGCTCTCTTTGCGCCAGGTGGTCGCACTACAATGAGAGCATGCATGCGAGCTTTCAATATGTTTAAACAGCTCTTCGATCGATACCTTGTCCCAGAATTCGATTCCCTCTTTTGCGATGTGCTCTACAATAAACGCACCCATTGCTTTATCAACCAGGCCATGGCCACACTTTTCACAAACAAGCGCGACAATCGGCACACCCCAGATGCGTTGACGTGACAAACACCACTCCCACCTGGTCTCGACCGTTGCGCGCAAAAAGTTTTGTCCGCCTTTGGGATTAAACTCGATATCGTTAATCGCAGCAAGCGCACGATCTTGCACCGCGTTTTTTTTCAAATCAAAGAACCACTGCGGTGTTGCACGGAACATAAGCCCATTATGACAACGCCAACAATGAGGATAGCTATGTTTGATAGAATTTTTAAAGAGCAGTAACCCGCGCGCAGCAAGGTCTTTGATGACCCAAATTTGCGCATCAATAAAGCTCATGCCTTCTAAAGACTCGGGTTTAATGCCCGCAGTATAACGCCCCTCATCACTGAGTGGAGAGTAAATTTCGAGATTATTTTTTACGCCCAACTCATAGTCAGATGGTCCGCACCCCGGAGCGATATGCACACTCGCAGTACCATCGGTCAACGAGACTTCCGAGTCTATAATAACGGGCACACGACGCTGGGTGTCATACAAGTGCTGCAGCTGAGCGCCCTTGAGCATATCAAAGGGTATTTCTGCAATTTTTTCGCATATTCCACCGAGCAATTCATTGAACGCATCATAGCGCGCGGATCCGACAACAATAATTTTATAGCCTTCGCTATTTTGACTTACACCAATTTGATTATTAAATGCATCTCCAGGACATGTATCTGGACATGTCTTAGTGATTTTTGCTCTATCTTTGCAACGGGCAACGGTATAGAACGCACCCTCTTTGATCGATACCGCGCGATTCAACGGCAGGGTCCATGGCGTCGTGGTCCAGATAACTATAAACACCGGCTCTTGCGCATGTAAACCAGTCTTTTCCCAAAAAATTTTGGTGAGTGTTCCGTTATCAAACTGCATAGCAACATAGAGCGAAGGATCCTTGCGGTCTTCATACTCGATCTCGGCTGATGCAAGCGTGGTTTTGCATGACGCGCACCAAGCAACCGACTTCAATTTACGTTCAATAAAGCCTGCATGTGAGAGCTTTAAAAAAGCCTCAACCACACGCGACTCGTACTCAGGGCTCATCGTAAGATATGGACGGTCCCACTCCATCACGATGCCAAGGCGCTTAAAGCCATCGCGCTGAACGTCCACCCACTTGGTAGCATACGCGCGGCATGCGGTTTTAAGAGCAACGCCGCTCAAGCCTGGCTGTTCAGTAGTAACCTTAATCTCGATGGGCAAGCCATGGCAGTCCCATCCTGGACGAACGGGTACATGCGAGCCAGCCATGCGATATGACTTAGAAACAATATCTTTTAAAATGCCGTTGTATGCATGCCCCAAATGAATGTTACCGTTTGCATAAGGAGGCCCAATGTGCAAAAGAAACATGTCAGAACCTTTGTTCAAGCTCATCGCCTGGGTATACAAAGATTCTTTTTCCCAACGTGCAATAAGCGCAGGATCATCCACCTTTGCATTTGGACGTATCGGAAAGTCAGTTTTTGGTAGATTGAGTGTATCTTTGTACTCCATGGGCAAACCTCATCTGGGTTATAAAAAAGCCGTATCGGCACGCAAAAAATCATATAGATTTCTAGTATAAACCATGCGTGATTAAGGCTCAATGTGACACAACAAAACCAACTCTTTAAAAAATTAACCGCTCATGACTATGATGCCACCATGCACCCTGCTTAAACTGAAAAAAAATGTTTTAAAAAATTTGGAGAACGCATGAACGATCGTATTTCTTTCAATCGCTGGTTGTGGAGTAAGCTGTATCTCATCAATATCGGCAGCGCACTCACAATCACTTTTTTAATGTTTCTTTTTAACAATTTCAGAATGCCTTCACCCCCTTTAAATACCGTCTTTTATATTGCATTCATTATTGCTCTTGCATACGCTATTTTTGAAATATTAAAAAAAACACCACTCACAACAATACAAAAATCCGAATTCAGATCAAAATTATTCGATAAGTTAACATTAAAATATGCGGGCGTTTTAGGCATTTATTGGATTTGTGTATTATTGATTGGAGGCTCATTTGCAGCGTTTATAATATGGGGTCTAGTGCATCCATTTTTTTTGGATAACATTGTACCATCATTTCTTATAATACCTCTTATATACCCGCTTGGTATAGGCTGGTTTATTGCCATGATGTTCGAAGAATCATACAATCTCACCAGATTGTATGAACAAAAATTAACCACACAAAAATTATTCACAATAATCACATGGGCTGCTTTCTGCACCATCATGTTTATCACCATTACGATGATAATAATAAAGCACATTGGCCATGAGGGAGATTCCGAACAGATAGCCATAGCTACTGGGATTGTGTTAGTAAAACTAATCAGACCACTCGGCTCGCGTAAGTTTATTTTGGGACTTTAAAAAAAATTGGTGAAAAACATGAACGATCGTGTCAATTTCAATCGCTGGCTGTGGAGTAAGCTGTATCTGGTCGGCCTCATCAATATAGCAATCTTTATTGCAGCTTTATTTCTCTACAATGGGTTTAATCGCAGCCAGCTTATCTCTAACATGGGCCTACCCATTGTGCTTACTACTATGCTTATTGTGCTTACTACTGTAAGTATCATCGTCGAATTATTAAAAAAAACTTCTCTCACAACCGAACAAAAAGCTGATTATTGGTCCTTATTATCAAATAACATCCTCTTCAAGTATGTAGGACTGCTTATCTTTTTTTTATTGTTTAGTGGGATCACTTTTACGGCAGTTGTAATAGAACTTGCTACAGATTCTTTGTTACAATCCTTGCCATATTGGCTAACGCCCTGGCTGACTCCCGTTGCAATAGGACTTTTTTTTGCCATTGTATTCGAAGAATCATACAATCTCGTCACATTGTATAAACAAACATTAAACACAAAAAAAATGCTTAAAATAATCGCCTGGGCAGCTGTTTGTGCAATCTCGTTTATGGCCATTACGAAAACAACATCTCATAGTGAATATTCTGTCGATATAATCGATATAATCACCAGCATCATATTAGTAAGCATGATCCAACCACTTGGCTCACGTAAGTTTATTTTGAAGCTTTAAAAAATTTTCTTGCATAAAATTTTTCCGTCTTTACTCTTCCCCAATGAACCAGCAATACTCTTGTCCACCAGAAGAGATCTCACTACAAAAAAAGGGAAGACTCATGCTTACGTACCATTCAAAAATAGTATATGCGCTGGCATGCATAACCATGTGCATGGTTCAGACAACCATCGGTGTACAGGCGTTTTTTACCGGCTACGGCGGGTGGTTTTTAACAAAATCCGAGCTCTCGCGTATCACCTCACAAAACACCTATGGCATAAGCAACCTGAGCGCCTCGTTCGATATGTCCATGGACCAATCGTCTCCAGCACTCACGGGTGGTTTAAAGTATGGGTTTTGGGCGCATCACTTTGGCGCATACCTTGATGCGAACTACAACACTCTCAACCGTTATCACAAAAACGACACCGTCTTTGTGACCTATGCAAACCCATCAAACAGCAGTCAAACAGCAACAACCACTGCTTCCGTCGATTTTTGCAATAAACGAACATTCACCGCTCTCTCGTTTATGTTCGCAGTACGCCAAGGACTACTCACCACTCCGAACCTGCCCTGTGGCATAGTACAACCATACCTCGGTATCGGGCCTGCAGTTTTTTTTACTAAGCAGCTCACAAAATTGATCGTAGGTCCCAATACCGTTGACGTTGACCATTTTTCGGTCATTTTACCCACAAGCCATACGCTCGAGTCGAGCAAAAAAACAAAAACCGCATTTAGTTTTGCCATTGACGCGGGTATCCAATGCATGCTCGGATGCCACTTTTTATTGGACACCTTTTTTAGGTACCGTCTCGTACCACGATGCCCAACAGAGTCAATTTGCCTGATTCATAAAAATGAGTGGCTCATAGACCGGCATTTATTTACCTTTCAGGTCGGTCTTGGCTATAGCTTTTAAAAAAAACTTATTCTTGAAAAGTATGGAGAACGTATGTTCTTGTTAAAAAAACACGCACTCATCGGCATCGCCTGTATCCTTTTTATTCAAACAAGCCAGCTTCAAGCGTTTCGATTTGTCGTGTACTCAGACTGCCGCGCACCAAAAGCTGACTGGGACACAAAGCCATTCCCTGCTAATTTATTTAACATCCCCGTGCTCGGCTTCATAAACGGTTACATCGCAGGACTGTATCCCAAGCCTTCTTTCGCAATTTTTATGGGAGATCTTATCAATCGCGCCTTCCCCAAAGCTGATCCAAGCGTGACAAGCAACCTTGAGTATTGGAAAACCTGGATGACACAATCACTGGGGGACATCAAATTATATGTGGGAATCGGCAACTCAGATCTGTATGGTACAACCTGGTGGACCGAACTGCCGCTGCAAGAAGAATTTGCTCAAACGTTTAGCGATATGCCTGACAATGGTCCACAAACACCCGTTGATTTTAGACACTTAACCTACTCTTTTGAGCATGGCGAAGGCACAGAAAAATCACTCTTTGTCGTACTCGACTCATTTGGTATTTATGGCACAGAGCCCGGCGCAATACACTGCGATAACGATTTTGATCCCGTAGGCTATGATGATGAACAAATAAATTGGTTCGCGCAGCAAACACAAAGTTCGTCTGCCAAACATAAATTTGTTCTTGCACATGGACCAGCTTTTTCGGCACTTGGATACCCTGTCGGCGCAAATGTACGCCGCATATGGAACATTGCAGTAGCACATCATTTTGACACGTTTTTCTGCGCGCATGAACATATCTATCTGAGATCAAATATCTCCAATACCACCACAACCGCCATCGATAATGTCCTTGTACAACAACTTACCGGTGATGCAGGCGCCCTGCCCGACAACCCAGCGCGTTACAACAATCCAAACCCACGAATTTATTTCGGATATAATTTTGTGGTAGTTGATGTTGATGGTAACAACATCACACAACATGCGTATAAAGTCGTACCGAATGGTAACAGCTTTTCGGTTGAGCTTCTCGATACACTCGTAATCGCAAAATAAAGGACATCGAATGAAAAAGACCAGCCAAAGAGAATCGTCACACCCGATATCGGATATATTTCTCAACCGCTGGTCATCCCGAGCCTTCTCTGATGAACCCGTAACGAACAACGAATTAATGACGCTCTTTGAAGCAGCTCGCTTCGCACCATCCGCTTATAATGCACAGCCATGGCGATTTATATACACACGCAAAGGCACACCGCTGCACGACCAATTGATCAACCTAATGGTTCCGGTTAACCAAAGCTGGGCTCAGCAAGCCCCCGTCCTCGTCGTATTACTTTCAAAAAAAAGTTTCGAGCATAACGGTAAACCATCGCAATGGCACTCTTTTGATGCAGGTGCCGCATGGATGAGCCTTGCACTACAGGCAACCATGAGCGGATTAAATGTACGTGCCATAGCAGGGTTCGATCAAAAACAAGCACGATCGATTATGCATATACCCGAGGACTTTGATATCGAAATCATGATCGCCATAGGCAAGCCTGGCGAAAAAACAACACTATCCCCCGAACTTCAGGCACGTGAAATACCGTCTGAGCGAAAAACTTTAGGCGAAATTGTGTTTGAAGATGGATTTAATGAACGTTAGGCAAGTCTTTAACAAATTTTGAGGTCACGATAAAAGTTCTCGTGCGACCCAAGAGCAATCAGGGTCAATTGCAAAACGTCTTCTTCAAATTTATATGCCAACAACGTGAGCTGCTTTGCCATGCTGAATTTATAAACGCGAATACCGTTCAAGTCACCCTTTTTCATCTGCCCAACACATGGATCTTTTGCTATAACGCGTATCGCATCTTCAAGATCGTTAAGCTGTCGTTTATACAACTTTTTAGCGTCATTCTTGAAACTTCTTGTCTGTACAATGTCCATTGCACCGCCTATTTTTTTGAAAAAGAAAAAGGCTCTACAGCTCCTTCCTCAACCTCTTGCTGAGCAATAAGAAGTTTTTTAATAAAGTCATAGGTCAAATCTGGGTTCTCTTCGGCTATTTTCCCAATTTTCGCCCAGTACTCTATTTGACCCGCAACCGAACGATTGAGAGCTTTAGACATCACCTTTGCCTGTGAAACAATAGACGCTGAGAGTTTTACTGCCGTAGCCATTACATATCCCTTTCGTGTATAAAAAACTATATACTATAAAACATTTTACAACCAAAGGTTTCTTTTTGCAACCATTATTTTATTTTTTTCCAATCATTTCTGCGTTTAACACAAATACCTATAGGTAAATATGTGTGCAAACAACCACCGTTACGTTGATCTTTCCTGATATACGAATAAACGGTCTCGTGGCTCACAGATATGCCCAAATCCTCTTTCAATTGCTTGCTAATTTTTTTTGGACTAAAACGTTTATCAATGAGCAAACGAAGTATAGCAGCAGCAACTTTTGGCTTTATGATACGTGAGCCGGAGCTCGCCTTACTCTTTCGTTGAAGCGCCTTTTTGTGTGCCCGTTCGCAATCGAAACCCTTACGGCCACTACCTTTTGCCAATTCTCGACAGATCGTTGACTGACTAACGCCAACTCTTTCGGCTATTTCTGTTTGCTTTATGCCCTGTTGCATTAATTCATAAATTTGGCACCTTTGTTCGTACGTCAAATGGCGATATTCACGTGGCATAGTAAAAATCCTTACTTAACACAAAGTTAGAGTTTTGTTGTACCTGATGCATTATGCCAAAACTGAAAATATAGGGAAGGTTCACATGAAAAACCAAAAATGCGTTCCTAGTGGTAAAAAGAAAAAAAATTTTGAAGCAGAATACTGCGATGAGGATACTTTCATGGATTACGATAAAGACGGCTACGAACTCAACAAGATTGTTAAAGAGCATATGTTTATCGGCCCGAAAAGCCTACTCCCCTACAAAAAAATCATCCAAAAATCGGCATATCCGGCGTTCAACAACTCATTGTCACTAGAAATTGCTCAAGATGCGATTACCGCATATGAACAAAATAATGATTCACTCGAAAATATGTTCGAACTGACCATCTATTTTCTCGAGTGTGGTACACATTTTGCAAGTGACTTTGGTGGAGACATGGAAGAAGATTTTTATACCATACTCGAAAACATCTATGAAAATACATGCAAAAAATTAAAAAAAAGCGACTCCTGCTTACGTGAACGATTCGCTCCAAGGCTTAAAGCGCTCATAGCTGCGGCAGATGATACAGGATGGGGCTACGGTGACGAACTTGGCCTTTATTGGGAAGAAGCCTTTGGAAAATAAAAAGGTTTCATTTTTTTGCGTAAAATAATACGGCATTCATTCGCAAAAATATGCACGCTCGAATGTATTGACAATGGTAATTATAGCGAAGTCCATAAGGCTCTGCACATTCGGCATCATGAATAGTGTGATGTAATCGCATATAAGAAAGATACGTTTGAGCGGGCCTATATGGCTTTCGCCATAAAAAGCATAAAAAATTGGTATATCTGCATATGTTATAATTTTTAACCGAGAGAAAACCATGATAAACACACAATACCTGTGTAAAAAAGTTGTCCTTCAATGGTGCATATGCGTTTGCTTTGCAACCATTGCTATGCCCACCATTTTGCATGGCATGGAACAATGCGATGAATCGGGGGCATGTATCCAACAAAAAGCACCGGAACAAAGTGAACCAGTTTGGGTAACTATCACCATTCGGTCGCGTACACGCACAGAACTTCCCTCATATTTAGGCAATGGCAAAATAGAATTCCTTACCAGCATGAAAAATATGATTGCTGACATACACGATAAACTGCACAGCATTCCGCACCTATCAATCACCGGTCAACTTCTGCAATCTTTTGTCAAAAACGCCATCGAACAATGTGACGAAGCCACTCAGCACGCACAAAATTTTGATTCAGTCTCTTTTGATGAATCTCCTGTCCCCACTAACGTTTTGCTCAAATTGCTTATTGAATAATAAAATACAATGAACGACAAACACGAATTTGGGTTCATACACAGGCTATAAAACAGACGCGGCTCGAAGCAAAAATTCGGGCCTTTTTTTTGAATGCCAACCCTTACAAAACATCTCAAAAAGGGCATTTGGCATAAAATTCAATTTGACAAGATGTTTTTAGTGTGCCAGACTAAATATTAGTTCTCATTTTTTCTGTCCACATTTCTTCTCTACTTAGGAGTCTCCAACTATGAAAACCGCTACCAGTTCACACACCCTCTAAAAAATTGCATCAGTCATAACATCTATTTTTTCTCAGGAGCTCCCCTCATGAAAATCACCACCATTTTTGTGCGTGCTTAATTAAGCGCCACAGTTCCACAAAAACCCCGCTTTTATAGCAATCATTTTTTTCGATGTACGCATTCGTTTGTTAAAAAATGTGCCTGACATACGTCATGTGCACACATTAAACAAGCAAACCCAGCCTACGCACGAGGCTACGGCGGGCACACGCTAAAGCTATAGCAGACGCCCAAACGAATATTGGTACCAGAAAAATGTCTGTGTTGCTTTTTTAAGCTCGGTTTACTTACACTTGCACCAGCAAGTGTCAAAACAATATCCACATAAAAACAATGTGAAAGGGCCACCATAATGGCTAC
Source organism: candidate division TM6 bacterium GW2011_GWE2_41_16 (assembly GCA_000996695.1). Taxonomy (GTDB): domain Bacteria; phylum Babelota; class Babeliae; order Babelales; family Babelaceae; genus GWE2-41-16. The sequence goes on along the minus strand of LCAT01000003.1, from coordinate 12,630 downwards.
ATCACCCTTAATAAGTTGCCGTCAGGTCGTCAAGACCTATCGGTCGAACAAAAAATCAGTACATGCATTGCGCAGCGTCTCTCTCGATATTCCACAAGGCTGCGTATTCGCACTGCTCGGTGCAAACGGCGCGGGCAAAACAACGTTATCATCGATCATCGCAACACTTGCTAAACCAACCTCTGGTGACATTTTGTACAAAGGCGTATCGATATACCACGACCTTGCAGACTATCGCAGACATATCGGCATCTGCCCACAAACAACAGGCCTTGGTGACTCGCTCACCATTGAGCAGCATTTGTTCTATCAAGGCTTGTATTATGGTTTATCACAAGAAGCAAGCACGAATAGAACAAACGAGCTCATCAAGCAGTTTACGCTTGAGCAGTATCGCGCAAGCAAGCCATCGGAGCTGTCAGGCGGATACCGTCAGCGTCTCGTGATCGCACGCTCGCTGGTGCATAACCCCGAGCTACTTATTCTCGACGAACCAACGGTCGGGCTCGACCCGCACGCACGCCGTAATCTTTGGGATGTAATCCGTGACTTGCGATCGAAGGGCATGTCGATTATTCTCACGACGCATTATCTTGATGAAGCCCAGGAGCTTGCAGACCATGTTTGCATCATCGATAAAGGACAAGTCAAAACAATAGCAACACCAAAAGAGCTCATGAGCCTCCATAACAAACAAAATCTCGAAGAGGTGTTTGTTGAACTTATGAACTCATCATGTGACGCTTCCCCGAGTGGCACAACCAACACAACGAAAGGAACCAACGTATGATGCACACAATAAAACAGTACGCGCACGTTTTTTGGAGCATGCTCCGCGCTGATTGGATCGGCTATAAAAAAATGATTATTGGCGCATGTATAGATTCAGCGATTGTAAACGCGTTATTTATTTTCAGTGCGGGGTATATATTCCCATCCATGGGTATGCAAAGCTCTTACGGCCTTTTTACCGCAGTTACTCTGATTGTTGGTGTAGCTCTTTTTGATGTATGGCCATTCGTCGCTGAGTTCGTTGCCGATATCACCGGAAGCAAAACAATACTCAACCTCTGCACGCTTCCGATCCCCACATGGCTGGTGTTTACCGAGCGAGCATGCTCTTTTGCAACCAAAGCATCGTGTTTATCGATCACATCGATATTCGTAAGCAAACTTGTTCTTTGGAATACATTTAGCCTTATGACTCTTGTCAGCCTGCGTTTTGTCATCTTTTTTATATGCATGCAGCTTTTTATTGGATTCTTTTCGCTTATTATGGCTGCTTTAGTCAAGGATATGAGCCGTATCGGCATGGTATGGGTACGTATTGTGTTCCCTCTCTATATTTTAGGAGCAAGCCAGTTTCCCTGGCTGGCACTGAAATCGTTCTCACCATACGTAGCATATGCAATGCTCCTGAACCCATTTGTATACTTAATGGAAGGCATGCATAGCATCGTACTCGGCACAGATACAAGTTTGCCCTTTAGCCTATGTCTTGGCATGACCATACTGAACACGATTGTGTGTGCATACGTGGGCATCACGATGCTCAAAAAGCGACTTGATTTGCCTTAAGCAAAAAAACACCGGGCATGTTGTAGCTTAACTCTCCAACATGCTCGGATCACAAAAAACGTTTAGGCTCTGGAGGTGAGAGATGTTGAAGCAAAACATAGTCTTAGAAAATCTTTCGTACGCTATCGGGAACAGAACATTATTCTCTAACATATCGCTCAGCTTTGGTACCGAAAAAACGGGCCTTGTGGGCGCCAATGGCACGGGCAAAACAACACTCCTTAAAATTTTGGTTGGTGAACTCATGTCACAAGAAGGCGCCGTTCATGTTAATGGCATAATTGGTTACATGCCGCAAAGCTTTGTCATAAACCAGAACCAAACAATCGCTGAAGTTTTTGGCATCGATCAAAAGATCATGGCACTGAGCAACATTAATGCCGGACACGGACTGCAGAAAGATTTTGAGATTATTGGCGAAGACTGGCTTGTCGTTGAACGAGCAGAAGATATTTTGCATCGATGCAAGCTCGATGGCATTGATCTCTCGCGTCGCATTAACTCTTTAAGCGGCGGACAAACCACGCGCGTCTTTTTTGCCAGGCTGCTCATGCAACAACCAGACCTTTTGATCATTGATGAGCCAACCAATAATTTGGATAGCGAGTCACGCCTTGCCCTGTATGATGTCATACAACAGTTTAATGGCGGTCTTTTGATCGTCAGTCACGATCGACAACTACTAACACTGATGGACCAGATTGTTGAGATATCGTCTCTTGGCGTTAAAACATACGGAGGCAACTACACCGACTACGATGCACAAAAACAGGTTGAGCAAGAAGCCCTTGGGCAAGATATTATCGATGCTCAAAAGCAATTACGTAAAACACAAAAAACGGTTCAATTGAGCAAAGAACGCTATGACCAGCGAGTAAAAGCAGGAAACAAATTGCGTCGCAGCGGCAGCGAATTAACCGCGTTTTTGGACAAACAAAAAAATCGCGCTGAGAACACCAAAAGCAAGCTTGAGCAAAAAACCGATAAGCAATTAGAGGCCGTAAAAGAAAAATTAACAGAAGCTAAAGCAAGGCTTGAACAAAAAGATCTGCTTGCCTTTGAGCTTGAGGCAACACGCGTGCACAACACCAAAATTGTACTTGATATCAAAAACCTTACCTTTGCCTATCCAGAGCAAACTCCCATACTGGCCGACTTCAGTATGACCGTGATTGGACCCAAGCGCATCGCCATTGCAGGCAAAAATGGAAGTGGCAAAACTACACTGCTCAAGCTCATCATGGGACAGCTGATGCCCACAAGCGGAAGCATAACCATTGGCGTCCAGCATTACGCGTACCTTGACCAAGCTCTCAGCGTTTTGGATATGCATCAAACGGTGCTCGAAAATTTTCAGCGCCTAAACCCAGATGTACTCGTAACCGATTGCAGATTGCGACTGGCAATCTTTTTGTTTGCGCATGATGATGCGCTGAAGCTTACAAGCAATCTAAGCGGAGGCGAAAAGATGCGTGCAGCGCTTGCCTGTGTGCTTATGGGCAACACACCACCGCAACTTATTTTGCTCGATGAGCCAACAAACAATATGGACTTATCAAGCATTGCAAGCATTGAACAAGCACTTCAAAATTATAAGGGCGCGCTGCTTGTCGTGTCTCATGATGCTCTGTTTTTAGAGAATATTGGCGTTGAAAAAGAGATAGCATTATCATAAAAAAGTCGCACAGCTTGTGCGACAAATTGATAAGAGCAAAAAAAATGGATAGAGACTCATGAATAAGAAAAAAACAATAAAAGAAATTTTGCCAAAAGTGCCTGCCGTTGTTTCAACCAGCGATTACATGCAAACACTCTTAGACCTAAAAAAACAGGTCGCACAAGCTCAGATATCAGCAACGATGGCAGCGAACAAAGAGCTTATTAAACTGTATTGGTCCATCGGCAAAACTATTGTTGAAAAACAACGAAACAGCGATTGGGGATCAAGCGTTATAGAGCGCCTTGCCAATGACATGCAAAAAGAGTTTTCTGGAATGGGTGGATTTTCTCGAGCAAATATTTTCAGGATGCAGGCATTCTATACCGCTTATGAAAAAGTCGCGCAAGCTGCGCGACAAATTGAAGATATACCGATTTTTTATATTCCTTGGTTTCACAATGTGGTCATAATGCAACAAGTAAAAAACAACGAAGAGCGTTTGTGGTATGCACAAAAATCCGTTGAACATGGCTGGAGCCGTTCTGTTCTTGAAATGCAAATTGAGTCATCTTTGTATAAGCGCCAGGGCAAGGCTATTACAAATTTTTCAAAAACATTACCAGAGCCCCATTCTGATATGGCTCAACAATCATTAAAGGACCCGTATGTTTTTGATTTTTTAACCTTGCATGATGACTATGTCGAACATGAATTAGAGCAAGGGCTGATAGACCATGTTCAAAAGTTTCTTCTTGAGCTGGGACAGGGCTTTGCTTTTGTTGGCCGCCAACATCACCTGAAAATTGGCGAGTCTGATTTTTATATCGATCTACTTTTCTACCATGTAAAGCTTCGTTGCTACGTTGTAGTAGAACTCAAAAGCACTGCGTTTAAACCGGAGCATGCCGGTCAGCTGAATTTTTATTTGTCAGCAGTTGATGATCTATTGCGTGTACCAGATGACAAGCCGACAATAGGCTTGCTCCTGTGCAAAACAAAAGACAATGTGGTAGCTGAATATGCCTTGCGTGATATCAACAAGCCAATGGGTGTAGCTGGCTACGAAACCGAAATAATCAAAAAATTGCCTAAAGAGTTTAAAAGTAGCTTGCCAACAATAGCGGAAATTGAAGCTGGGCTTGAAAAACAAGAAATTTTGGCGGGCAAAAAATCAAACCCGGTGAAAAGTAAAAAAGCACAGTCTAAAAGTTGAGATTCATTCAGGAGCTTTGATCAATGAAAAAATTATTCGTGCTCGTACCACTCGCCATAATCGTATTTGCAGCCATTATATTTTTTTGGATAAAAAAGAACCCACAGATTGTGGTAACACCTCAACACGCTCTGCTCGACCAGCACGTAGACATTTCTGTGGTAAATCTTCTTCCACACGCACAAATTACTATTGTTGCAACCTGCTACGATGCATACAAAAAGCCCTGGAGCTCACATGCAGTTTTCAAAGCTGACGGTACCGGCGCGGTCCATGTGGCAACTCAAGCGCCACTCTCTGGGTCATATACGAGCATTGATGCAATGGGGTTGTTTTGGTCAATGATGCCAACTGACACAGATGTCGCTGGGCATACCATGTCTAAATGGACATTGAATTTATGCGATATTACATTGTCAATTTTTGCTCATGATAAACTTTTGGTTCAAAAAAAGATTCACCGCTTACCCGTTGCTCCCGATATAGAAAAAAGAATCATTCGCGAACAAGGCGTTGTAGGGACGTTATTCTATCCCAAAAACATACTCAAAGGACCTGCTGTTATCGTTGTTCCCGGTTCAGGTGGTGGAATACCTGAAAACATATCCCAACTTTTTGCGTCACATGGATATGCCGTTCTTGCCTTAGGATACTTTGGGGTAGAATGCTTGCCCGAACAGCTCTCAGAGATTCCTTTAGAATATTTTCAGAACGTCATGCACTGGCTTAAGCAGCAGCCGCAAGTAAATGCACAAAAAATTGCGCTTATGGGCCACTCGCGAGGTGGTGAGTTAGTTCTGTTGTTGGCAGCTACGTTCCCTACAGAAATGGCAGCCGTGATCGCATATGGTACACCATCCCTTGTATACGGTGACTTTGCTCCGCATGAAAAAGCCGCATGGACACTCAAAGGCCAACCGGTTCCTTTTCTGCCAAACCTTAGCGAATCAGAAACGCTCGCTGCAACTCAAGCAGGACACGTACCCTTTCATGCTGGCACTCTTGCTGACCCGCTTGAAGAATCAGCGACCTTTTTGTACGCCATGAAAAAGTTCAGCAACAAGATCGAGGCAGCAACCATCCCAGTAGAAAACATCACATGTCCGGTTCTTATTATTTCGGGCGACGATGACAAATTGTGGCCAGCAACCTTACATGGCAATCGAGTTTTGGAACGATTGGATACAAGAGGCTCCACCATTGAGCGAAAACATGTTCATTACCTTGGTGCCGGGCACGATATATGTATGTTCCCCCATGCACCGTCGATCGACCTGCCGGTACCATTTGGACCCGTTTGGGGACTTTTTGGAGGAACAGCAGAAGGCAACGCTCGTGCTCACAAAGAATCATGGAACGAAACACTCAACTTTCTCAAAAAACTTTAGAAACTCTTCATGACTAGGCTTTTTCGTAATTGTCGTTTCAGCATTGCAAACACAATCATAATTTTCCTCAGTGTTCTTACCGCAAGCTTTGTTGTAACTACTGCGAGGAATTATCTTATGAAAACATTCAGAAACGATACTGTGATCATTCTTAACAGCCCATCGAACATTGAAAAACAACTCATTCAAATATGAAAGAAGCCCGGGTTTAACCGAGCTTCTTCGTGGCATAGTATTTTCAGTAAATTTTAAGTTTATATGAACGTTCGATTAATGCTTCCACACAGTTATCATTTCTTGAGGTTTTACCGATTGTTGCACTAATGGAGAAGGAGAGAACGCAAGAGAACTGTAAGCTATTCGCGGAAGATCGGCTTGCTGTGCGTTCATCATTGCTACTGACAATATGCTCGGCGCACCTTGTGTTGCATAAAACGTTTTGATACGTTTTGCTTGCGATTCTATTTTTTTAGGCGTTTTTTCTTCAAATTCTTCATCTTGCTCTTCTTCGTCCTGATCATCTATACCAAGACCAGTATCTTCTTGTAATTCAAAAAATGGGTGTTCTTTTTCATTTTCCAAAAAAGGAATTATTCTTTGATCGTTCACCACATTTGTCAACGGAGCAGCTGGGGAAAGATTTACAAACGCAATAGCTGGCGTTTTAGCTGCACGATCGTGTAACACAACATCAATCATATTTTTCAGGCAGATCTTATGCTTAATAACGGTATCAATTTTTTTTATAAAAGATTGGTACCCCTCACGACTCATAAAAATATCATTATTTAATGTAGTAAGAAAAAAAAGCTCTTGTGTTTTAAAAAAATTAACATCTAAATCACCGATATATAAAGGGCCCTGATAATTAAGCGACTCTATGCGATCCAACATTTTTTCAAAAGAAAAAGACACATCCAAAAGATTCTTTTGAGCAAGATTCCATGCGCCAAAAAAAGCTATTACAATATCATCCCATGTTGTGGGAGTCTCAGGATTTTTTTCTAAAAAACGCTCCATGTACCACACGGTCAGAACAGGAATATTTATATTGTTCTTTATAAACTCTTGGTCACAAAAATGATTAAAAATTTGTTCAAATTCATGGGCAAGCTCCGGGTGCTCTATAAAATATGGCACATTTGCTTTATAACAGGGTAATAACGTTACATTCATCATGTAGAACAATATTGTTTGTAACCCCAAGTTATACAATGACGCAATTTGACTGGGCGTTGGGGGCACAACATGGGCACCTGGTAGTACAGTTTGTTCTTGAGAAACGTTTGTTTTTAAGCAACTTGGTTTATGAGGCAAATCCTGCCGCATACACCATAGGGGTGTCGTACATAACAAAAAAAACATATACAACGATGTATACTTCATAAAAAACATCCTTGAAAATTTTGAGTTTATTTACAACAATTACTATATTTTAGTTTTACACAAAAAAACATAGTTGGCAATTTTTAAAATGTTTTGCGATAATTTTTAAAAGTTTTTTGCTACAGGAGCGCTATTTTTAACAAAAAAATGAAAAATTTTTGACTTTTTTTGATACTAATATAAATTCTGTAATAGAAATTGTTTATAGATTTTATTTAGGAGTTTTATGAAACGATTACATTTTTTATGTGTACTTTCAGCCCTTGTCTTTTTCATCGGGCACATACATGCAACACCATGCATCAAAGACGTTATTAACTGTTTTGCTGGCAAAAGTACTCAATATCCTCTTGGTGAGTTCTTTGGGCCTGTCGGGTATATTGAGGTTCACGAAGGCCTCAACGTATTCAGATATTTTGGCATACACAAGAATACTCAAGAACACATCGACTATACTGCACTTAAGCACCTGATTATTGAAAAACTTGGCCTCCCCACAACGCACATGATTGAGTTCGTGGGTGACTCTGACCAATTTAGTGAAAACGGAACTGTTATTGGGCGTGAAATTATTCGTAAACATTGTGCAGGCAATCACATGATAGAATATGGATATACCGGACACAATGATAATCCCCGTGAGCTTGATATCAATGCATTTATCAGTGAATATGTGGATCAAAATTCACAAGAATCATACAGAGTTATCGCGAATCTTGTAGGGCACTCACATACAGCTATGACCCAGTGGCATTGTAGTGCATCACCGCTCATACACAACTTTGTTGTTGTGTATAACGATCATGGCATGATTGACGAAGAGTACACAAAATTTGGCGATGACGTGATCGTATCGGATTATATACTTGATCCTCATGACACCATGGTCTGTCTTGAAGGCGGTGCACAATCATTCAAACAAGTAACCAATGCTCTTCAGCGTGGTTGCAGAATTTTTCTTGCAGATAAGCTGCGCAAACCTGCAAACAACGTATACTTCTCAACCGCATTTTTCTTACGCCTCATACATCAAGCATCTACTCAAAATAATGGCCAAATACTCACCAAACAACAGGTTCACGAGATTTACCAAAATTACGAACGCACTCTCAAAAGCCGTTTTAATCTTGCGCGTCCTGATCATACAACAAAAAAGGCGTTGTTCGATCAAGCAATCAATGAATTTATCGAACAAGGCATATACGAAAAAGTTTTAGCACAATGCGTGTTCGAAAACTAAAAATCATAAAATTTTTTAAAATACAGAGAATCACTTATGAAGAAAATTTTTCACAGTTTAATTTTTTGCTTTTTGTGCAATTACTCAAGCATAAGCAAATCTATGGAAGCAATGTTGCAACAACTACTCACGTGCCAAGCAAATTTTCAAGAACAATATTACGGTAAACAAAAAAATGCTGCTGAATTACAACAAAACATACGCGAAACTATAGCAGCAATAAAAAATCCTGTTAAATCGACATCAACAAAAACAACTACTCCTGATGTGAGCTCTCAATTTCAACAAATACTACAAGACAAAGGCATTTGGCCACTCCTTCAGCAAATTGATGGTACCTGCCCATTGCGACAGTTTATCGAGTTAGTAGAAGAATACCTGCATGCTCCCGAAAGCATACCGGTATTCAGACAGGCATACTCCGCTATGCTTAAGCATGAATTTTTACGAGAGGTTGAACTTTTTGCCCAGCGCATAGAATCAGAGTTATTACGAGCACATATTCTCTGTGGAAAACAGGCTCTTGAACGAAAACAAATCCCCTACAAAGATGTATTATCAACGCCTTTTGATATTACACAAAACCTTGGCCCCAAATCAGCCTATTTTGCTATTGGCGATATACATGGAGACGTTGAAATATTGATAAAAGCCATAAAGCATCTGCAAACAATCTCCCCAGAAAATCCTGCAATGAACAGAGCATACACGCTCAGACCCGATATCGCATTGGTATTTCTAGGAGATTACGTTGATCGTGGACAATATCCCCTTGAAGTCATTATCACAATACTCAAACTTGCAAAAATAAATTCTCATGTTTTTTTATGCCGTGGTAACCATGAATGCATGACAGTGAATATGTCGCCGACTTTTGGATCTTTAAACATGTTTGATCAAGAAATTATGAATACACTTGAAGAGTTTTACACGTACCTAGCACATGCCGTGCAATTAGGAACCATCGATGAGCGCAATATCACCTATTATGGAGCCAACAACCATGGAGGATTGCCGTGCGTATTCGAACAAGAAGAACTTTTTTCACAGAACACGCTACCTCCACAGAAAGATCACCGTCCAGAACGCACATACGCTCCACTTCAAACAACACCGACATCTCCAAGTGAAGAAAATTGCGTTAATGGTCTGCTCTTTAATGATTACCAGGACAATCCTTCTGCACCAACGGTAAAGAATGTAAAACGAGAATCTGAAAAGTATATTATTGCTTCACATAAACAAGCAGAAGAATATTTCATTAAATCTGGCGCAATGGATCTCATTGTACATGGGCACAATCACCAACAAAGCGGAACCAGAACATCCCCGTATATTTTTACATCATGTCTCTCCAACGGCGACTGGCGCAGCTTAAAATCTTCATTTATCCACGTAAAACTCGCTGAGCATTGTCTTGATATGTACGTTTTTGATCCATCTCAAAATTCTTTTTTAAAACAAGAACATACTTTATTTAACAAAACAGCAGAACTACAGGCCCCAGAAAATGAAAAATTTAATGAATATCTTAATAAGTACGAGCAGACTTCAGACCCAACAACCTCTACGACAAGACCAATAACATCATCTAATGAACCTAAATCATGACAACATGTAATCAAAGAAACATTTTATTCTTTGGTTAACTCAACCGAGTAATTACCTGTTTTTATTGAACAGATCGTTGTTTTTAAATCATACGTTTTATATTTTTAAAATAATTATCGTTTTTCGATAAAAAATTATTGACTTTCGATAATTGATGGTTTAGAGTATTTCTGCTCGCGCGGAGCAAGACGTATCAAAAGGACTCTCTAGGACAGTGTTAAGACAAAACGTATGTTTCACAAAAGGACATTGAAATGAAAAGTACTCTACAAAAAACCGGCGCGCTTCTTTTACTCGCTTCGATACCTACAACAGCCGTCCTTTCAGCCGACCAAAATTGCTGTTGCGACAACTGCTGTTGCGATGTAAAAAACATGAAATCGTTTTCGATCGATTACGTGTTCTCTCGCGAGACCAAATGCGACGAAAAAAGCTGGGAAGCAATCTGCAAAGCAATTTCATGCGTTGGTCAATCGTTCATGCAGGATAAGATGGACGAAGCGCTGACGATGCACACGCCACTTTTTCAACGACTGTACCAACAGGTACGTGATTCTCTCAACGACAAAAATGGAATTCATGGTGGCATAAGTATTCAAACGAGCGATCCTGCAGAAATCGATCCGTCGGAAATAACTTTTAATAATATAAATGCTTTCACATACTCCGCAGAAATTCACCATGAAAAAGAGTATGACATTGATGCATGGCGCGAAATCGAAGAAAAAATTTGCTCCCTCACATGCGAATGCCAAAAGGCTGGCACAGCGAATGACACAACACTGCTTGACCTTTCGCCTATAACACTTGACCCTCAGACACAATTCGGTGACCTCTCGGGCATACATCTCTCCATACAATGTAACTGTGAAAAAGATATATAATTGATTTTGAAATATGGAGGCCAGGAGTTCCTCACTCCTGGCTGTTTTCTTTTTAAGGGTTTCACCCTCCATAACGACCGTAAGTACGTGCGTGTCCGCCGAAGCGCCAGATGAAACTGAGCCTGAAACATTGAAGCGCTCAGGGTGTATCGTATGGGCGAAGGCTTAACCCACTGAAAATATAACTTTTACCGTTTTGACATGTTCAATCGATCAAGAGCAGTCTACGTTAAAACTTCAGCAGTCAGAAGACTTTGTGTATTATGTCAATGGGTCAAGGGCGAATGCCCTTGAATTGAAGGAGAAAATATGAACAGGCTACAATCGTATGCGCGCGTTATTAAATTCTTATTTCTTTTTGTGTACATGCCACTGGTGCTCATAACCGGCATAATCAAATGGGCATACATGTACATTATGCCGCTCAGAGAAACAACCCTGCCGCTCTCACACATATGCACAAACCTGCTAGCCGGCGCAATCGATGGCTTTTCACTTGTGCTGCTCTCTGTTATTGCGTACTACTGCGCACGTTTGCTTGACCAGTATAAGGCTGGTGAAACCTTTTCAATACAGGTATTAAACCTGTACACCAAAATAAATCGTCTTGTGCTCCTTTGGGCACTGTATAACCCCATCAAAAATACCGCCCTCGAGTTACTCAAAACAATTCACAACCCTGCCGGGAACCGCATTATCGCGTTCAGCTTTACATCACAAGATATGTACCATATTTTAATCGTTGGTCTTTTGCTCATTCTCAGCTCAATCATGCAAGCAGCTTGCGAACTCAAAGAAGAACATGACCTTACGGTTTAGATGAAAGAGACGTTCACGTGAAAATTGTTGTAAAGCTTGATGAACTCATGATCAAACGCAAACTGCGTCTCAACGAGCTTGCCTCGCGCATCGACCTCACTGAAGCAAACCTTTCTATTCTTAAAACCGGCAAAGCGCGCGCCATTCGGTTTTCTACACTCGAAGCACTTTGCAAGGAACTCGATTGCCAGCCCGGTGATATTTTGGAGTATCGCGAAGAGTAACCTATCAATCTTATTTATGTGTTCAAATATAAGATTTTATATTTGAAAATAATTACATAATTAAAAAAAATAACTAGACAAATTGATTTTCTCATGTAATCTCTGAAATATTATTGCACATTATAATACACATAAAGGCCTATTATTTTATTTGTTTAATTGTTTCATAATCAGGGGGAAACCACAGATGAAACGTACGTTACAACTCGGCGCATTGTGCGCAGCATTACTTGTCGCAGCTCCAGTTTTCGCAAACAAAGATCGCTCTAAGCTCAATTTATTCTTTGCAAAAGTTAAAGTAACCAATGTATTGCATAAAGAAGACACCCAAGCTAATCGTGTTGAAAAACGCAAAAAGTTGGAAACAGAAGGATCTTATAAACATTGGATTAAGATTAAACCTTCAGTTGCGCTTAATGTTCTTAATCGCAAATTCAAGGTCTCAATTCCTTCTTACGGATTGCTGACCGGCGCAGCATTGGTTGGAGCAACATACGCAGCATCACAGTATGGCTTCAAAAAAGAAGCTATAGAGCGCCGTTTTTAAAAAGACACTAAACAGGTACACTTATTCTTGGCAAAGGGTATCCAAAAAAGAGATCCAAGGAATGAAGTGAAAAGAAGAGA
>LCAT01000002.1 GCA_000996695.1 candidate division TM6 bacterium GW2011_GWE2_41_16 | reverse complement strand
AATTCAAGCTTTGCTTCTACCATGGCTTCTCCTTAAAAATAAGAAGTAGCATGTCTAAGAAAAGATCGTTAGTCTACATTTTTATATGCGTAAGCCCTGCTATGCGCCCCGTGAGCTTGATAAAATTTTGGTTTAACCTGCGACATTGTTCTGCTGAGGCATCTTTTTTTGTATGAAAGAAGCCGAGCTTTTGAGGCCCGGCTTTCTTTGTGTAGACAACGTTTAGGTGTTTTTACTGTTTGATAAACAGTGAAAGCACTACAAAAATTCCTGACACAGCTATAGTGCCGTAGAGAATTTTGTCGAGGTATGGAACGGTGCTGAGAAGTTTTGTTGTTTCTTTTACCAAGTCAAAGTTGAGAAATGCGACGAGCCCCCAGTTTATTGCGCCGATTGCACTGATCAGGCAAAATAAATCATTGAGTATTTTCATCATGAAATCCCTTTTTTGGATAGAAGGTTGTTTGAAACATCACCAAATCTCATAAGAAACTACCCCAAATTTTTATTGTTTGGCAAACTGCTTAATCTTCTGCACTATTTCGTCATCACTCCATGAGTTCATTTCGCTACTAAAACGTGCAAGCACATTTTGAGTTGCCGGATCGAGTATGAGTACTGCGGGGAATGCTTTGATTTCGAAACGTTTTTGCAGCTCAGTGTTTTCTGGTGTTGGGCTTGTGCAGTCAACTGATGCAAGAACGACGTATTGACCAAGCCTATCATTAAAATCAGAATCAAATCGTTTACTTAACGTGTTGCATGATGAGCACCAGGCTGCGCCAAATTTTACTAATAAAGGTTTTTTAACTTCGAGCGCTGCGTCGTGTGCGTTTTTATATTCGCCAATCCATACGTGTTTACCGATACCTATGTTTGTTTTTGTATAGGATGATTTGATCGCATAAAAAATACTGCAGAAGCCTACGACAAGCAAAAGTGTGTTAAAAAAGAATCGATACCAACGTACTCCTGATGAGGCAAAAGAGTCTGATTTGGTGAACAGATAGGTAGCTAAAATAATGCACATCGAGGCGAGCAGTGCATAAAAGACCGTGCTTGATATAAATGGTGAAAGGTACGAAAGACACAATCCCAATAATAAAACTCCGAATATTTTTTTGATTTCAATCATCCACATGCCTGCACGAGGAGCATGCGACAAGCTGTTTGAGAATGTACCAAGAATTAATAGGGGTGTACCAAGTCCGCAACCAAACAGGAAAAGATATGCAAATCCAAGAAATGCATTTTTGAGTGCCGCAACGATACCAAGCAATAACAAAAGACCTGGTGATACGCATGGCGATGCTACGGTGCCACTTATTGCGCCAAAAATGAAGGCAGAAACAAATGATCCACCCTTGACGGAAGCGTTCTTGGGTTTCAAGAACGATGGGATGCGAATTTCGTACAGATCGAACATTGATAAGCCAAAGTACATAAAAAAAAGTACTAAGATGAGAACGAACCACAGGTTGCCTAGCAGTGAACCAAATTGGGCTCCTCCATACGCAGCAACAAGGCCGAGCAATGCAAAGGTTGTAGCGATACCGCAGGTGTATGAAAATGCAAGAATAAAGTTGCGCCAGACTGATTGTTGTGAAGATGTTTGCAAAATGCCCAATGTGATAGGAATCATGGGATAAATGCATGGAGTAAGGCTCATCAAGAGACCAAGTAAAAATACGAAGAGCAAGCGTAATGGCAATGATTGTGTTTTTTCAACCAGGCCGCTTGCAGAAACTTTAGCTTTTTGCAAAAACGTTACGGTATGATGATAACCATTTATAGCTGCTTGTTTAAGGTGCGATCTCAGTCCCCATAAATGTTCGGTTGAAATTTGTTTTGGCATAGTGGGTGCTGTAGGGGTGTACGTGCTTTCTGATGTTTGTGCAGTCGCAGTTTGAGGGAGTTCTACAAGATAATTTGTAGGGGCCCCGGTGCCTGTGGTGAGGTATGAAAACGAAAGTGCTTCTGGTGATGTGGGAAGTTCGTTTTGTTCACTTAAACGATAAGCTATCGTCCATTCAACCGGTTGATCATATCCTTCAATCGTTTGTTTAGAATGTTCATCAAACAATGGTTTGGAAGGCAAAGATGCGTCAGCTTTTTCAATGGACACGCGTGGGTGTGCCCTGTTGATTAACACAGATGAAGCTACGATGCGTTCATTTGGTGCTGGATTAAGAGAAATAGTGACGATGCCTTCTTGGGGTGAAGTGGCATTAATTTTGTGAGATACTGTTGCGCCATACATCAATGATGGTATGTTCCAAAGTAATGCAACGAGCAAAATTTTTTGTAAATATCTGTTCAGGTAACCCATATTCATAAAGCTCCTTCAGTGGGGATGTGTATAAGATAAAAAATATGTGGCATTCGCCCAAGTGACATGTTTATCACCTGGTGAGCCCTCTCAACTATACTCCAGGTTTATGTAAATGAATCGTGTTATTCACGATTATGAATGTGAATAATTTAATGGATTTCGCTATTTTTGGAGAAACCGCCGTGGATCAAAAGATCTCGATCGAACGTAATACACGTCTGGCACAAATGCAAGTGCGTATTGATGCTTTTCAACGAACGCTTATGTATTTTTCAGATATTATAACTGATCTGACAAATCATGGCGCGCGATTGTTTTGGGTTGGGGGGATCGTGCGAGATGCATATCGCGGAGTGCCCTTTAACGAGGCTGATATTGAGGTTCATGGCATTTCAGGGGGAAAACTTGCCGAAATTTTGGGTAAGTGGGGACATGTATCTTTGGTGGGTGCATCTTTTGGGGTCTACAAACTTTTTAGTCTTCCCGTTGATTGGTCGTTGCCTCGCACTGATGCGCGCAATGGCGGGCGACATCCCGATGTTTCTTTTTTGCAGAATATGAATTTATATGCCGCTGCAGCTCGAAGAGATGTAACGATCAACGCTCTTATGATTGATATAGTGAGTAATGAGTCATACGATTTTTTTAATGGATTTGATGACATTGATCGTGGAGTTTTGCGCGCATGCGACGAGACCTTTTTCGGTGATGACCCTTTGCGACTGTATCGTGTTATGCAATTTGTAGGACGATTCGAGTTTTTTGTTGACGATTCGCTCAATGCAATATGCGCTGGAATGGATGTGAGCAAAGTCTCTCGAGAACGTGTCGAAGAAGAATTTAAAAAGCTGTTTTTTTTATCCAAGCGTCCATCTTTAGGTCTTCGTTGGCTTAAATCGGTTGGGGTGCTTGATACCATATTTCCTGAGCTCGGATGTTTGTCTACCGTTTCTCAAAAAAAAGAGTGGCATCCCGAAGGTTCTGTTTTTGAACATACCATGCAAACACTTGATGCTGCAGCGCACTATACATATGCATCTGATGAGCAAAAGCTTGATATGTTATATGCCGCATTGTGTCATGATATGGGTAAGGCTTTGGTGACTGATACAACAAGCGGCAAAAGTCATGGTCATGATGAAGCCGCCGTGCCTGTAGTGAAGTCATTTATGCGTCGTATTATGCATAATCAAAAACATATTGATCGTGTAGTTGGCTTGGTAAGATATCACATGATGCCTCTTCATTTTTATAAACAAAACGTATCATTACGTGCGTTCAAGCGTCTTGCGATTAAAACAGCAGCCTATGGCGTATGCTTGAACGATCTTGCTATTCTTACTCGTGCTGATGCATTGGGTCGCAATGGTGCTTTTTGTGAACCACTTACGCCCTTTGATATTGATATGACCGTTGTTGAGTTTTTTACGAAGCACGCAGACATTGCTACGGTATTGACTGCTCCTCTTGAGCGACTGGTTTTGGGACGAGACCTTATGCCGATAATCGCTCCGGGGCCAAAACTTGGAGAAGCTCTTGCGTATGCGTATGAGTTGCAAATTGAAAAAGATATAACTGATAAACAGGAGCTTATTGCTCAGACGTTGCGTAAGTACGTTTAATACGAAAAATCAAAAGGGTACGGTTATAACCGTACCCTTTTGATTTTAAAAAAATGAAAAACGAATCTGAAATTATTGACTTAATGAAGAGTAGTGGTGGTGGTTGTTGGTGGTGTTGAAGCAGTCGCCTGCCCGCCGACTTGTCCGCCATAGCTGGAAAGCGACGGCTGGGTCGTCATTACCGCTGGTCTGATAAAGTTTTCGTTGAGCGTTTGAAGGCGTGGCAATTGTGGCAACACGTTTTGTATGTCTTTTTTAGTCAGATTTTTGCAGTATTCAAGACTAAGGGTTGTGATGTTTGGGCCTGCTGTGGTGATCGCGCGCAGGGCTGCTCCGTCAATACATGAGTTGCCTAGATTAAGTTGTGAGAGGTGATTGAGCGAAGGCCATGGATCCACGGTATTTATGTTTTTTGTGATATCTCTGCAGCAGTCAAGCTTAAGGGTGGTGAGGTGAGGGTATGCTGCGATGATCGCACGCAAGGCTGCTCCGTCAATAGGGGAGAGCCTAAGATCAAGGGTTGTGAGGTGTTTGAGCGAAGGCCATGGGATTGTGGTATTTATGTTTGTCATGATATTGTCGCAAAATGGAAGACTAAGGGTTATGAGGTTTGGGCATGCTGCGCTGATCGCACGCAGGGCTGCTCCGTCGATATCTGTGTCATTAAAAATAAGGGTTGTGAGGTGGTCGAGCAGAGGCCATGGGATCGTGGTATCTATGTTTGTTGTGATATTTTTGCAGTTTTGAAGATTAAGGGTGGTGAGGTGGGGATATTTTGCGCTGATAGCACGTAGGATCGCTCCATCAATAGATGAGTAATGAAGATTAAGGGTTGTAAGGTGGTTGAGCAAAGGCCATGAGGTATCTATGTTGATTATATTATAGCGGTCACCAAGGGTAAGTGTTGTGAGTTGGGGGTATGCTTTGGTGATCGTACGCAGAGCTGTTCCGTTGATAGATGTGCCACGAAAATTAAGATTTATGAGTTGATTGAGCGAAGGCCAGGGGATCGTGGTATCTATGTTTGCCATGATATTGTTGCAGCCTTCAAAATTAAGGATTATGAGGTGAGGGAATGCTGCGGTGATAGCACGCAGGGCTGCTCCGTCGATAGATGAGCCTGCAAGATTAAGGGTTGTGAGGTGGTTGAGCAGAGGCCATGGGGTCGTGGCGTCTATGTTTGTTGTGATCTTTTTGCAGTATCTAAGGCTAAGGGTTGTGAGGTTTGGGCATGTTTCGGTGATCGCACGCAGGGCTGCTCCATCGATAGAAGTGTTTCCAAGATTAAGGGTTGTGAGTTGTGGGCATGATGCGGTGATCGCACGGATGGCTGCTCCGTCGATAGATGAGTCTTCTAGGTTAAGGGTCCTGAGGTTTTTGAGCGAAGGCCATGGAGTCATGGTCTCTATGTTTTTCGTGATATTTATGCAGTCTCTAAGATTAAGGGTTGTGAGATGAGGGCATGCTGCGGCGATAGCACGCAGGGCAGCTCCATCAATAGATGAGCGAGAAAGATCAAGGTTTGTGAGGTGGTTGAGCTTGCTAAGATAGTTTGGTAATTGTGGAGATAGAGCAACATCATCGTTTGTTATGGTTATACTCTCTATACGAGAAGATAAAGACTGAGGCATAGTGTTCATTTGCTCAGTGCTCTCTAATGTTATGTTGTAAGGTATTGCTTTGTAATATTGATTAAATACACGGCAGATACCGCGTAGTGTTGTAGGGCTTGCGTTATATTTAATCGCATGTTTAAAAATTATCCCGACCATCTCATGAGGTAATTGATTTATATTCATCGCACATGCTGATACAGTAATGAAGAGTAATGGTAAAAAGTATTTATTCATACATGTCCTTATTTATGAACTTTTATAATGTGCTTAATTCTATAATTATATACTATTTATTATTTCTAACTTGTCAATATTTATTTTTTTTAATAAACATATAATGTGATTTGCAGAAATTTAAATAAGCACGCCTCAAAATGGGTGCTATAAATCTTGCGCATAACAGGTAAACTTGGGCACTATGGTAGTTGATGGTTGTTGTTTTATGAGAAAAAGGTTTAGAGCTATGAAATGGTGTTTTTGCGGATCAAACAGTCTCTTGGGATTAGTGTGGAACACTGGTCCTATTGGCAAAGGCGTTTTAGTTATACTTTTGGTTATGTTTGTCGTTGCTTTGACCTTTTTTATTAATCGTTACGTGATTGTTAAAGAACACAATCGACATACCGCAGCAGCTTTAGAAGATCTGAAACATATAAAAACATTTGATGAACTTGTGGCCTTTGGTTTAAGCGTGCGCGGAAGCCTTGCAGGCGTACTTCTTAAACGTTTGATTCAGCGCGCAAAGGACCTGCAAGACCGAGGCGTGGCTAAAAATTTTGATGTTTTTACCAATCAACTTGCACGATGTGCTGAACAAAATATTGGTATTTTTATGACGGATGCCGAAGAATATATGCCATACTTTTCAGCCGCAGCTTCGATGGCACCATTGTTAGGTTTGGTTGGCACGGTTGTTGGTTTGATTAATGCTTTTATAGGTATCAGTCGGTTGCAATCGGTTAATATTACCGTTATCGCTCCCGGTGTTGCTGAGGCTTTAGTAACGACCTTTGCAGGGCTTGTGGTTGCGCTTTCATCATTATTATTTTTCCACTTGGTGCAGAGCAAAATACGCCTTTTGGAGCGGCAGTTGTTTGCGTTTTCGGATACCGTTATTGCTCACATTGAACAGGTGCTTGTATGATGGGGCGTCGCTTTGGATTGCAGCGCAAGTATACTCAGCCAGAAGTTTCTCTTACGCCGCTGATTGATACTCTTCTTGTGTTGCTTATTGTGTTTATGGTTGCGACACCGCTGGTGCATAATGCATTGCATATTGAGTTGCCATCCGGTTCTGTGCAAGAGGTGCAGTCTGCGCATGAGGACGTAGTAATTTATTGGGATAAGCAAAATAAAATTTTTCTTAATGGTGTTATGGTTTCCATGGATACCATAATCGATAAAGTTAAGGGACGTGTAAAAGTGCAGCCTGATATGGCGATTTTTGTTCAGGCTGATCGTCAGGTAGCGTATGGTGATATTGTTGAGTTTATAGATATGTTAAAAGCACGGGCTGGAGTTAGGTATGTGGCTTTGGAGACGCGAGCAACGCCTCACAAAGCGTCTGTGGCTGCGTGATTGTGCGATTAAGTCGCTTGTTGTAACGGCTACAACGCTGCTTGTTTTTTTTGTGTGGATGCTTTTGTATAGCCGACGTGAGGTTCTTGAGATATCGAACCTGCAGTCGGAAAAACCGCTGGTGATGTTTGGCTTTGGCTCACCAAAGAACCTTGGTTCATCGAAGAACTTTGGTGCAACAAAATCACGTCATCATGCTTCGGCCCACAAAAACAAACGTGAGCAGCAAGGTGCAACGTTTAAACATGGTTTATCGTGCGCGAAAAAAGTGGCATACGAGCCACAAATCGTACATCAGAGAGTGGGGCGTGTAAAACATGCAGCTGCTTCCGTGCAAAAAACATCTATTGTGCCTGTAACGATTGCACGATCAAAAGAGCCTATGCGTACTGAACATAAACGAGTAGCACCAAAACACGCAAAAATTACGAACAAACAAATAGAACCTGTTGCTGAAAAGATACAGCAGAAAAAAAATCAGTCTGTGTCGCAGCCACAGGTCGTTGAGCCAGTTGAAGCAAAAAAAGAGATTCGGCCCGTTGTTGAGCACAAGCAGATCGTACAGCCACCCATAAAAAAAGAAATACCCATAACACCTGTTGTGAATGAGCCTGCGCCTGACGCCGAATTTCATGAGGAAGAGCGTATAAAAAATCCTGAATTGATTGATGACGCTTCTCAAAGAACAGAAAAAGGGTTACAAAATTTTGTGGATGATAGTAATGGAGAATTTATGGTTGGAGGAGACGATGCTGGCAGTACAGGTGAAGATGATGCTTTTGCCGGGTATGATGAAGATACCGCGCTTGTGTTAAGTGAAATTGCGCATCAGTGGAAGCCGCCGGTAGCGCTATCACGTAAAGGCAAAAAAGTGCGTATAGAAGTTCTTTTTGATCACAAAGGAACGATCAATCATGCCATCTTTGTTGAAAAAACAGGGGTTGTAGCGTACGATTATGCAGCAAGAATGGCGGTGATAAAGGCTTTTGCGGGGGCGTACCCTAAAGCCATGTCCGGGCGTATGTGTGTGTTTGTTTTCTAAAACAGGCGTTCGCCTGTTTTGACGTGGATTTGATATATTATGTCACCGGATTAACCCAGTGTTTATGATTTATGAATTATTTTCACCGGGTCCAGCCGTTGCTCATCCGCCACGCTCAAGCACTTCAATGTTTCAGTGCTCGATTTCGTCTGGTATGGCTGGCAGGCAAGGGGCTTTGTATTATGTCACCAGGTCGAGCGCTTCCAGCCTACGCCAGGCTTACGCCCAGACGATGCATACTTATTTTCATCTGGAGGCTTCGGCGGACAGGGGGCGCATATATTAGTCAGTGGGTCAAGGGCGAATGCCCTTGCGGGTCAAAGGGCGGAGCCCAGATTTAAAATATAAGGATATTACGATGCGAATAGCGATAAAAATAATGTCTCTTTTTGTAGGAATACTCTGTTCAATTACCGCATACGCGACTGATGAGTTTCAGATTGCTCAAACTGCTTCTGCGGCTTTGCCTTTAGCATGTATTATCGAACATTCCCAGGATTCTGCTATCCGCACGCTTACAGAAATAGCGCTGGGTGATTTTCAAAAAACGGGCTTGTTCCATCCTGTGCTCGTTTTTACTGAGGGCATGATTACAAAACCAAAGCTTCAGGCTCTTTTTACTCAGGGCTTTTCTTTGGTACTTTTTGTACAGGATGATTTGAGGAATATTGGATGGTCTTTATACGATACCTACAGCGGTGATATTGTTGCATCAAATCAGAGCATATGCTCGTTATCTGAAGTACAAAAAAGTGGTGCAGAATTTTTGAGAAAACGTGCTCATGAGCTTTCTCATAACGTATGGAAATTTTTGGTTGGTTCACCAAGTTCATTTTGCTCGCGTGTTGCATATATTCGTAAAAATCAAAAGCAGGGTGATATTGGATCATCCGATCTTATCGTCTGTGGATACGATGGGCATAACTCTTCTGTTGCATACCATGCTCCAGGAATTCTTGTGGCACCATCCGTGAATACATTGGTTAAACGACCAACGATTATTTTTTCACAGTTTACTCGATCGAATGTTCGTTTTTCTCAAATAACATTGGGTGAGCGTAGGCCGGTTGTTGTGCTTGATTTGCCAGGCACAAGCGTTGGGGTTGCGTTTGGTCCTCATGACTCAGATATTGTATATGCTCGATCAGGAGTTCTGTGGCGATATCATTATGATACTGTTTCAAAAAAAAATGTGCATACACGGTTAACTCATGAGTCTGTTCCGTGTGCGTCTCCATCTGTGCGCGAAACCGGTGATATTATTTACTGCTGTGGTGGAAAGATTAAACAGTGTAATGCACTGGGCAATCAAGCTCGCACGTTAGTCCATGGGTATGCAGTTGCTCCATCATATTGTGTGCACAATAAATCTATTGTGTATTCCTCGCGTATAAAAGGTGTTATGCAGTTATGTATATACGACTGTGTAACTAAAAAAAATCGACAATTAACGTTTGATAATCGCGACAAAATCGATCCTAGTTGGTCACCGGATGGATCCTTTGTTGCATGCTGTGAGGATAGTAATACGCAGCGGCGCATAGCAGTTGTTGCCGTAGCGAATGGCCTGAAGGAGTATATTTCTGGGATGCATGAATTTTGTGGATATCCAACGTGGATACATTAATTCACAATTTCTTTTAATTGTTGGGCAGGAAAAAATCAATGAAAAAGTTGCTGTGTATACTATTTTTGGGATGTTTTTGCAAATACGCATCTGCAATGCAATTGAAGAATCCTGAAAAATTTTTTCAGCCTTCTGTGAAACGATTGTCTGAAGAGCCTGACTTTCACGCAATGTCAAAAATAAAGCCTTTTGTAGGCCATTCTTATGATCAATGTATTAATGTAAAAATGCTTAAGATCAAAGATTATATTTTGCGGCTTGAAGATCGAATAGATGGGAGTCGTTACGCTGGATTGATAGATGGACAACATATCGCATGCCATGAATGGTTTTTTGATATGCATACAAAAATATTAAAAGATGTTTCTCCTATGGGTGATGGTGGTTTTATTTTAGAGTGTCAAGATCAAAAGCGTCTTTTATATGAATTATGGGTTGTTGTTGAAGATGGTATATGCCGACCCTTGGGCGTTTATACTCATCGGCCTGAGAATGTTGTTTCTTTTGATTATGTAGTACAGGGCGGTTTAAAAGGTGTTTTTGTGAGTTGCGTGGACTCAAGTATTTTTTGTTTGCTTAAACAAGGCTCTGATCCACAATCAATTGTTTTTGCGCAAGCCCCTGGTTTTATAAAATTGGATCAATGTAAAATAATTGATCTTAATTGGTCTGAGAGTAGCGATGAGGCATGGTTAGATGTTACGTGTTTTATTAATGAAAACAAACAATCAACAACATCATTCCTTGTGTCCGAAAATGGTATAGAAACGGGTTCCTATGGATTTTAGTATGATGCTAACAGGCATATTATTAAAAAAAATGGTATACTTATGACGAAATCCATTAAGCTCTTTAGCGATAACTTTGAAATTGATCGCCCAAATACTTGTCCTGAGCATTTCAATGTTTCAATGCTCAGTTCAATGTTTCAGTACTCGGTCTTGTTTGGAGCTGTGTACACCTGTGATTGTGAATAACGCGAGTTGTTCACATAAGCTGCGTAAATTTAAATGAGCCATGATGGCTTTCTCCATGTAGTTTTTTGGTTTTCAAAATAAAAAAACATTTATTTTTTTTAGGTGAAGCGATGAAGAAAAAACAGAATTCTTTTTTTGATTCTTTTACAAAAGGACCGCGAAGTATCTTTGTGGTTGCGATATTTTTTTTCCTCGGTCTTGGTGTGCTTTCATACTTTGCTGATACTTCCGAAAAAATACAGGTGCTTTCATATTCTGCATTTTTAGAGAAGGTCGAGCAGGGTGATATTAATAAAGTCTCTTTTTCAGGAACTCAGGCAACTGGTGCATTCAAAGATGGCAAACCATTCGAAGCAACGGTAGCGCAAAATGATGCTATGTGGGCATTGCTCAAAAAACAAAAAGTAGATTTTAAAATAGAAGAGCCAAGTTCAATATCTCCTTGGTACATGCTCTTTATGTTCGCATTGTTTGGGCTTTTCATGTTTGGCTGGATGTTACTGCGAAAAATGAAGGGCGGTAGTGGGTCCAATAGTGGATCTTCTGGCGGTATTTTTTCGATTGGTAAAAGTCGTGCAAAAATATTTACTCCAGAAAAAGCGCCTATCACATTTGCTGATGTTGCGGGTGCCCAAGAAGCAAAAGACAGTCTTCAGGATGTGATCGATTATCTGAAAAATCCTGATCAATTCAAACGACTTGGGGCAAAAGCTCCTCGTGGCGTTTTGCTTGTGGGTGAGCCAGGTAACGGAAAAACGCTGTTAGCAAAAGCGGTTGCGGGCCAAGCTGGTTGTCCATTTTTCAGTATTAGTGGATCAGATTTTATTGAAGTTTTTGTGGGTGTTGGTGCCGCTCGTATTCGTGACTTGTTTGAACAAGCGCGTCGTAGTGCTCCATCAATTATCTTTATTGACGAAATAGATACTATCGGTCGTCAACGAGGCACAGGTCTTGGTGGCGGGCATGATGAACGCGAACAAACGCTTAATCAGTTGCTTGCAGAAATGGACGGCTTTGGTCAAGATCAAGCGCCTGTGGTGGTGATCGGTGCAACAAATTTTTCTGAATCATTAGACAGAGCGTTGCTGCGTCCCGGAAGATTTGACCGTCAAGTGCTTGTTCCCTACCCTGATTTAGAAGCTCGTAAACAGCTTTTAAAAATTTCGCTCAAATCATTGCGTGCGTCGTCCAACATTGATATTGACAGTCTTGCAGAACAAACCGCAGGTTTTTCTGGCGCGGATCTTGCTAACCTGGCAAATCAGGCAGCGATTTTGGCGTCCAAAGAAAAAAGCAGCGAGGTTACGCAAGACCATTTTATACGAGCTTTTGATCTGCTCAAAAAACCTCAAGATGAGGGCGGCGGATCTGTTCATACGGCGTCAAAAACAAGTTCTCGTGCACGTTTGTATATGCCAAGTCAGGTTAAAACAACATTCAAGGATGTTGCAGGTGTGTATGAGGCAAAGGAAGAACTTGCTGATGTTATCGATTTTTTAAAGAACCCCACAAAATATAAAAAGCTTGGTGCGTCACTCACACGTGGTGTGCTGCTAGTAGGTGACCCGGGTAATGGTAAAACATTGCTTGCAAAGGCTGTCGCTGGTGAGGCGAATAGACCATTTTTTAGCGCAAGCGCTTCAGAGTTTATCGAAATGTATGTAGGTGTTGGTGCCGCTCGAGTACGAGATCTTTTTGCACAAGCACGCAAAAATGCGCCATCGATTATTTTTATTGATGAAATCGATGCGGTAGGCGCAAAACGTACCGGTCTTGCAGGTAGTGGCGGCGATGAGCATTCACAAACGCTTAATCAGCTGCTTGCTGAAATGGATGGCTTTGATTCAAAAGGCAGTTCAGTCGTTGTTTTGGCAGCAACCAATCGTCCGGATATTTTGGATTCTGCGCTTATGCGCCCAGGACGATTTGATCGTCGTGTCGATGTGCCGTACCCAGATTTAAAATCACGTGAAGAAATTCTGCAATTGCACATTAGCAAGCTGCCAATTGATGGGTCGGTTGATATCAAGAAAATTGCTCGTGGTACACCAGGGTTTAGCGCGGCATACTTGGCAAATTTGGTGAACGAAGCTGCCATTGATGCTGCGAAAAAAAATCAAGATTTGGTTACGCTTGCAAATTTTGATGAAGCGCGTGACAAGATCATTTTGGGTAAGGCGCTTAAATCTATTACGCTTACGCCAGAGGATATTCGTGAAACAGCTATACACGAAGCAGGGCATGCGCTTGTTGCGTTGATGACTCCAAAGGTATCCGATCCACTCTATAAAGTGACGGTTATTCCGCGCGGTCGTTCGTTAGGTGTTACCGCGTCGATTCCTGAGCGTGAGCAGCATAACAGAACAAAAGCTCAGCTCGAGGGTGATGTTATGATGGCCTTGGGCGGTCGCATCGCAGAATCGCTTGTGCTTGGTGCCGATCGAATATCGACGGGAGCATATATGGATATACGGCAAGCAACAACGGTTGCACGCCGTATGGTGTGCGCCTATGGCATGTCTGATTTAGGTTTTGTATCATATGACTCGCGTGATGGCGAGTTTGCGTATGCCTCAGAAACGGCGCATAAGATCGATCAAGAAGTTAAAAAAATTATTGATGCTGGCTATGTGCATGTTGAAGACATTTTGCGTAAAAATATTGATAAGCTCAATAAACTCACCGATGCATTGGTTGAAAAAGAAACACTTTTTGCTCAAGAGATATATGAGTTGCTTGGTATTGAGTCGCGAGAAGTTTCCTCTTTGGATGCAGGTATAATAGTTGATGCGTAGGGTGTATTTTTTTAAAATTGGCATGTCTGATGCAAAAAAATTGTTGTTAAAAATATGCTGTATGAGTGCCGTAGTGGCGAATGCCACTTTTTGTGTAAGTCGCGTTGAAAAAATGATGTTCTTACGCTACACTCTTTGAATGAGTTTTGATTAGACAATGAAAGGATTTTTCAATGGCACGTGTGTGTTCCGTTTGTGGTAAGCGTCCTCAAATTTCGTTTAATGTTAGTCACGCACATAACAGAACGAAACGATGGGTGTATCCCAATGTTCATAAAATGCGCTTTATTTTAGTTGGTGATGCAAAAGCGCGTGTTCACAATGATAAAGTGTGTACAAAGTGTGTTAAAGCACAAAAAATTCAAAAAGTATTTTAGGTCTAAGGTAGGTATATTAGCATGGCAAATTTAAAATCAGCAAAAAAGAATGTGCAAAAACACGAGAAGCGTCGTCTTAAGAACGCTGCACGTAAGACATCCATTAAAACAGCAATCAAAAAAGTGTACACAGCAATTGAAACAGGCTCAAAAGATATTAATTTGATGTTGTCTGATGTAGCAGCACAACTTGCTCGAGCAAAAAGCAAGCGCGTTATTCACGCGAACACTGCATCGAGAAAACTTTCTCGTCTTGCAAAAAAAGTGGCAACACTAAAACGCGAAACATCTGTCAGCGCGTAATTCTTTTAAAGAATACAAATAAAAAAGACCTGATTTAATCAGGTCTTTTTTATTTTGGATGACTAAGTTTTTGTGTTATGTCAGTGGGTTAAGGGCTAGGCCCTTACGGGTTAAAGGGCAGCGCCCTTGTACAAGTAATTTTTTTGTTGTTTTACGTGAAATACGAAATACTAGAGCGCAATCAAGAGTTGTGATCGTTACTTAAGTAAGGGGGTTAGCAATGAACTGTTCTTGTCCAGAGTCATATTTAAAGCGACTAAGTAGATTTTTGTTTTCTGTTGATAAAAATGAACAAATAAAAGTGGTATTTCTCTCGCTCATGTTCTTTTTTATCATAGGCGCTTACTCTATTGGTAAAGCACTCAAAGATTCCGTTTTTATCAGTCTCGTTGGACAAGAGTATATCCCTCAGGCGAAGTGGATATGTATCTTTTTGCTGATTCCCATGATTTTGCTGTATTCACAGCTCGTTGATTCGGTGCGTCGGCACCAATTGATTTATATTTATTCTGCATTGTACGGCGTAGGTTTTTTACTGTTCGCGTATTTTCTTGGCGTTCCCAAAATCGGCCTTGAAAACACTGAAACAAGTCCGTATCGCTTTTTAGGCTGGGCGTTTTATTTTTTTATTGAGAGCTATACACCATTCATGGTGAGCGTTTTTTGGGCATTTTCGAACTCTATAACCACACCAGATGCTTCAAAAAAGAACTATACGCTTATGGTTGCGGGCTCAAAGCTTGGTGGTATGGCAACGACAGCATTCGCCTGGTGGTTGCTTGCAAATCATGGGCATGTCGTGATTGCACAATTTTCGGATATTGGGTGTCATCAATTGGTGATGATCATAGCAGCGCTCTGTGTTCTTGCAGTATCGGTAATGGTTTATTTTTTGATGCAAAAGGCACCAAAAGGCTCATTACATGGATACGAAGCAGCATATGTAGCAGAAAAAGAAATAGCTAAAGAGCACCAAAAAGAACATAAAAAACATGGTTTGATGCATGTAATCAATGACATGGTTGGCGGTATCAAAGTTTTGGTTAAGTATCCGTATGTGTTGGGTATTTTTGGAATGGTGTTTTTTTGGGAGATCGTAAACACTATTTTACAGTACCTTCGCTTGAGTGTTGGTAAAGAACTGTTTGGTAAAGATATTGCGGGGTTTAGTGCATATCTTTTGCAACAGGACTTTTATGCGCATGCAGTAGGACTATTTTTTGTATTGTTTGGTACACGCGTGTTAACCGAAAAATTGGGTATACGCTACGCTCTTGTGGCCGTGCCTTTAATTACCGGTGCTTTTGCCTTTTACTTTATTTCCGCGCAAACGGCATTAGCGGTATCTATCGTAACGATTATTTTACGTTCGATAAATTACGCGCTTGCAGCTCCATTACGTGAGAGCTTATATATCCCAACAACTAAAGATACTCGTTATAAAGCAAAATCATGGATCGATGCGTTTGGTACAAAAATATCAAAGGGTACCGGTCAGGTGTACAACTTCTTTACGCGCGGTATAGCTTCATCGATAGTGTTCAGCGTGCATTTTGGGTTTTTCTTGATCGTGATTGCGGTTTGGACGTTTGTTGCAAATGGTCTTGGTAAACGATTTAACGCTGCAATTAAGCATAATGAGGTTATTGGTACGCCCGATCAGGCATAATATCGAATATTGTTTTACACAAAATAAAAAAAAGATCTGTTTTTACAGGTCTTTTTTTTATGCCAGACGTTTTTTTTGATATACTAAAAATCTGTTATTACCTAAAAAAGTTGAGTAAAAAAAGAGTAGAAAAAAATCAAAATGGTAAAGCGAGGGGTTTACGATGGATTGTACTTGTAAGGAATCGTATTTCAAACGACTACGTAATTTTCTTTTTTCTGTTGATCCTAATGAGCGAGTGAAAGTATTATTTCTCTCGCTCGTTTTCTTTTTTGTTATAGGTGCCTATTCCATTGGTAAAGCGCTTAAAGATTCCGTTTTTATTAGTCTTGTTGGGCAAGAGTACATTCCCCAAGCAAAATGGATTTGCATTTTTATGCTTATTCCCATGATCTTGTTGTATTCAAAACTCGTTGATTCGGTTCGTCGGCACCAGCTCGTGTACATTTATTCGGTAATGTATGGTGTAGGCTTTTTGTTATTTGGATATTTTCTTGGAGCTCCGAAAATTGGGCTCATGAATACTGATGCAAGCCCGTATCGGTATCTTGGTTGGGCTTTTTATTTTTTTGTTGAGAGCTATACGCCCTTTATGATTAGCTTGTTTTGGGCTTTTTCTAACTCAATAACAAGCCCAGATGCGGCAAAAAAGAACTATTCTCTCATGGTAGCAGGATCAAAGCTTGGAGGTATGGCAACGACCGCTTTTGCGTGGTGGTTACTCTCGAACCATGGCCATATTCTGAATTTTAATTTTTCCGATATTGGGTGCATACAGTTTGTTATGCACATTGCGGCAGGTTGCATTATCATGGTGCCATTTTTGGTCTACTTATTGATGAAAAAGGCACCAAAAGGATCTTTGCATGGATATGAAGCCGCATATGTAGCGGAAAAAGGAAAAATTAGAGAAGAACAAAAACACCAAAAACATGGTTTTTGGGCCACGATACAAGAAATGGTGGGTGGGATCAAAGTTTTAGTGATGTATCCCTATGTTTTGGGCATATTTGGGATGCTGTTTTTTTGGGAAATTGTAAACACTATTATGCAATACCTTCGGTTGTGTATTGGTAAAGGTATGTTTGGTTCGGATATTGTTGGACTTAGTGCATATCTTATGCAACAGGATTTTTATGCGCATGCAGTAGGACTGTTTTTTGTTTTATTTGGGACCCGTATATTAACTGAAAAAATGAGCATGCGATATGCGCTTGTTGCTATGCCTTTAATGACGGGATTTTTTGTTTTTCTTTTTATTTCAACACAAACATGTTTGATGGTGTCGATCGTAACTATCGTTTTGCGAGCTATTAATTATGCTCTTGCAGCGCCATTGCGTGAGAGCTTGTATATTCCAACCACCAAAGATACTAAATTTAAAGCAAAATCATGGATTGATGCATTTGGAACTAAAATATCAAAAGGTACCGGACAGGTATATAATTTTCTTACGCGAGGGATGGCGGCATCGTCTTTGTTCAACGTACACATAGGATTTTTTATAGCCATTATTGTGATGTGGACCGCAGTTGCCAGTGCTCTTGGTAAGCGTTTTAATGAAGCCATTAAAAATGGCGAAGTTATTGGCGTGCCCGATAAGAATTAAAAAAAACGAGGAGAAGGTTTTTATGCAACATCGCGAAAACAAAAGCTATATCACAACTGCTATTTATTACGCTAATGCAAAACCTCACGTGGGTTCGTTGTACGAAATTATTCTGGCTGACGTTGCTGCGCGTTGGGCGCGCTTGTGCGGTAAAAAAACATTTTTTCTTACCGGCCTTGATGAACACGGCCAAAAAATTGCTGATGCAGCTGCTGCAGCAGGAAAAGATCCTCAATCTTTTGTTGATGCACAGGCTGAACATTTTGTGCGCATGTGGCATGCATATGATTGCTCATATGATCAATACATTCGAACCACTGCACCGTATCATAAAAAAGCCGTGCAAATATGGCTTAATCAGTTGATTGATCAAGGCGATGTGTACAAATCAACCTATAGCGGTTGGTACTGCCAAGGCGAAGAATCATTTATTACCGAAAAAGATCTTGTGTTTAAAGATGGAGCAGATGTTCCCGTATGTGGGTTCTGTGGCCGTCCAACTAAAAAAGTTGAAGAAGAAGGATACTTTTTTAGATTATCAGCATACCAAGATCGTTTGCTTGATTTTCTTAAAAAGAACCCAGAGTTTATTGTGCCAAAAGAACGTGCACAAGAAGTTATCTCTTTCATTGAGTCAGGCTTAAAAGACCTAAGCGTATCTCGTTCACGCGCAAGCGTAAGCTGGGGAATACCTTTCCCTGGTGATGATACCCAGGTTGCATATGTTTGGGCTGATGCTTTGTGTAACTATTTATCAGCCATTGGTTTTGGTGATGAAGCGCGTAAAAATGAGTTTGATTTTTGGTGGCCTGCTGATGTGCAGGTGATCGGTAAAGACATTGTGCGTTTTCATGCAATTTATTGGCTTGCTTTTTTGTTGGCGAGTGGTTTGCCGTTGCCTAAGCATTTATTAGTGCATGGCTGGCTGACACTTGATGGTCAAAAAATGTCAAAATCGCTGGGTAACGTGGTTGATCCATTTACTCTGCATGCGCAGTACGGCTCTGACGTAGTGCGTTATTACCTTGCGCGATATATGGTTATTACTCAGGACTCGCCATTTGGTATCGAAGATCTTGAGAACCGTGCTACGACCGATCTAGCAAACGATCTTGGCAATTTGTTTAGTCGTGTTGCTGCACTTGCACACAAATATCGTGATGGTCGCATTCAAGCGCCAGCGTTTGTTGATGCGCCCGAAAAAGAGCTTAAGGCTCAGCTGCAAGAAACACTTGTTGCTATGACCGTGCTTATGAAGGATCTATATTTTTCACGCGCATATGCTCGTTTATGGACGTTTATACAATCATTGAATGCGTACGTGCAACAACAAACACCCTGGACACTTGCAAAACAAAACCCTGAGCGTTTTGATCAGGTGATGTCTGCGCTTGCACATTGTTTGCATGCTATTGCAGTAGTTACTGAACCGATTATTCCGCAGTCATCGCAGCGTATGTGCGAGTTGCTTAATCAAGAAAAAGTTAAAGCAAAAGAGGGCGTTAATTATGTGCAAGAGCACAAAGAACGCTTATGGACAGCAACCTATACGTTTGCTGCCAGCGAGTCACTGTTTAAAAAATATGATTCTGTAAGTAAAACAACAGTACCCGAGATAATTTCTACGAAGGTAGTTTCTATGTCACCATCGATTACATTTGATCATTTTGTTGCGGTTGAGTTGCGTGTGGGCCTGATATCGGCAGTAGAGCATATCGAGAAGTCCGACAAACTTTATAAACTCACCGTGGACTTTGGTGAACAGGGTATGCGTACTGTTTGCTCGGGTATCAAAAAGTTTTATACGCCTGATGAGCTGCTCAACCAAAAAGTGGTGTTCGCATTTAATCTTGCGCCACGAGCATTGATGGGCATCGAGTCGCATGGTATGATTTTAACGGCAAAAGACGTCACAGGTAAACCGTTATTGATTAAACCAGCTGGTAATGTGTTTCAAGGTACATTGCTTTCATAACAAAGCTTAATCCTATTAATAATATTTTTTTGAGTAGTTCCATAATATATTTATGGAACCAGACTTCTTGTCTGAATTAAAAAATAGTCGTTTCAGCCATAAATTATAAAGTAAAGCGTATCTTGATATATGAAAAAAGTGATTAAAATTTTCTATATAATTTTGTTTAGTAATATTTTTTTTTCTTATTCAAAAAACACAGTTATTGTGATTACAGGTCCATCATGTGCAGGAAAAACATCTATTTCTAACATATTTCAAAAACATTTTTGCACTGAACAATGGCTTACTATCTCAATGACAAACAGCTATCGAATACAGTATCTTTTGTTAATGGCAAAAATGTTTCATTTTGTTGCCGAAGACTTTGTAACACAAAATGGAATCGTGCTGGACCAGGCGGTGCGTACATATCTAAGCAAACTTGATCACGAAGATGAGCGCAAAAAAAAAACACAGTTGTGGGAATCTTTTCGTGATGAAGGGGAGCGTATATTTATACGTTTTTTAGAAATGCTCTTGATAGAAGGAAATAAAAAAATTGTTGTGGATATTCCAGTTTTCAAAAAATGTACATTAGACTTACTCAAGGAGTCTTTAAAAAATGAAGATGTAATTTTTGTTTTAGTTCACACATCATTTAAAGACACGATTGGACGCGTCTATCAAAGAAATAAAATTTTAAATTCAGTTGATTCTTCTGAATATCGCTATGCAAATCAGGTTATCTGCCGTTACTTTTCTTACTATTTTTCAATACCCCAAAAAGATGATGCAACAGTGGAAACTTTTTCATTGCAAAGTCTTCATGATCTTATTGTAAGCAAAGATGTTGATGCTGAATGTCTTCCCCAAATGCCCATGGATAAAGAACTTTTTCAATACATTATTAGTCAAATACACATTTTTGATCAAAAAAATATTTACTTAAAACCACGGCTACATTATGACTGTGTTATAAACACGAGTGTTATGTCCTCATATGATGCGGCCCTCGTTATAAGGTCAGTCAGCAAAAAACAACATGCACAGTCAAATCTGTTCGCCAATGAGTGATTTGGTATTTTGGGTGAGTTATTCAAAAAAAATTTATTTTAGTGGTTCTCTCTTTACCACTCGCGTCATTAACTCCGAATGTATTTGGCAAAGAGGTATAAATGTTGTGGCAGGGTAAACGGTATTTAAGCGTTTGTTTTGCCTTTTCATTCAGAGACTCCTGTTTTACTGTTATGGTACTCCTGATATAGCCAGCGAGCTAAACAATCGAAACAAATATTTATATTGTTTGCTGTTTCATTATCTATTCGTTCACCTACTGTATCAACGATGAAACTTTGGGGTAGCATGGATTCTACAACGGCATGTTGATAGGCCACGTATGGCTGATTTGAAACGAAGAGACACAATCCTGGTGCTGGATTCATTTTTAGCCAATCGCGCAAAGTGTCTGCGGTTGTTGCACGTTTTATTTTTCCTTCAGGTGTGATTTGTTGTGGTGAGTTAACTACAACAAGTTGGCATGCTCTCATGTCTTCAGGTATTTCAACTTGCTCAAAAATCATACGCATCATAGTGCTCTCAGTTTGAGGAAGTGTTGTTGGTGCCTGCCAATTTGTACGTGTTGGCAATCCTCGCTGCGGAATATTGTTAAGAGACGCTTCTGGTTCAGTAGTGGTGTCAAGCGGTCGCTCAGAACCCAATAAAACAAGAGTTGTAAAACGAATTCCTTGTTGCCAAAGATTGGCCAGATATGCCAATCGATTACGTACCGTACCAGTTGTTGCTCCAAGAACTAAAGCGTAATCATAATTTTTGTGCGACGGTACAATTTTTTGTACCATACCGAGCTTTTCAAAATAGGGTAATGCTATTGTGCTTGGTAGTCTTTCAGAAGCATTCATTTGCCAACGCTCGGTGCCAGACTTGCGTAACCATGTCTGTTGAGTTTGTTGGACAATATTTTTTAATGATCCATCATGTGTAATCGCGCAGATACCAAGTAAATCGAGTAATGGTTGCTGAGGTTTTTGATCGGAGGTTGTGATTTTTAATTGAGAATTTTGGGCAACTGGTTTGGTTATAACCGCTGAAAAACTAGCAAAAATACATGCGACAAGAACGATCGGTAGAACGTTTTTTATATGCATACGCATCCCTATATCAATTGGCTGTTATATCATCATGATAAGTATATCACAGTTTTGCTGATGAGCTGTTTGACCCAAAAAAATGCTGAGGCCAGTGATGTTTTTAATCACTGACCTCAGCATTTTTTTGTGCTTAAAACTGTTTGTTACTTTGTAGAAGGGTTTGAGGTTGTTGTAGTTGCTTGAATGGTAGTTGTTGTTGGGGCAGTGGAAGTAGCAGAATGTGTGGCATTCCATTTTTTTTCTGCTACGGCAAGCATGTAAATGGTGTTGTCGAAATTTTGAATTTTTTCAGGATCAGCGGGCCAATATAATGAGCAACCACGCAGTAGATAATTTTTACCTCTTTGCGCACAATTCAAAGCCGTTTCACCATAAAGATTTTGTAAGGTGGGGTTTACTCTTGTATCTGAAAGAAGGATTTTTACAGTATCTTTTCGGCCGAAAAAGGCTGCCTGCATAAGCGGAGTAAAAAGAGATGCTCCTTCTCGTGTATTTGTGGCTATTTTGGGATGAGCAAGGAATAATGGGATAACAGAGGAAGCTTTTTCTGAGTAGGTTGCTATATTGAAGGCAGAAATCGCTCCAGACAGTTTAGACGAAACATGCATTGGATTGATTAGGGGATGTTTGAGGAGCGCTTCAATTAACAAGGCATAATTTGAATTTTGTTCTAATTTGTATATTGCGAGCTCAAGAGGGCAGAGGCCTGATTCATCTTCAATATTTACGTCTATGTCCAAATCTGGATATTCTAAAATTTGTAGAGCGGATTTCATATCGGCAAAATTTCGAACATATTTTAAAAGTAAAAAACCAAGCTCATGTGAGTCGCGGTAAATATGCATTGCATCAATTTTTTGACGACAATTTGGACATGATTGATTATGTGAGACCCAGCTTTTAATACAGGGCTCGTGAAAAACATGCATGTTGCTTTCACAAGCACAGACAACCGGTTTGTTTGCTGTGGTAAAATTTTTCAAGCAAATAGAACATTCTGTTGTTGTTTGTTCTTGCTGCGTTATGGATATTGCTGCTATGCCCATTAGTATTTGCTCCATGCCGTATATATTCGGGGTTAGTGCAAGTGTGAGTGCAAGGGCAGAAAAAAGTAAACGTTTCATACATGGTTCCTTTAATTATTTGTTTAGTTTTTGATCACTATGTTTTAGGTTATCTTAATAAATAAAATTGTCAAACAGAAATAATTAAATTTTGACTATACACATATGTTTTACCCGAACCCTTGTATGCAATCTTTTTATCGCGATACCATCAGAACTGTGGTAACCGCCACCTTGATCTATAAAATTTTAATCGAGGTTAGATTGTATGAAGCGCTATGGGTTCAGTTTACTTGAGTTGATGATTGTTATTGCCATTATTGCGGTGCTTGCGGTTATGGCGGTGCCCACGTACAAAAATTTTTTGGCGCGTTCAAAACGTGCTGAGGCGTACGCTCACTTGCATGCGCTGTACATCGCTGAGCAGGCATACTTTGCCGAGCATGGCGAGTATACCGATAAGCTTTCTGGTGAAGGTGGACTTGGCTTTGATATGCCCGGTAAACATCTATACACCTATGGCTTTGCAAACGGTGGAGGCGACTCAGCTTTTGAGGGCTCGCTTAAAGCTCCTTCTTCAGCGCTTGCGGGAACAAGTGCATCAGGTGGTACGTTTGTTGTTGGCGCTGCAGCAGATATTGATGGTGATGGTGTGGCGGATGTGCTCACCGTTGATCAAACTGGTGAGATTAAAATTGCGGTAGATGATACAAAAAATGCATAAGCGTTTTTTGCCAGATGATCCATATAAACGTGCTTAAGACCAAAAATGGGCCGTAAGCAAACTTGAGCTTAAGTAAATTTTTTTTGCTTTTAATTAGTGCGTAGGTTATGCCGAATGCGCTTGCAAACAGCGATGAGATAAACAATATTCCCATGCAGCCAAACGGTCCAACAATTGCACCAATGGATGCAAGAAGTTCTGGATCACCATCTCCAAGGGCTTCGCAGTTGCGTACTTTGAGGTAAAACATGCGCACGCTCCAGAGGATGCCAAAACCCAGCAGTGCTCCCAGAAACGATGATATTATTGATATTGGTAGCCAGTTCATCGAAGCGGTTGCAAAGGCGATAATGATTGTTGCAAGTGTGATGGGTCGCAGAAGGACCATATCTCGGGCGTCAGTGTGAAAGTGAATGAGCAGAAGGCTGGCCAATGATGCATACGCTGCAAACGAAAAATTTGAAGGTGTTGTGCACCACAAAAAAATGCCCATGATCGCTGCAAGGAGTTCAACAACAGGATAAATCCATGAGATTGATTTTTTACACGATCTGCATCGACCGCGAAGCATGATCCAAGAAAGAATCGGGATGAGGTCGTAGGGTTTAATTTCGGTTTTGCACTCAGGACAGCGTGAACGTCCTTTGAGAACTGATGTTCCCTCGAGCAGACGATACGCTAAACAGTTTAAAAAAGATCCCCAGCAGGCAGAAATAAACGCGACAGCGACGACTGCAGCGTTCACTCGAGCTCTCCAGGTTCGGTAGTAGATTCTGTTTGATCAGCACCAGTTGCTTGAGCCTCAGCTTTTTCCTGCGCAGCGACGCGATCAATGACCGATTCGATGTGTGCTTGTTTTAAAAACTGCTCATCAAAGCGGAAAAAAATATCGGGTACGTGGCGCAGCTGGAGGCTTGATGCAATGGCTTTGCGAAGCGATGGTTTATAACAGATCAATGTGTCAACCGCTTCTTTGCGACGATCTTTGTCAGTGACAAAGTACACGTTGCAAATGCTGCCATCGGGCGATAGCGTTACGCGTGTGAGCATAACGCCTTCGAGCGCCGGGTTATCGGCCTTTTCGCGAGTAACAAGTTGCGAGATTTCGCGAAACAAAAGGGACATGCGTTGCGCACGTTTTATAGATGACGTTTGTTTGTTGTACATCGAATGTTTCGATTAAATCAGTTTATGAGCAGCCATACGCATCCAGTTTTGTTTAACTGCACGCATAAGACGTTTACGACGTTTTTGTGTTGGTGACTCGTAGTACACGATACGTTTCATATCACGTACGACGCCTTCGCGTTCAATTTTCTTTTTGAGTTGACGAAGTGCACGTTCAACGTTTTCATTTACTAGGACGGTGATATTTGATTTTTTTGTACTCATAATGTCCAGCTCGAGCTCCATTCTTAAAGAGTTTTGTATATCAAAAAATGACGAATATGTTTTTAGTATAAGAGCTTTATATTCATGCGTCCAGTTGTTTGTAGCATATTTAGAGTGCGTAGGGCTCCGCCCTGTAACCCGCAAGGGCATTCGCCCTTGACCCATGACCTAAACCCCTTGCTTGCCAGCCATAACTTTATGCGACGGCTGGACTCGGTGACAATCAAGCAAGTTGCCGGTGTACGTTAAAACGTTATTCATCGTTTTAACGTACACCGGCAGGCTCTGATGCTTGCGCAATTATTGGACAGAGGACTCATGTATTATTTCACCAGGTTAAGCGCTGGGCGCTTACGGGTTAAGCCTCCGTAAATACTACGGCCCAAACGGTACGTGCCTACTTCCGTTATGGAGGGCGGCGCCCTTATAAACTATTTTTTTGTTGCGTTATCAATAAACCGTTCTACAAGTGCATCGAGAACGATGATATGTTTTTGAAGAGTTATTGCAGTCTCTTCATAAGATGCACTATCACGATTAGGGAGCCGTTCTATAGTGTTAAAGAATGCAAAAAGTATGTTTCGCTCATTTTTTAATATGAGTTTATGAATATATGCAGTGCGTACAAGAAATGGAAACTGTTGTTTAAATTTTCCAATATCTTTGAGTTGATTACGCAGCATGCTTTTTATGCGTGTTGCAAGACATAAGCTTTCAAACAAAAAAGCAGAAATTTGTGTGTTGCGAATTTCTGGATCTACTACGTTAAATTTTGCATGAGACAATCTATTGGTAAGATCCTGAGCCTTGCCGAGATATTCGGGAACAAAACACACAAAAGATGGTGTAATTTGCTGCGATTGAGGATTAATTAATGTCCGCTTTTGTTCAAGATATATGTTGAGTCGAGCTAGGTTCGAAGGTGTTTTAGGTGTTTCTTGTATGAGTTTTTCAAGATCGTCTAGAGCTCGTAGTTTCATATGAGGGTGTTTAACTAGATCGTTTTTGCTCCACATGGCAACATTTTGTTCGAGTTTATGCCGTTGTTTAGCGCATAAAGACCGTACGGGTTGCTTTACTTGAGGTTCTACCTGTTCCATGCCGCAAAGACCACTACAAACAAAAACAGTTGATATGACAAGTGCTTTTTTCATACTATTCTCCTCGTATGTGCATACATATAAGAACATCTGGCAAAAGTGTATTTTTTTCAAAAGGCTCAATGCAAGAGCTTTTGTAAAGTGTGATTGATAAAACGTTTTAGGGCAAGGAGAAAAATGATGGTACGAAGTAAAAAGGTTTTTATAAAACAGATATTGATATGCCTATGCTGCTTTTGTGCAGTATCTATGCAAGCAATGCCACCTAAATTGTATAATGCAGGAAATTCGTGCTATTGCGCAGCGTTAGTGCAAAATTTGCTCAATATGCAGTGGATCGAAAAAATTATTTCTTCGATTCAGGAACAGCACTATATTTCTGCTTCTCAGCGCATAACAGAAAAATACCAAGAAAAAGTGGAAAAAAGCATTGATGATTTAACAAAAAATGAATCTGTTAATACGTTCAAAGGCAGTATTAAAGGTAAAGAACAAAATTTTAATATGGTTGGGAGTGGTGAGCTTTTAGATATAAACGTTCTTGACTCTTTTTTAAGTAAGTTAATATCTTTTGGCGTTAAGCCAGATCTTGCCAATGTCATGCAGGCTTTTAATGATTCAAAGAAATTTTGGGATCATTTAGAGAAGCTCATAGGTAAATGGAAAGACATTGAAGATGCAGAAAAAAGCATCCAAGAAGAAAAAATAAAAAAGGGAGAAGCGGTTTCCCCTATAGGCCCAAGTAAGTATGCATGGGAAAAACGGGTTATAGGCAGTTTAAAAAGTTCCTTTGGACAGGTCGCGGCAGGTATAAATGGTTATAAAATAGATCAAGAAAAAATTGCGTTAATAAGAGCTTTTGGGCAATTCTTGAAGGATAAAAATTTTGCAAATTTTTACACACAAGCCGTAGTGCCTTTGATGAATAAAAGAACTGAATTTTCTGGTTTATATACATTTATTGGTTATCCTGCGCAGCAAGATCCAGCAGAGCTTTTTGGATATTTTTTGGATGGTTTAGAGCTTGTATGTGGCAGTGATTGGATAGGAACGGATTTTGGGTTTACAGGTACACAAATCCAACAAATTTCTCTTAGTGGTGTGCATGCAGGCAAAGATGTATTACGCAAAAATTTTTATAGAACATCTCAATTTTCTCCCGGAGCAATGTCTGAGCAAGAAGTAATAGCAAAACTTACGCAAGATCATCCCTTTCTGCATAAAACGCCATTTTCTTTTAATAGTGGTTTATTTTCATATTCAGATCCAACTCGTATTGAAAAACGAACCGTTCTATCAATAAGACCGAATATTTTGTCTTTACAGTTTTTAGTAGAAGATTTTTTGCTTAATGGTATTTCAGAACCAGCAAAATGGACGCTTTTGCTTGAAGAAAGTTCGTTGTACGAAGATTTTAATGAAAATAAAGAAGGAAGAAATCCTGTAGATGTTATTGTGCGTTTTAATCCGCAGCATTATGGTGATTTTTGCTGTATTAAAATTGAACGAGCATATGGCGGAGCTCTTAATGATATTGGTACTATTGTTAACGGTAATTTAATTATAACTATCAATAATAGATCGTATGCTCTGATTGGAGTGACTATTGGAGGTGGTGGCATAGGTGGCCATTGTGAAGCAGTGATCAAAGATACTAAAGAGCAAAAACCTTTTTGGTACCGTTGTTCAGATGACAGCATTGTTTCAACTACTTTGCAAAATGAGGCACCAAGTATTGCTCATAATGGGAATTTATTTTTCTTTAAAAAAGTTGGTCCAGAGCTACTTTTATATAACTTTAACCAACAACTTATTACGCTCAAAAACAAAGTAGTATCAACGATTTAATAAATTTTTGTTCATGAAAAGGGGCTGCGTGTTGCAGCCCCAATATTTTTATATGTCACCAGATCAAACGCTCCAAAGACCGCAAAGTTAAGGTCTTTGGGTTTGCGGGTCAAGCCTTCGGCCCAAACGGCACATACTTACTGCCGTTATGGAGGGTGAAACCCTTGTTAGAACATAATGCCCAGTGCACCAAAAATGGTTGATGTGCGGTACGCGTTGCATTGTGATATCGGTACCTGTATACCCATGCCAAGGTGTACAAACCGCGTGATATCGTAGCTTAAGCCAAGCACAAGCATCTGAGAGTTCCAGCAGGACTCGTTTTCCATTTTACCCGTGAGCACGATGTTTGTTGATGGGGTTGGTATAGCCAGCGAAACGTTTGTGAATGTTTCTGGGTTTGAGTTGAGCGTGATCGCTGGTATCGAGTGGATCGTTGGTGCCGAAACGCTGAGGACCTCAAAACAATCTTTTTTATGGAACACGCCGCGATATTCTGCATATAACGTGAGCGTATCGACCAGATGGTAGCCATTGAGGCTCATACCGATAGTCCAGTTGGTTCCTGGGTGCACGTCTACATCAGCCGAGTAAGGATAAAGCACAGTTTGGAGCGAATTTGTGGGTACGGGCATGTCATCGTAGCGTCTGCCAAAGAATTGGTCGACGCCGAGGTCGAACCCAAAGTCTACGGTCTCAAAGAAATCGATTGTGCAGCCAATGGTGCCACCAACGCCCCAATGCCCGTTGTTGCCACTTGATATGGCGAACGGTTTACGCGGCGAAACCGTGGTACCGGTTGGGATGCTGCCTTGCAACGCAAAAAATGGTGTAAATAATAAATGTGGCAGCGCTTCGTTGCTCTTATCCCAATTGCATTCTCTGTGCCCACGGAACACCAGTCCGACCATCGTGTCCTCAAACCCCGTTTGATTGAAACACGATAGATCGTAACCGAGCATATGCGCAAATTGCCCAAATTTTTGAGGGCTGGTGAAGTACTGTTTTACCGAACCCTTGAGGGCTTCAAAGCCAAGAACTGGGCAGGTGCTATTTGTTGCGCTACAGGTCAAATCATTGAACGTTGGCCGTTGTGTGATGTTATTGAGTCCACCTTGGATTACAAGTCCAAAGTTGCATGCAATATCCAGAAAGAACTGTCCGCGTATGCCGTATTTTTGATAATCGATGGGCACGGATATAAATCCAAATTTACGAGAGTTTTCTGTTGCGCGTGTTGTACCGATATCTGTGTTCGCGGGGTTAATAACAAAATCAAAAAGACCTTCAAGCTCCAAGTTTGCAAATTTGGTTGATGGGGGAGGTGTATTTGTGATGAGTAGGCTATCTGTCTGATTCGTGCCAACTATTTGATTTGCACCGATACCGACCTGTGTTTTGCTATAGTTGACGGTTGCTGTGCCTGCGTTATTAAGTATTCCATAGTCTATCGGTTCGCCATTATAGCGATAGAGCGTGCCAAGCACGTTCCAGGTGCCGAGCAGATCACCGAGCTCGGTGCCGGGGCAGGGTAGTGGATCGATGCCTACTGTAGCTGGCGGAATTATAGCTGGTGCAGCGCCGGTGCCGCAACTGGTACATATAGGTGCGCAATCTGTACCGGTGCCTGCGGTGGCGCTTTGATAATAACCAGCCATGGTGAATCGGCCTGCAGCAGTGCAACAGCGATATTTCGATGGGGTATCGTCACAGTAGGTAAACGCGTCAGACTTGCGTAAAAAATCGTAAGGGTACAGGGTGTTTGGGAAAGGGTAGGGATCACTTTTATTGAGCGAGGTAAAGGCTATCGGTTTGATGCAAAAACAACTTAACAGTGCTAAACAAGCGCAGATGCGAGCTAAATTTTTCATACCAGTCCTTTGTGGATCATTTTCTAAGGGTGTTTTACTCAAACAAGAAAGATAGTGATCTAGTGTATACCATTCTATCAAGCCAATCGTCAACCAGGGTGTTCACCCTGGACCCACAAAAGCTTCGCTCTTGACTCACAAGGGCATTCGCCCTTGACCCATTGACTAATATATGCGCCCCCTGCCCGCCGAAGCCTCGGCGTAGGCTGGGAGCGCTTGACCTGGTTACAAATAATACATGATTCGTGTCATTAACCTGGTGATAATAATTTTGCAAATGCGTAGCTCGTGTCCGCCATAGCGTTATGCGACGGCGGATGAAGTACGAGGGAATAACAAAACGGTTTTTACCGTTTTGTTATTCCCTCAGTTACTAACGGCAAAAGCCGTGAAAACTTACTGTATTATGTCA
This sequence comes from candidate division TM6 bacterium GW2011_GWE2_41_16, assembly GCA_000996695.1. Lineage (GTDB taxonomy): Bacteria > Babelota > Babeliae > Babelales > Babelaceae > GWE2-41-16. Next base: position 53,977 of record LCAT01000002.1, on the reverse strand, counting down.
GTGGGTCAAGGGCTAGGCCCTTGTGGGTTAAGGGTGAAACCCTTATTAAAACATGATGCCCAGTGCTCCAAAGAGTGTTGACGTACGATATGCGTTACAACGAACAAGCGGTATTTGAGCGCCAAGTCCAAGGTGCACAAATCGTGTGATATCGTAGTTCATGCCCAGAATCAACATTTGCGAGTTCCAGCACGACTCATTAGCCATTTTACCCGTGAGCACCGCACTTGTTGAAGGAACCGGCTCAACAAACGGTATGGTCGTTGTCGTTAAATTGCTTGAGTCCGTGACTGCCGGTAATGTGTGGAGCGATGGCGCGCACATGCTGATGATGTTGTAATTATCCTTTTTGTGGAATACTGCGCGATACTCAACGTAAAGCGTAAGCGCTTCGACAACATGGTACGTGTTTGCGCTTAAACCAATCGTCCAGTTCGTGCCTGGGTACAGATCAAGCTCGGCTGAGTACGGATACAGAACCGTTTGCAAAGAGTTTGTTGGGACCGGCATGTCATCATAGCGTCGACCGAAGAACTGATCAACGCCCACATCGAACCCAAAGTCGATCGAGTCTACAAAATCGATGGTGCAGCCAATGGTTCCGCCAATACCCCAATGCCCATTGTTGCCGCTAGAAATTGCAAACGGATGTCGTGGCGAGACCAAGGTGCCAGTTGGGATACTGCTTTGGAGAGCAAAAAATGGCGAGAATATGAGGTGCGGAAGTGCTGGGTTGCTCTTATCCCAGTTACATTCTCTGTTCCCGCGGCATATCAGTCCGACCATCGTGTCTTCAAAGCCTGTTTGATTAAAACATGAGAGATTGTAGCCGAGCATATGCGCTAACTGTCCAAATTTTTTTGGGTTAGTGAAGTACGTGCGCACATCATTTTTATAATCATACGGAGGTGTTGCTGTGGCATCAGAGTATTTTATGTCTGGACAATCACTGTTTACTGCTGAGCAGGTGAGATCATTGAATGTAGGGCGTTGGGTAATATTGTTAATGCCGCCTTGAATGATAAGTCCAAAGTTGCAGGCAATGTCAAGAAAGAACTGTCCGCGGAGACCGTACTTTTTGTAATCGATCGGCACAGACATGAACCCAAATCGACGTGATCTAAGAGTTCCTGGTGTGTCGCCTGTTCTGACGGTACCTATGTCGGTCTTTTGCGGATTGATAATGAAATTAAAAAAATCTTCGAGAGAATAAGGAGTTGTATTTGGTGGGGGGGTAGGATTTGTTAGATTAACTTGTGCAAATTTTGGGGCTGATGTTATAGGATCTCCTGCCTGTAACAGATACTGTAATTGACCAGTGGGCAAAGGAAGATTTTCGTTAATTTCAGGGTTGTACATGCCGTTTATCTGGTTTGCGCCAATGCCAACCTGTGTGTTGCTGTAATTTGTATATTGAAGTGGTGGAGTAGATGAATCATGTTTTATAATTTTGTAATCGACAGGTTCGCCATTGTAGCGGTATAAGACGCCCAAAACGTTCCAGGTGCCAAGTAAATCACCAAGCGGTGTGCCGGGGCATGATGTTGATGCGGGCGTAGTAATATTCGGGAGGTTTGTTGTTGTTCCGGTGTCGGATGGAACGCATGCGGTGCAGTCTGTGATGCAATCTCTGCTGGTGCCTTTGCATGCGCTTTGGTAGTATGCGGCCATCGTAAAACGTCCGGCTGCACGGCAGCAGCGATATTTGCATGGTGCGTCGTCGCAGTAGGTAAACTCGTCAGCCTTGCGCAAAAAATCGTACGGGTACAGCGAATTAGGGAAGGGGTAAGGGTCGCTTTTGTTGAGCGAGGTAAACGCTATGGGAAGCATCCAAGAACAGCTCAATAATGTGAGCGCGGCGCAGATATGAGCAAAATTCTTCATACGAGTTCCTTTGTTGATCAATTTCTAAGTGGAGGTTTTTTTTAGTACTTTTTTGTCAGCGAGAAACAATGATCTAGTGTATACCATTCTATACAGTCAATCGTCAACAAGGGCGTTGCCCTTGACCCATGAGGCCAGAGTCTTTAACGTTAAAGACTCTGGGGCCCTCAACTCGGTGACATAATACAAATTTCCCATGCCATTAGTTCAGCTGCAATACTTTTGTTTGTGCGTAAGCTCGAAGCTTGAGGAGATACAAAAACGGTAGAAACCGTTTTTGTATCTCCTCAGTTACTAACGGCCATGCCGTGTCAAGATGGTGACAGGCAGGGGCTCAGGGTTATAGGGTCCAGCCGTCGCACGAGGCTATGGCTGGCAAGCAAGGGGCTCATGTCTTTTATCAGTGGGTCAAGGGTGAATACCCTTGCGGGTTAAGGGCAGCGCCCTTATTGTTTTTTTGTTGCTATATGGGAGAATGTGGCAAGCGGCACATGTATAACGATTTTTTTTGAGGGTTTTATCATGCCTATAGCTCGTAAAATGCGACTTCCTATGACGGTGATAGTCGCTTTAAATGCTATGATAGGAGCGTCCATTTTTACCGCTCCTGCTATTTTAAGTTTATCAGTCGGTCCTGCTGCGATCGTATCGTATGCTCTTGTTACCGTGTTAGTGCTCTGTATGGCACTTGCTTTTTCTCGTGTAACACGCGCATACCCATCAGAGTTGCCTTTTTATGATTATGCGGCACTTTGGGGCGGTCGTTGGGCCGGACGTATTGCAATGCTAAGCTATATTTTGGGTCTTACTGTCGCAATGGGCTTGGTTGCAAGCTTTGTGGGTAAATATCTTATGCAATATATCCCGCAATTGTCGTATACCACAAGCGGAATGCTCTCCATTTGGCCGTTCGTGTTTGCCAACATGCTCGGCGTAACGATGATCCAGGTGTTGCAGTATGCACTCATTTTTTTTACACTTGCTCCTATGGCTATTATTGCGTGGTTGAGTGTGCGTAACTTTTCTTCATCGAATCTGCAACCGTTCATGCCTGAAGGGGTAAGCTCGATTTTTGCAGCAGTGCCGGTAATCATTTTTGGGTTCTTTGGATTTGAAGCGATTCCTGCGATTTCGTCAAGCGTGAAAAATCCGAATAAAACGGTTCCGCGCGCTATGATAATTTCTGTTCTTTTGACCAGCCTTATTTACACGTTATTTATTTTTGCGATTTTATCAGGCTTGTCTCGTAGTGCCTTCACAAGCGATAGAATGCTTCTTTCTGATGCTCTTAAAACCGTGTACCCATGCATCGGTTGGTTCGGATGGTTCATCGACTGGGCAATTATCATTACCATATGGGGCACGCTGTATTCCATGATTCTTGCAATAGCCTCGTTAATTCGCGGTTTTTTTAATATTGCTTTGCCATGGGCATTAATACTTGTGGGCGGTGCAATTTCTTTGAGTTTTTTTGTGTTTAGCTCAGCTCAAATGCTCTTTGACCTTACCTCGGTGGGCGTGTGCGTAGCATACGGCATGACAGTTGCAGCGCTGTATACAAAAAAATGTCGCAAAGGGTTTCTGGACATTGTGATCGCTACGGCCGGGCTTATTGCTGTTGGCGTTGTGCTATACTGTGCGATAGCAAAATATATTATATAAACTGATTTTATAGGGTTAATACATCATCATGAATTTGTCGGCATACTACCAAGCTAAAATTGAGCGTGAGCGCACGTGGTTTTTTACTGCAACGTTGCGCAGTTTTGAGCACCTCTGTTTCGATCGTACCTGCGACGTTGAGCACGGTGTGTTCGAGTTTTTTGTTACGCCCGGGCGCGTTGACGAGTTCGAGTTTTTGATGCGTTGGTATGCCCAGCAGAACATCGTTATCTGGTGGAATAAAGTAGAGCAAGATAAGGGCTCTGCCCTTAACCCGCAAGGGTCCATCAACCCTTGACCCGGTGAAAAGATCTACAAGCAATGGACATCTCTGAGATGGCATTTGCCATGAGCAAGTGGGGAGAGGATAAAACGGTTTTTACCGTTTTATCCTCTCCCCGTTCTTCAAGCTACGCATGTATCCATGATGTGTACAACGACCTGGTTTACACAGTATTTTATCAAGTCAAGGGCTGGGCCCTTGTGGGTTAAGGGTGAAACCCTTATAGATTAATTCAGTCTATAAATTTACAATACTGATTTCATGTTTTCGAAGCGACGTGCAATTGTTTGTAGATCAAGAAGAACACACAAATCTTTTATGCCAATGCCTGATGCCGAACCAGTTAACACAAGCCGTATGAACTGGAATAGCTGTTTATTCGAAACAACAAGCTCTTTTGCACGAGCTTGAAGCGCCGCGATTATTGCTTCAGCTGAACTTGCAGCGGTATCGAGATTGCATAACGCTCGGGCAGATTCTTTAGTTATACCAAGAGTTTGTAGCTGAGCAAGAAGCGTTTCTGTATCAAACGATGGATCGCTTACCATAAATTTTAGTTTTTCAGGGGCTTCTGCGAGCGTGTGCAGCTCAGGTTGTATGAGCGTAAGCACGCGTTCAAGCTTTTCGTGAGGTATTGTCGAAGTGTCAATAAGTTGAGCTTCAAAGAATGGTGTAAGCGCGGTTTGTACTTGTGGCAGCGAAAGTTTTTGTATCCATTTTTGGTTGATCCAACGCAATTTTTCAAGGTCATAATGAATACTAGATGTACTAATAGTTTGATCAAATGGAATAACATGTATGAGTTGCTCGCGTGAAAGAACTTCTTCTTTAAGCGAGAGGCTTATAATGCCCAAGTAATTAAGTATTGCGTCAGGCAAAAATCCCGCTGCTGACAAATCTTTGAGCGACGTGCCAAACTCGCGTTTGGATAGCTTTTTACCTTCACGGTTAACCATGAGCGGTACGTGATAAAAGACGGGGATTGGTGTATCAAACATTTCATACAGCACAGCTTGATGTGCCGTGTTGGTGAGATGGTCTTCGCCACGAATAACATGGCTTATTTTGCTCGTGAGATCGTCTACAAAATTAGCAAAAATGAAGGTAAACGAACCGTCAGCTCGCGTAAGGCTGCAGTCAGAAAAATGTGATAGATCATACTGAACTTCGCCGCGAGCAATATCTTTGATAACAATCTGTTTGTGTGGCACGCGTAATCGCCAGATGCATGGTGTGCCTTTTTGCTTTAACGCGTCTATTTGATCAGGTGAGAGAGCCATGCATGAGCGGTCATAGCGTGGTGGTTTACCCGCCGCTATTTGGAGAGTTCGTTTACGCTCGAGGTGTTCTTGAGTACAAAAACATGGGTACACCAACCCTTTTTTGATTAGTATATCCAGGTGTTCTTGATAAAGCTTTGTGTGCTGTGATTGAAAAAAAGGGCCTTTATCATATCCAAGCCCAAGCCACACAAGATCTTTTTGTATTTGTTGGCCATCTGGATCTAAAAGGCGATTTTGATCAGTATCCTCAATACGCAAAACAAAGGTACCCTGATGTTTTTTTGCAAAAAGCCAGTTTAAAAGTGCTACACGAACATTAGCCACATGCATAAAGCCTGTGGGTGATGGCGCAAAGCGTACGCGTATTGGTGTGGTCATGATCTTCTCCAAAAAAATATGTGAATCAATCTGTTATTTCGGATGATGAATTATAGCCAGGGCTAATTAGGCCCGCACAAGCATGTTTTTTTGTTTATGTGATTCAATCTCATTACTTGTGTTTGTTGGTCTTTAGGCCTGTGCTATATCAATCGTATTTACCGAATGGTGGAACTCTAAAAAGGTGTGGTATCAACAGGTGAAAAACGAATGGCGTATACCCAAATGGTAGGGTTATCAATAGTATACTTTATTATGACAGAGCGTATTTTTATAGCGAGGTCCATTAAACTCTTTAGTTACGCTTTGAAGTTGATCGCCCAAATAATACGTGTTTACTTTTATTTGGAGTTATGCACATTCGTGATCATGAATAGTGTGATTTAATTGTATAAACAAAAAACACGTTTGTGCGGGCCTAAAATAGTGCGGTCCTCAAAGACGCACCATGGCTTTCGCCATATGATACAACTTTTTGTGTAAATGTAGCAAAAAAAATGGTTTGGATGTGTTGGTGCCCGAGATATTACTATGAAATTTAGATTAATATTTTTTGTGTGTTGTTTTTTATATACTTTGCAGGCAGAAAGTCGAATCGATCATTCGAATAACGTGTTGCCACAAAATTTTATGACCATTCATTGTTCAGAGTTTTTTGAAAAAGATCGTGATGCTCTTTTAGAAAAACTTTTTGAAAAGTCTTCGCGTGTTATATGTGAAAAAGTTGTGGTCGATAGTTCGGATAATTTGTGTGTGCATCAGCTGGAAAAATTTTTTGGCAATAAATCAAAATGCATTCAAAAAAACAGGCCCACATATCTTGGAGATGCGCTTAATAATCAAATTGATGAAGGTCAGAGTGGCGAATGCCAACAAAAAAAACTTTTTTCTCGCGATGAGCTTTATGACGCTTTTTCTTATGCATATGCACAAATGAGATTTTCAGTTTTTAATTGTTTTTGGTCCACCGATAAAAAAGGTATTGTGTGCTTGACCATACGTGTTCAGTGCGCCTGGTTGGTTGAACGTATCACTATTCGTGGTGTTTTGCATGATCGCGATCAATATAGGCGGTATTATACGCTCACCGAAGGAGGTGTGTTTGATGAATCGTTGCATGTTCGTGGTGTGCAAATGCTTAAGGATGGGCTAGTTCAACAGGGCTTTTTTAATGCAACACTTACCGAAAACGTTGTGTATGACAATGCGCACAAAGTGGTGTTTATTACTTTGATGATCAGTTCTGGTAAAAAATATCGCATCGGTTCATGTGATATTGAAGTGCCCAATTTTACTCCTATGGATAATGATTTGCCCTCTTTTATTGAAATGTTGAGAAGTCGTTTTTGCCGTAGAATTGTGGGGAAGGTGTACCAAGAAGATGATATTGATTCATTAGAAAATATAATGCGTGATTTTTTGATTGATAAGGGCTTTTATGATTCTTCTTTGGCTATTACAAAAAAAATTGATCATCAGGATAAGAAAGTGCATCTCTCTTTAGTTGTTTCTTTGCATAATCAGAGATTTTTGGAGATAACTGGCAACTCATTTTTTTGCGAGCGTGTTATTAAAAAACAGGTACTACCATTTCCTCATGCGATTGGCATGATACAAACGTCTGTGTTAAAAAAGGAAATCGCGCAGTTATACCATGCACATGGTTTTTTTGATGCTCATATCGAAATAATAGAAAAAAAAATAACATCCTGTATTTCTTTGATTCAAGTTACAATTATTGAGGGGCGGCGTTACTTGATTGGTTCTATGTATGGTTTAGACGCCGAGGTAGTAGTACTTTGTGAGCCTTTGAATAAAGCATATTTTACTGAGCAAGCTGTGTTTAACATAAAACAGCAGATTGTGCATGCCTACCAAAATAAAGGCTTTTGGAATGTACGCGTAAACTTTACGACGGTTAATCATGCATGTTCACATTTTGTCGACATTCATTGGCAGGTGAGCCCGGATGTTTTACATGTTCTCAAAGACATTATTGTTGATAATCCTTCGATAGATAAGTTGGTTCCGCTCTCATTGTATAGTTCTTTTGTGGTAGAAAAGCCCCTTTCTTTTATGTCAATATCTGCGTTACAGCATGCTCTTAATGTGTGGGCACATGAGGAAGGTTTTTTTTCACTTTTTTACGATCCAGACGTCCAAATCGATGATTTTGGATCGGTGCGTATTCATTTTGTAATTAAAGGAAACGCGTGTCGCTATACGTTGAAAGAGTGCGTGTTACATGGTGTAAGTAAGACGCGGTATGAAAGATTGATGGCATTTGTGAATAATTCTTCGCCTAAAGTTTTACGTGATCGTATGAACAAGCTGGGCGTATATGACATGTTTGATGTTGCGCCCGTAACACGCGTGGGAGATACGTATATGAAACGTATTCATTTACATGACGCGTACCGATTTTTGTATGGGGTAAGCGGTGGATTTTATCTTTCTGGCGGTGGCTTTTCTTTAAGTGATTCAACAGGCAAATTAGGTGGCGATGCTGAAATCAAAAACGTATTTGGACGATTAGACTCAGCTGGTGGATCATTAGTTTGGACGAGGTTCCGTCGCGAAATTCAAGGTTTTTACTCATACCCTTTTGCAACCGCCGATCCCTCAAGTGCCGAAGCTCGCGTGTATTCAATTGAGTACGACCAGCCATTGTCGAGTGATATTAAAGAAACGTTATATAAAACGACGCAAGATGGTGTACGCGTAAACTTTGCATGGGATATGGCGCATGCTCATACGGATATAGGGTGTGGTTTCGAAACAACTGTTCTTAAACATATTTCACCGTTGTGTGCGTCTTTGCTGTGTTATAAACCCATTTTGATTGATACGTATATTCCTGCAGTTTTTTCTCAATTTTCTTATTCATTTTCCAAAGTTGACTTTGCTCTTGCTCCTCGGCGTGGATACTCATTAAGTGCTTCCTTGCGGGGACTTTGTCCATTTCATTCTTTTACCGATGCGTACGCAAAAGCGCTTGTTGATCTATCGGCATATATGCCAATAGGTCCATGCGTTGGCGCGGTTCACATGAAAATGGGTTACATTTTTAACCAAAATTTTTCGGCGATTAATCTTGTCGATCGGTTTTATCTTGGCGGAGCATTTTCTATTCGTGGGTATCAAAGGGACCTGGTTCCGCCATTCATACCCTATAGCGATTGTTGCGGATGCAAAACACTCGTGCCTGTCGGAGGAAATGGCGTATGGGCATTGAGTGGTGAACTGCGCTATCCCTTATGGTCAATTTTGGAAGGAGCGGCGTTTGTTGATAGCGGAATTATTCTATCTGAATGTTGTGATAAAAAAATAAAAAATTTTTTCGTTACGACGATTGGATGCGGATTGCGTTACATGACTCCGTTAGGAGTTTTGCGTTTTGATTTTGGTTGGAAGCTGCGTAGAATCGATATTTTGGAGCCTTTGTGGGCATGGCATCTCACCTTGGGTTATGCGTACTAAAGTAAAATTTGCTCAAACATACGTGCCAACGTTGTTATTTAGACATATAATTAATAAAAAAATGAGCAAAAATAAAAAATGGCGCATGCCACAAATTTTGATTTTTGTGTGAAACATTTTATGCTAAAAAATTGTATTTTGATTGTTTCTATGAGGGTTTTTTATGGGTTGTTGTCATCATGACTTTTCCTCGGGTAACGAGGATAAAAAATCATCCGGCGTTTCTATACCATGCGCCTGCGGCCATGCAAGTACATTGGGCAAAAAACAAAGTTTGATGCGTGTGCTGTGGGCCGAGCTTTTGTGTCACTTACCCTATACGGTGTTATCGGTGATATGCGGGTTTGTGGTCATAAGTGCGTGTGATTTTTTGGTTCTTTTATCAGGGCATACTACCAGTCATGTTGTCCATGGCTATCACATGCTTTTTCACGTGTTTCATTACATGCATATTCTTTTTGCGGTTATTGGCTCGCACATTATGTTTATGCGTTTTTCAAAGCATTATGTAGTCGGATACGCTGTTTCTATTTTTGGGCCCATGGTGCTTTGTACTATTTCTGATGTGATATTGCCCGCTGCAAGCGGCGTATTGCTGGGAATGCCGATGGACATGCATATTTGTTTTTTCTATCCTCTCGATTTTTTGAATATGGTTATTTTTGCCATTATTGGACTGTGCTGTGCCTATGCTCTTGAGCGTGAACGTGTTCGTCAATATTCGTTATATGGTATTGGTATGCACTTTTTTCATATACTTTCATCAGCGTTAGCGGCACTCTTTTATATGGTGTCATTTGGATTTGAGGGCTGGGTAACTATTATGGGACCCATGTTTTTATTTCTCATGCTTTCTGTTATAGTTCCTTGCTTATTCTCGGATATTATTGTGCCTGTTTTTGCTGCTCGTCAAATAGAAAAAAGATCCATAACAAAAACCACTAAAAAATGCACTTCTACTTATCAATCTGAAAGTGCGATTAATGATCAAATTGGTGTAAGTCAAAATGGCGAACGCCATAATAAGGAGGAATCATGAGAAGTATTCGTATTGATCGCGTTGCTAAAACGTATCGTGGTGAAACGATTTTTGAGAATATTTCACTCACGATTCCGGCAGGAAAATTTTTTGCATTGCTGGGCCCCAGTGGCTGTGGAAAAACTACGCTGTTACGTTTGATTGGTGGTTTTGAGAAAGTAGATAGCGGGCGTATTTTTTTAGGTGAACAAGATATTACCGATATGCCGATCAACAAACGCTCGGTGAATACCATTTTTCAAAGCTATGCATTGTTTCCCCATTTAACGGTGTACGATAATGTTGCGTATGGCCCACGTGTTAAAGGCAAATCTGAAGAATATATTGCGGAACGCGTAGGTAAAATTTTGTCATCTTTTGGTTTGCAAGCGCATTTGCAAAAACCTATTAGTGAACTTTCTGGCGGCCAACAACAACGCGTTGCGATTGCACGTGCAATTATTAATGAACCAGAAGTTCTTTTACTCGATGAGCCTCTTGCCGCGCTCGACTTTAAATTACGTGAGAAAATGCTTATAGAGCTCATAGAGCTGCAAGATAAACTAAAAACAACGTTTGTGTATGTGACGCATGATCAGTTTGAAGCGTTAACGGTTGCTGATCAAATGGCGATTATGAATGAAAATGGTGAAATTGAACAGGTTGGTACTCCCAAAGAAATATATGAGTTTCCGGTTTCGTCATTCGTTGCAAACTTTGTAGGTACGAGCAATATTATGCAAGGAACTTTGCATACGCAAAGTGATGATGTGTTTACCTTTGATATTGAAGGCTTGGGAAGTTCTATCGTGCAAGTTCCGCGTAAACAGCCTTGGATGATCGATGGTACACAAGCTCTTTTAAGTGTGCGTCCAGAAAAATTTTTTATATCGCGTCGTGAGTTGCCTACCTTTGCTAATAAGCTTTCTGGAATTGTTTCAGGTATTATTTATCATGGGCGATCAACACAATACAATGTACGCTTAAAAAACGGTATGACCGTGCAGGTGTTTGAGCAAAACGAAGAGCATTTTCCACAAGATGTGATCGATTACGATCATGAAGTTTTTTTGCACTGGCAAAAAGAAAATGCAGTAGTTATAGCGAAATAAAGAATTATGCTCATTGGGTGATCATGAATCATAGACAAAAAGTATATTTGAGCATGAAAAAAATAGTGCGGTCTTTTAGCCAGATAAAACGCATTCACTCTTATCTGGCATGGCGTTGCCATATTCAACGCGAGGGAAGTAAAAAATGGTACGATTAATGCGGTGCGTGACAAACAGATTTCGTGGAGAGAACGAGTTACCCTTCTTTTTTGGTACACCTGCAATTTTGTGGCAAATAATTTTTTTTATTGTGCCTCTGCTTGCAATACTGTTTTTTTCAGTAAGTGTGTTTAATTCTCAGGGCTCTTTGATCGGTTTTTCGTTCGCCTCTTTTAAATATTTTTTTTCTATGCCCTACGTATGGGTTATCCTGCGATCGCTCTGGCTTGCGTTTTTTAACGTGAGCGTATGCTTTTTGGTAGCATATCCTGTTGCATATTATTTGGTTTTTCGTGCAGGTTCGTTTAAACCATTGCTGTTTTTTTTGCTTGTGCTGCCGTTCTGGACCAATTTTTTACTGCATATTTTTGCATGGTTTTTTGTGCTCGAGAAAGAGGGCTTTTTAAATCTTTTTTTACAATCGGTTGGTCTTATCAGTAAACCGCTGCACTTACTTAATAGCTCATTCGCCGTGTATTTGATGATGGTGTATTATTATCTACCATTTATGATTTTACCCCTATACGCTGCACTAGATCGTTTTGATGGAGATCTGATTGAAGCTTCATATGATCTCGGTGCAACCTGGTGGCAAACTATTTGGAAAATTCTTATTCCTTCGACCGCAGGCGGCATAGTTACCGGATTTTTTATGGTGTTTGTGCCTTCTTTTGGTGAATTCGTTATCCCTGAGTTACTTGGCGGTGACAAAATAATGTATGTCGGTAACGTAGTATCTTACCTTGTGCTTGGCGAGAACACGGGAGCTCTTGGAGGAGCTTTTACGGTGCTCAGTTGCCTTGTTTTGGGTCTGAGTGCGTTTGTATGTTACCTGGGCATTGTGCGTTTGATCAAGATGTTGAAGTAGGAGAATAATAAAAATGGTCGATACACTGTTGCGAGTGCGTTCGCATATGGTTAAAAATTTGGGACGATTTTTTGTTGTGGGTGTGTACGCTTTTTTATACATGCCGATCATTATTTTGATTATTTTTTCTTTTAATAAAGCGCCATTTCCTTCACGATGGACAGGTTTTACCTGGCAATGGTACCATGAACTTGCGCGTACAACTCATTTGTGGGAAGCGGTTATGAACTCGATGTTCATAGCGGTGTGTGCGACTGTTTTGAGTTTGATTTTCAGTGTATTTTTTATTTTTTTTCTCGCGCAAAGCCGTCGTTTTGAACGAGTAGCAACATTTTTTTATGTGAATACTGTTGTTCCAGAAATTGTGTTTGCGGTAGGTCTGCTTGGATTATTTTCATTTTTGGGTGTGCCACTTGGTCGAGTAACTCTTGTTGTTGCACATACCATTTTAGGTATGGGTTATGCGATCCCTAATTTGTTTGCGCGGCTGAGTGAGCTTGATAATCGTCTTACTGAAGCATCATACGATCTGGGTGCTTCTGCTATTGAGACCTTTCGCTTTGTTACCTTTCCTCTGTTGCGCTCGTCGGTTATCGCAACAGGGTTATTTGTGTTTATGATATCGTTCGATGATTTTGTGCTTGCATATTTTTGTTCAGGCAGCACTACGCAAACTCTTCCTCTGTATTTGCTCTCGCTTATGCGAGCAGAAGTATCACCGACGGTTAACGCTTTGTCGGCAGTTTTACTGATGTTTAGTGGGTCTTTGGTGATGGTATTTTATTCGTATAACTCGCGAGCAAAACTATTTTAGGGGGCGTGATGAATGTACTTAAAGTTTTTATGTTACGCAGTGCGATTGTGGTCTTTTGGATCGCCGTGGGCATAGGTTTACTGTCTATACCTCGCCTTACGTCATGGCTCTCAATGCGTTTTGAGCGACCATTTATTACGGTGTTTACCTGGGGCAACATGTTTGATATTGCCCGTGTGAGAGCGTTTGAAAAAGAAACGGGTATAAAAGTTTTTTTAAATTTTTATACTACAAACGAAGAACTGCATAAAAAATTACTTTCATCCCAAGGTGATGGGTATGATCTGATCATACCTTCTGATTACGCCGTTGAAAAACTCAAAAAAGAAGGTCTGCTTAAGAAAATAGATAAAAGCAAAATTACATTTTTATCGCATATAAATCAGCATCTTCTTAATCTGCCTTTTGATCAGCACAATGAATATACCGTGCCATGGGCATGGGAGTTATATGGTCTTGGCGTAAATGTTGATTATTTCGCACAGCAGCGCAATTTTCGTGGTTTAAATAAAAAACAAGTTAAAAATTTTTTTGAAAACAAGGGCTGGGGCGCATTGTTTGATTGTTGCCCACAGGGTTACTCCGTGGTAATGACCTCAGATCCGTTAGAAATATTTTCTTTTGGGGCTTTGTATTTACGTAATCGTGGTGAAGAGCTTGGTCCTCAGTATAATAATTTGTTGCAATTACTCGTAAGACAGCGTTCATGGGTTGAGGCATATTCATCGTTCAGGGCTGATTATTTTTTGATTACCGGAAATTCGCCTCTTGCTGTTACAACGACTGCGCAAATGTGGCAAGGTATAAAAAATAATGATGCGTTCGAGTTTATTGTTCCACAAGAAGGCACGTATGCTACTATCGAAAATTTTGCGCTCCCTGGAGCAAGCAAAAAAGATGATTTAGTGTATGCGTTTATTAACTATATGAGTTCTCCGGAGTCTGTGGTAAAGCATTTTGAAAAATTTTCGTTCTTTCCTGCGTGCGAAAGCTATCTTGATTCAATTGAGCTGGATGTATCGCAACTCAAGCTTCGTGCTATAGCACGTGAGCATCAACAAAAGCTCATGTTTTTTAAGGCATTTTTGTCTGATCAAGAAAAATACCGTCTTTGGGTGGCTCTTAAAGCGACTCGGTCATAAAAAATCACGGTTTATAAAGCTCTTTTTTCTTCTTTTTTTTGTATTGACTTTTTTATGTAGGGTGTCTACGTTTCAGGCTGAACATTTGATTTATGGCATTCGCCACTTTGACTTGCACCAATTTGATTATTATGGCAACCGCCATTTAGGCACGCTCAAACACGCTCACGGTTTATGCCCATCAAAAGGCACCATCCGTAATCACGAGAGAGCATAACTAAATGGGCTTCGCTATAATCGCATCCCCAGATCGACATGCGAAAGTGCATTTCTTAGTGAATCTTGCGATATGCATGAGTTAAGCAAACTGTAAGGCGTGGTGCCTGTACATATGTGTTTTTTTAAAAGAAGGAAGGGTTTATGAGAATGAAATTTCTCCTTAAATCTCTCACGGCTTTGGCCGTTACGGCTTTGTTTTTCACACTGCCGTTGGGAGCTGTAACCGTCTGGACCGGCGTGATTCCGGCAGGTACAGTTGCCGATGATATTAATATTGCTGGTAACTGTCAGTTTAACGGACACGTTATTGTCGATGCAACTGCTGCAAGTCGTACCATTAATATAACCGCTGGTGGTCCGGTTGCTCTTTCGCCAGATCCCGCAGTGTTGACCCCAAATTTGTGTGGGCTGCACTTTACTATTGGCGCTAGCAACACCATCACTTTGAATTTTTCTCAAAATGTGACATTTGAAGGCGTACTCAATACGGCAACCGCAACTCCCGATAATTTTGCTGTTACGGTGACTGCTGCAGGAACCGGTGCAACAACTGGTCAGCTTGTGTTTAATGGCACAGATTTAATGACTACCGATTTCTCTAACGGTGGTGTAACAGGCGCTGGAGCTCATCTGCTTATAAATACAGCAGGTCATACGGCAACTGGTCCTGCAGATACGCTTGTACTTGTTAAGCGTAATTCAATCGCATCAAACAATGATGTGAGCTTTGTTGTTGGTAATGATTCTACCGTAACCTTTATTGGTGCAGCGGCTTCTACAAATTCAGCAGGCATAATGCTTGATGCAACAAATGCCAATGCAAACACCGGTCGTTTAAAACTTGGCGTGTTAGATCGTGGAGGCTTTTTAGTTCAGGCTCAGGTAAATAACAACGCTACAATAAATACGACGAGTTATGGCGATATCGATTGGACAACACTCGTAGGTACAGCTCTCGAAATTCAAACAAAAACTCCTACAGCTGGGGCATCATTTGCAGGATTACTTGTATACAACCAAAATCGTACTTACACGCAGCTGAGAGCAAATCCATGGCGTGTTGTTGGTCCAACATACGTACGCGATAACGGCTTTATAGTTGGTCAAAAAGGTAACATCAGAATTCAAACTGGCTCATATTTACAATATTTTGTTGATGGTCCAAATTTGACGCCAAGCCCTTTGCCGGTTGTTAATCCATTATATGTAAACAATCGTCCTATCAGTACGATCATAAAAGATCGTAACCCATCAGCTCTGATTATTGATGGTGATGCGGATGTTGATGTGTACTCGACGGATCATGCAAACATTATTTATGAAGGTACTGGTGCTCTCTATTTTGCTTCATCAGTTCGCTCAGACGGAACATCCTATATTGATCATGTAACAGATCTTGTGCCACCTGTAAATCAATATAGCGGGGCGCATGGTGCTGGCACGATCATGTTCTCTGTTGAAGCTCCTTTGAGCCTTCAGGGTACAGCTTTAAACCAATCAGCAATAGAAATTCTCTCTCTTGAAGTTGATCCAACAGGTGATGACGTCTTAAGCACCGGTGCAGCGGGCAATTTCCCAAAACGTACTTTCGATACAGACGTCAACGGGGACTATAATCAATATGGTGTCGGTTGCTTCATGATTAACAACATGGCGATATCGGTAAACACTAATTTGAAACATACTGATGAAATTCACCAAGTGTATCGTGGTAATGATCCATACCAATCAGCTCCGTGCTACATTGGCGGTGAAACATGGTGGCTTATTAACCCGGCAGAACCAGTTCCAACACAGACTCAGCATCCTCGCCCACGTTTTATGCTGGTAAACTCAACCGTACATTTCCACTCAAATATGGCATCAACCGGCGTTGACTGGAACATGCCTGAGTGCCAATTGCCAACTCCAGGTGCAAATAACAGTTTTGTTATTACCTATGGCAACGGTCTTCAGCTTGACCAAGGTACCGGACGAACATTGATTTTTGGTACCGAAGTTGGCGCAACAGCATCGGACTACAACACGATCATCAATGCTGATTCTCATATTGATGTTATGCAATTATTCCCTATTGCGGGGACTCCAGTACAACTGCTTACGCTTCAAACAGCGCTAAACAGTTCTTCTATTACCGAAGGTTTAACGAGCCCATCGGGTACGTCGGTACACCAATGGTTCTTGGGTAGTAAGTCGAATTTTTCGATTGGCTCAAACGTAGATGCAGTGACCGATGGAATTAATCCTGATACCGGTGCAGCATTTACGCTTACTACAGAACCAACAGTATATGTTTCGGGTGATTATTATTCATTCGAGTCAGCTGGCGGCACTATTCATGATATCGCATCAAGCGCAACAACAGGCGAAGGCGGAATATTTGTTGATCTACAGGGTGCTTTCGAATTAAATCCTGCAAACCGTGCTAACTTTAAAGTGATGGTTGCACAAAGCCGTAACGGTATCGTAAATCTGCCTGTTCGTAATGCATTTTTCAACGATATGGTAGGCAAGGCAAACACGTACATTGATCTTTCAGCTGCTACTGGAAACACGGAAATTATCGCAGCAGGTGCGTATTTGTCAGACTACACGTTTGATTGGGCAAATGTTAACAAGGATTATACCGGCTTGTATGGCGGTACAACTCAATACGTTCCCTATGAATTTGGCACGGTGCCTGCTGCCGGTAATTTGACTGCGGTAACAGATGCAAATCTTGTGGGCTTGCCACAAATCAATGGAACTGTTGATCAGTTCCAAGTACTGAACTCACGTCTTGGTGATCAACCAGGATTCCGTATTGGTGGATTTGTTCGTGAATTCTTGATGTTCCCTGCAGCAGACCAAGCAATAACGCCTACGGCATTCTTGGTTGTTGAAGACGGTGGATTCCTGGGTCTTGGCTCAGCATCACGAACAACAGACTCAGATTTTGGGTACATTAAGCTTGGTACAAGCGGTGTTACCCTGGTGCCAAATGGTACCTGTAAAGTTCTGCTTAACCAAGATTTGATTGTTGAAAAACAAGGTGTAGCAGCAATTCTTCCTGGCCCAGATTTTGGAGCAAGCGAAGAACAATATTGCTATATTTACTCAGACGTTCCACGTGAAATTCGTATTCGAGAAGGTGGCATTTTTGATTTAAGTGCTCTTACGAGTACAAACCAACAAGTGCTCTTTGGCGGCAACGTCAGACTTGTTGCTGAACCAGGCGCAATCATATTGCTTGGCCAAGGTGTGAATCATTTCACGGATACATCGATATTCCGTTGCGAACACTCTCAAGTGGATACATCAACATTCACAAGTTTAACCCAGCTTGATCCGTATCGTGTGCAAATTTGCGCAACCGGTCTTGATGAAGACGCATACGCAACGCTCAAATTCTCAGAAAAAGCTCGTCTTGAACTGCCTCGCAATTCGTTCCTTTCTGTTGAGTCGGCTGGTGAACGAGTGGTTTCAAATGCCGGTCCGGTAAGTACCGATGACGTTGTAATTATGGATGCTGATTACACAACTCGTGTTGAATTCCTTTTCAACGATAATGCAGGCATGGCAATGGGTGACTCAGCTGATTATGGCGGAGCATTCCAAGTAGGTAATACAACTGATGAAACAACAGAAGAAGTAACCCCAGAAGTATCGTTCCGTCTCAATCTTGATGGTCCCGATACGTTTGTACAGCTTGGTTCACAAAGCTTCTTTGGTACCGGTGTTGGTATGGTGTCTAAACCGGATACCAATACCAGTGCGTGGACAGTAAACGATCTGTTTAATCTTGGCACGATCACCTTTAGGATCAACGGCGAACTGCGTCATGCAGAAATTTTCCCAACCTCAGACAAATACGCAACATTGCTTGCAATTGGTGCGGGTAAAATTCCTGTAGAAGAAGCTGCATACATATTCACAAATCCAACAACACTTACAAACATAAGCATGCTTGGTGGTGGTAACGTTATTCTCTCAACCCCAACAGTGGCAACAGCAGCATACGCACCGGTTGTATTAACAACAGCGGGTACGATTAGTGCTCGTTATGCAGCTGGCATCATGGCATCAACTGACGTTATCTTGGATCCAAGTATGACCAGTTTGTATGCTACCCCAACAACGGCAGCTGGATTTTTTGGTCAAATAACCGCAAATAATTATACATCGCAAATAACTACGCGTGCAGAAGTGACGCGTGCATTTGATAATACAATTAAGACAGTATTTATTTTGGACGATGTAATTAAACGCGAAAACAATAGAAGAATCCGTGGTCTGAATACGGTTGCAGATCCAGAAAAATCTTTGGAACTTGGTGATGTGGGTGTTATTTGGGATACGGTTCACGAAGCCGCATCATATTATAGTCTCGTAGCATAAATTTTATCCAGGCTAGGATGCAAATTATATGCGTCCTAGCCAAATAACAAGGGCAAAAAGATTTTTTAAAAACAAGGAAGGTGTTTATGAATAATTTCAACAAAGTGCTCGGGCTTGGGCTCTTGTGCTGCGCAGGGAGCATGATTGCGCGCGAAATACGCAATCCGTTGCCTGTGCCGATGATGGGATTCTCGCATTATCCCATTATGTATGAACGCGATGAACAGGACCAAAAAAACGACAAACCATGTGGCTGTTGCAGAGATTATGATGATGGCTGCTGTGAGCTGCCTGTCCAGGTTGCGATAATCGGTAGTGTGTACGAACGTACGGCTGATAAAGCTTTTGGTTGTAAAAATGGTACGTGTAAAGTGCCTCTGACCAATCTCATTTTTGGTAAATCAGACTTTACGATTGGTGAGTCGTTCCCAGGTGGGTACCCAAATGGAGTGCTCAAAACCGGAAATCCTTTTGTTGCCATATCGACCATCTCCCCTCGATATGAATATTCAGAACGCGGTGCAATTTTTGGTGCATGTTTAGAAACGCGTTTTTGCAATAACAAGGCACATGCGGGGTTGCGCGCACGTATACCGGTGCGAGATTGCGAGTTTAAACAAACTCCAACAAATGAAAGTGATCTAACGGGTGAGACTCTGAGTGACGTGTTTGTTGTTCGTCAAGAACAGCTTACAAGTGATTTGGGTACTAATACTATTACCAATGCCTATGCAGCACGTCTCGATTTTTTAGCACAATTAAATATTATTGCTGGTGGTAATGCTTTTGTTTCCTGGACGCCTAATCTAAAACTTGCAGGTCAAACTGTAACATCTCCAAATCCACCCGATGTACTTACTGACATTCCTGGTATTGCTGTGCTCGGCTCAACGTCTGGCGCAGTTCCTTTTAGCAATAACAATTGGGCAAATGAAGTTTCTGCAATTGATCCTACAGCGGTTGTTGCTGCAAGTGGAACCGGTGTAGGTAACGGGATTCGTGGGTATTTCTTGACTGGTACAGATTACAGTACAGGTCTTGCACTTGCTCCGCAATATCAACGACAACTTTTTGTTGTTCCTACTGTCAAGGTTTCGACGGGAGCGTCAATAACGCAGGATGCAAATATTATTCTTAATACTATAACAGCATCAACTGAAGGTCTGGGTGTTACATCGGTTAATCCGTTCTTAGAAGCAAATGGCATTAACATCGCATACGGCCGCAAAAAAGGTCTTGGCGATCTTGATCTTGACTTAGTAGCTGGTCGTCTCTGGGGTTGCAACGACTGCATTTTCTCAGAAGTACTTGCTGGCCTTCGTTTGCCAACCGGTGGCAAGCTCTGTGATTGCAGAAGACCTCTCGAGTTGCCTTTGGGTAACGGCGGGCACCCTGAGCTTCGCTTAGGCGCAACGCTTGGCTGGGATATGTGTGATACCTTTAAAGCAACGGTTGACGGTACCTATTCGTTTGTGCTCAGTGCAACGGAAAAAATACCCGCACCGTTCATTGGCGCAACAATCAAAAACATCGGGCCTTGCGTGCCTGCGCGAATCAACTGGAACCATTTTGAGTTGAACGCAATTTTGTCTGCATTTGCAAGCCGTCATTGCGGTCTTG
The DNA here is from genome assembly GCA_000996695.1 of candidate division TM6 bacterium GW2011_GWE2_41_16. Taxonomy (GTDB): domain Bacteria; phylum Babelota; class Babeliae; order Babelales; family Babelaceae; genus GWE2-41-16. The sequence continues at coordinate 33,678 of LCAT01000002.1, read as the reverse complement.
ATGTAGGATACCAATTCTACTGGAAGGGCTGCGACAAGATTTGTATGTGCTGGCCTTCAGCAACAGACTTGGCAGGCAACACGAACCAAAGACTTGATCCTCGTGTAGCACAACGTTTGACCAATGTTATTTCACATAAAGTGCGCACTGAGTTCTTTATGTCGACTTCATGTTGCGAACTTTTCGGCGGGTTCCTCTATGCCTTTGCCGGTAAAAATGCATTCCGCGATACCGATGCATTCGTCGGTATACGAGTAAACTTCTAATAATCAACCGGGTGAAAAAATGTGGGATGGGCTCAAAAGGCCTGTCCCACAGTCTTTTTTGAGCGCGCCAAAATGGCGACTGCCACTTTTTGAGATTTTTGTAGAGCTTTGTTACACTAGTGCTACGTGTTTTTAAATGTATAAAGTACATGCTTCACGCAGACGGGTGGTGAACGGCCAACAGAATATGGCTGAACCAAACGAAGCATGCGACAGGTTAATAACCCCAGTAACGAAAGGTTCACATGATAGATCTTAAGCTATTGATTCAAGCGGGCGTACAATTCGGTCACCAGACCTGGCGCTGGAACCCAAACATGGCTCCCTACATTTGGGGCAAAAAGAATGGTGTTCACTTGATCGACGTATCGAAAACTGCGTTTCAGCTCGAAAAAGCTGCGCAGTTTCTTGAAGGCGTAGCTACCGAAGGCAAACAAGTATTGTGGGTTGGTACCAAAACATCCGCAAAAGAAACGGTTGAAGCTATCGGCCGCAACTTTAAATGCCCTTCAGTTGCCCATCGTTGGGTCGGTGGAACACTGACAAATAACTCACAAGTTAAAAAATCGATTACCAAATTATTGCACCTGCAAGACGTGATCGAAAAAGCTACGGTTGGCGCGTACACCAAAAAAGAACTTGGTTCGATCCAAAAGCTTGTTGATCGTCTTGAGAAGAACGTTGGCGGTATCAAAAATATGACCTGGCCAGTTGGAGCATTGATTGTTGTTGATATTCGCAAAGAACACAGTGCCGTGCGCGAAGCTATCGCTGCGGGCGTGCCTGTTGTTGCGATCGTCGATACCAATAACGATCCATCACTGGTTGATTATGTAATTCCTGCAAACGATGACGTAGCTCGCTCGGTTAAGGTGATCTTAGATTACTTAGCGGAAGCTGTAGAGCGTGGCTTAAAAGTTGCTAAAGAAACTAAAAAAGCGGCTCAAACAACTGCTGAAGTTCCTGCTGACCGCATGATTTCACAAATGGTTGAGCAAGCATTCGGACTTGAAGGCGCAAGTGCAGAAGCTAAAAAAGCTGGCGCAGGCAACAAGCCTGGTGCTCAACGCCGAGGACCTGTACGTGGCGGAAGCAGCCGTCCAGGTGGCAACGCTCCTCGCCGTCCAAAAGAATAATTAAAGAGCAACAGAACACCAAGACTATGGTATTGTGTTGTTGCAATAAACGATTGAAAAATTTGCGCGGGCCATAATGGCGAACGCCATGGAGAGATGTCTGAGTGGCCGAAAGAGCACGATTGGAAATCGTGTATATCCTTAATCGGGTATCGAGGGTTCGAATCCCTCTCTCTCCACCAATAGATTTGAGAGGCTTGTAAATATTCTGCTTTTCACCGTGTCAGGTCCGAAAGGAAGCAGCACAAAAGGCATGAGTGTTGTACGAGCCTCTCTTTTTTGTACCCTAAAAATATTTTTTTTGATGCACCGTTAGTCATATTCTTACTTTTATGTGCGTGGGTGAAAACAAAAATGGTTCTTATTATCGAAAATGATGAAAATCGAAAATAAGAAAATCAAAAATTTCATTCTTGTGTGCTAAATTGAAAAAATCTTGAAAAGTTTGCTCGATTTTTTCAATTTAAAGGAAATATTGAAAAAACACGCTTTTATTAGTTATACTTTTTTCAATTGCACGAAGTTTGTTATTTTTTTTGAATAAGCAAAAAGCGAGGTTCTCATGGTAAGACGAACGGGTGAATATCGTTTAGTGGGTCCGGTTGATTATTTTATTCCCAATGCTCTACCACCACGTGATCCTGACTTTTTTCTTGATGCCCACATGATTCAGTTGGTCAGTGAAATTACTTTTATGTGCGGTCAACTTAATGAACTTGCACGTAAGCTCCCCGACTTAGAGCGATTTGTACGGGCATATGTGATTAAAGAGGCGCTATTATCTTCAGATATTGAGGGCATTCATACCACGATGCTGGAGGTTTTTACGCAGCCTTTGGGTGAACAAAAAACGACAAAAGAAACCCAACTTGTTTTGAATTACTATAACGCCTTGAGTGATGGTCTTAAACTGATGGACTCTGACCCCGTTTCATCGCGTGTTTTGCTTAAGGTTCATCAGGACCTTCTGAACGGAGAGGGAGCACATGTACAACCTGGACTCTACCGAACGCAAAATGTACGTGTTGGATATCTTGTTCCACCCATGTTTGGTGAAGTGCCGCGACTTATGCATGAGCTTGAGACCTATATACATGATCGCGATGACCAAAACATGCTGCCAGCAATTGTACGCGCAGGTCTTGTGCATGTGCAGTTTGAAACGATTCATCCGTTTATTGATGGTAACGGGCGTGTGGGAAGAATGTTGATACAGTTGATGTTGATCGAAAGTGGCCTATTGTCTGTACCAATCGTGTATCCATCATATTATTTTAAAAAACAGCGGGCAGAGTATTATTTTAGGCTTGATCAAGTGCGTCTTGAGGGAGACTTTGAGGGATGGATACTTTTTTATCTTAAAGCCCTCAAAGAGAGCTGTACTGATGCATATCGCCGGGCATACGATATTGAGGAGTTAGAAAAACGTTTTACGCAGATGATAACTGAAAGCCAGGATTTTTCTAAGACTCGTCAAAATGCTCTACGCGCATTGGTTATATGTTTTCGTCAACCTGTTATAACGGTAAGCGCATTAAGCGTGGCATTAGATAATGCGTATAATACGGCGCATGCGCTTATTGATCGTTTTATTGAAAACGGAATTTTGGTTGAGACCACAGTTCGTGGCAAAAACAACAAAATGTATATAATGAAAGAGTATCTTGACCTGCTTGAAAAAAAATATTGAACATCAAGTTCATGTCACAACAGGCGCCTGCTCTAAAAACTGTTTTTATCAACGTATAACGAAAAATTTTCTCACATGAGTGAACAAGTAACATATCTTCCTCTTGCACGGAAATGGCGTTCGCGCTCTTTTGATGAGCTTGTCGGCCAGGAACTTGCCGTAAAAATTCTCAAAAACAGTTTGTACCGCAACACGATCTTTCCGGTATACATTTTTGCCGGGCAGCGTGGGTGCGGTAAAACGAGCATGGCTCGTATTTTTGCTGCAGGACTTTTGTGTGAAAAATTACACAATTTTCGTCAAAATACTGCCCAGCCAATACCCTGCGCATGCTGTGAAATATGCGAAGCGGTACGTGTTGGTGCGCATCCTGATGTGATCGAAATTGATGCTGCATCACATACGGGCGTTGAAAACGTGCGAACTTTGATCGAAGCGTCAACATTTTTGCCGTTGCGTGGTACGCATAAAATTTATGTTATTGATGAAGCGCACATGCTCAGTAAAGCTGCGTTTAACGCGTTTTTAAAAGTGCTCGAGGAGCCGCCTCAAGGTGTGGTGTTTATTTTAGCAACAACCGATTATCACAAAATTATCGATACCGTGCGCTCGCGTGCGTTCCATATTTTTTTTGATCCTATTGCTCCACACATACTTCAGCAGCATCTTGAAAAAATATGCATTGCTGAGTCTATGACATATGAGCCTGCCGCTTTGGCGCTTATATCGCGAGCTACCCAAGGTTCTTTGCGTGATGCAATTATGCTACTTGAGCGTGTTTTTTTATCAGAGGAAGCCGTAAATATCGCTTTTGTTGAGCGATTACTCGGGTATGTAGATCATGTGAGAGTTGTTCAATTGGCTGATTTTTTGGTACAAAAAAAATGGACAGAGCTTGAGGCGGAGCTTGAAGCTCTCGAGCTGTTGGGAGCCGATGCTCAGCGCATATGGGATCAACTCATTGATGTGTTATCTGATTATGCCTATGTCCATAGTGAATATAGAGCACAAGCTTTTGAGGCATTACCGCAATTTTTTACGCATGAGTCAGTGTTTATAAAAACCATTCATAAACACATCATGCTCAAAATGATCTGTGCGCGAGTTATGGGTTTTGGCGAGGATGATTCTTCTGCGTCTAACGTTGCTGTGAAGCAATCTGAATCACAATCACGCATGCAACCAAAGGCTCAGCAAAAAACTCAACCAAAAAAAGTAGATCAACCAGTGACTGAAAAGTCAGTTCCCGCATTTTGTGCTATTGCTCAAGAGTCTGTACCTGAAGTACAAAAAGCGCGGGTTCCCGAAGGAGTTCGGGTTTCTGCTGAGGCATTTCCTACCTGGTGGCCAAAATTTCTTGAAAAAGTGTCAGCGGGAAGCGATTTTTCTTTGTACGCTTTTTTTACGTTAATACGTGGAGCCCGGTATACTGAGACAAGCGGGACTCTTACTTTTTTCTGTAGTACAGATCAAGGATTATGTAAAGAATATATCGCGCAAAAACGTGATCAGTGGATTGATCATGCGCAGTTGTTTAGTGGAGCTATAGCATCGGTAGCTTTTGAAGAGGTTACTGGTGATGTTGCAAAAAAAGCATCTTCACAAAAAGTATCAGAGGTTGCTAAAAAAGTAGGAGCTTCTTCAGCCAAGCCTACTTCAAAAGATTGGCCGATAGCGGCAATGGCTGTTGAGTTGTTTGGTGGCCGGGTTCAGGCAGGCTCTGACGGGTCTATAGAAAAATTTACTAAAAAAGACTCTTCCATACATCGATCTGAAAAAGCGATTAACGATCAAATTGATGTAAATCAAAATGGCGAATGCCATAAGAAAATAAAGGAATAAAAAAATATGAAAAAAAAATATGCACGCATAGCGATTGTTGGTCGCGTGAACGTGGGTAAATCGACATTATTCAATCGCATATCATCAGACGTAAAAAGCATTGTGCTCGACTATGCAGGTGTGACGCGAGATCCGATTATATCGACGGTAACCTGGAAGGACCACACGTTTGAACTTGCTGATACGGCAGGCCTTTGGGCTGGCGCTCTCAAAAAGCAGGACGCCCTTGCTCAACGCATTGAAAAACGTGCAAAAGAAGTTGTGGCAGAATCAGATATAGTGCTTTTTTTGGTAGACGGGGCCGTGGGTATTACCCAAGACGATCGCTTTATTGCCAAAGAGCTCCACAAGCTTGGTTGCGATGTTATTATCGTAGTAAATAAAGCGGACAATCCATTAATTGAAGAGCACATGCACGAGTTCGATGCGCTTGGTTTCAATAAGATAGTGCCCGTTTCGGCATATCACGGAACTGGTGTGTACGAGCTGTTTGATCTTTTGGTATCGCTTTTGCCTGTTACAACGCCTGAGCAGCCAGAAGAATCAGCTATTCCACGTGTAGTGTTTATCGGCCGTCCAAACGTGGGCAAATCGTCATTGTTAAACGCTATTTTTAATGAAGAAAAAGCGATTGTTTCAGAGGTTGCGGGTACCACACGTGATTCACTTGCCCATCAAATTTCTTTTTATCAACAACATGTCTTGCTGATTGATACCCCCGGTATCCGACGTAAACGTGGCGTTGATGAGCATCTCGAAAAGTTGATGGTTCACTCATCGCTACAGGCGCTTAAAGATTCGGATATTGTGGTGTTGCTGGTGGATGTAACCGCTGCAGACATCGTTGACCAAGAGCTTAAGCTTGCATTCTATGCATTCGAAGAACGTGCCAAAGGTTTGATTATTGTGTTTAACAAGGTCGATATCGTCACCGAACAAGCGCGCCTTGATCTTGCGGTAATCATGGAGCGCTACAAACATCTGCTTGATAAAGTGCCTCAAATCAATCTGTCTGCAAAAACAGGTAAGAATGTAGGCAAATTGTTGCCGATGATTTTTGATCTTTGGCAACGCTATAGCCAACAATTAGATCAAGCAAATTTGCATGCTACTTGCATGCATGAGCTTGCACGTAGACCGTTATTCAGGCTAGGTGAAGCACTTGAAGTGCGCAAAGTAAGCCAAGTGCGTACTAAGCCACCGATGATCGAGCTTGAGGTGTTTGAGCCGCAGTTGTTTGGTAGAACTCAGTTTGGTTTTTTTGAAAACGTATTGCGTGCGAAGTATGATCTGCTCGGCGTGCCACTGGTGTTTGTGGTGAAGAAAAGATAAAAAAATATTTTGTGTATAAAAAAACCGGGCTTTTAACACCCGGTTTTTTTGTTCGTTTTTAATTATTGTGCGTTCAGAGGATGGTTGATTATTGTATTAAAGGCATGACTTATAAGCTTGAACTGTGCAGTTGCCTTACGCATGTTCTGTTCTGTTTTTTCTTGAACTCTGTCCGGATGATAAATTAATGCTAATTTGTGGTATTGTTTTTTTGCTAAGTCGAGTACGGTTTGTTTCTCTTGATTTCTTTCATCTTCTGACAACTCAAGAATATTATAACACTGTGACAGGGTAAAAGATCCGATCAATTCTTCTGAGAAGATAGCATTTTGCACCATATCAAAACCGCACATGAAGGTCTCAACGTTTTGTGGAAAAGTTATTAAATCATCCATCTCGTATATTGTCATAAGACGATATTGTGTAATTTGGCTTTGATAATTTTTATAAAAATTCATAAAATTCGTAAAGTCTTCTTTAAATTGGGTAACAGCCGAAGGTATAGGATTGTTTTTTATTTTTTGAAATTCATCAAAAAATCTAAGCATTTCGAGCTTAATGTACTCTACTTTTTGCATAAGCATTCTTCGTTCAGCGGCGATTGCTGCTTGGCGTAAAGACTCGATTCTTGTTGCTTCGCGCCTCATTGCCTCAAAATTGAAGGCAGGTTGTGTTGAAGAAGTATTTTGTTCTGGTTGTACAGCGATGCTGCGGGTCGAGGCGCTTATTACGACATTGCGCATAGGCGTTGTATTGCTAAAAGTTGTTGATGTTTGTTGCGTAGTCGTAGTTGTAGTTGAGGTTGTTTGACTTGTTGAAGGCGTATTTTTTGGCGCTGTTGTGTGTAGAAAATCAGTGGCTTCATGAATAAAGTCTTCTATGGTATCTATGTCATTTTCTTGCAGAAGATGATAGCTCATAACTTTTTCTTTCAGAGCTTCATAGATGTCTGCAAATGGCTCAAATTGTGATTTAATACCATTTCATATAATTTTTTTGCCTAAGGCTTGATAAAAAAGAAAACTTGATAAAACTAGATACTAGTTCTGATGTTTTTATCAAGGAGAGCATATGAAGTTTGACTTTGGGGCGGATTGCCCAGATTTTTCCAAATTAGCTAAAAAAGAAAAAAAAGCATGTGTACGTGTTCGAATATTAGCAATGGCTCAACTGAAAGACAATGGATCCATAGGGAAAACAGCAAAATCTTTGCATGTTAACAGGCATTCGGTTGGAGAATGGTTTCGTTCGTTTAAAGAACGAGGAATTCAAGGACTTTATGATCTTCCAAGATCCGGTGCAAAACCAAAATTGCCAAAAGAAAAAGAACAAGAATTTGTGGCAGAAGTTTTAGCTTTACAGGAAAACAAAAAAGGCGGTCGAATTACCGGATACGACATTCAGAAAATGGCTTTGAAAAAGTTTGACGCAAATTATGCTGAAGATTCGATATATGGAGTTCTTGAACGCTTAAAAATGTCTTGGATTACAGGCAGATCAAAACACCCCAAGGCCAATGAAGCTGAACAAAAGGCTTTTAAGAAAAATTTTAAAAAAAAATTATTGAGGTTCTTCCGGAGAAAGTTGAATTAAAAAACGTTGAAATACACTTTCAAGACGAGGCAAGGATTGGACAGCAGGGAAGCACAACACGCATTTGGGCTCTGAAAGGAACGCGTCCACGAGTCGTTCGACAAAAACAGTTTATTTCAACAAATATATTTGCCACAGTGTGTCCAGAACGAGATTCTGGATTTTCATTAATTCTTCCAGACAAAAATACTGTAATGATGCAACTTTTTCTTGCTGAGTTATCTCAAACAATTCCCGATGGAAAGCATGCTGTACTCATCATTGATCAGGCTGGATGGCACAGTACCCCTAAATTACTCATCCCCAAAAATATTACCTTATTTCCTTTGCCACCATATTCTCCTGAGTTAAATTCAATCGAACAACTTTGGCGAGAGCTTAAACAAGGATGGTTATCCAATCGATGTTTTGAAAATTACGAAGACATTGTCGAGGCCGTTACACAGGCATGGAATGAGTTTGTTGCGATTCCTGGAGCGATTAAACGATTATGTTCAAGATCTTGGATAAACTTGGCGGCTTAATTTGTTAGAATGGTATAAATTGTGCAACAGTTCCTGGGGTTGGGTGCTCTTTTGTGGAAACAAAAGCTGTTATAAGTTTATACATTGTTAGACTAAGTTCTTTTGCTCGTTTTGCGCAAAATATGATTGAAAGATTCGTACCGTTTATTGTAATGTGTTCTAATGGCTCTAATGAAGATCTAATATCGCGTATGTTTGTTGTTTGAAATACATTTGAAACTTTAAGCCCATTTGCCATGGTGATGGTCATAATAAAGGGTGGTATTGCGATATATTCCATGGACTTCAAAACGGGAGCACAGGTAAGTGCGATGAGAATACTGAGAGCGAATAAGCGTTTCATATAATAATTCCTTTTGCTTTAAAACACATTTTGTTATTTTGTTTATAACTATACATTAAGAATAAACTAAATTTTATAATTGTCAATGATTTTTTATTAAAATTGTAACAAGCAAAGGTGAGCCAAGTGCGTACTAAGCCACCGATGATCGAGCTTGAGGTGTTTGAGTCGCAGTTGTTCGGTAGAACGCAGTTCGGTTTTTTTATACTTTTTACACGTGATAATGGTGGAAGACCTATTGGTTGTTATGGATAATTTTGTGTCAAAATGGTCGATCATAGGGCATTAATGGTGAAGGAGGAGGTGGCAGTTCCAGTCCTTCATCATTTAATAGTAAGGACGGAGGTGGCGGTGGTAATAGTATTGGCGGAAGTGTCATTGGTGGTATTAATGTTCTATGCAGTTCAAATAACGTGCCTATGATTTGTAGTGTATTTGCACTTTGTTCCTTCATCAAAAATTCCACATTGCTATGTGTTTCTTCAATAAGTTGTTTTAATTTGGTGGCTGAAGCATGACTTATTGTGGCTCCTGACGACATGCTGTCAGCACCCAGGTCAACAGCGGGCGTAGTAGTGGTAATAGTCGCTGGTTGTATACCATAAACGTTCGGATCGACCTCTGGTGTGATGGTTTCATCAGCACCGGGAACAATTTCAGTGCTATTGGGCGCGATAGCAGTTGCTGTGGTAGTTGGTTGGATACTGTTAATTCCTGGTATTGCTTTTGGCTCAATATCATCGTCCGAATCGACCTCGGGTTCGTATGTATCTTGAAAATCGTGATCAGCGCCTGGCGCAATCTCAAGGTTGATTGAAGATGAAGAGTGATTTTCATCGTCCGAGTCGACCTCGGGTTCGTATGTATCCTGAAAGTCGTGATCAGCACCTGGAGCAATTTCAGTTGGTTGAATATCGTCACTCGAGTCGCTCTCAGGTTCGTTGCCAGGGATTGTAGTAGGGGTAGTGGTAGTTGTTTGAGAGGACTCTGTTGGTTGAACAACATGAATACCCTGTTCAGCGGCAGGGCTTGTTGCGGGGATGGGTTGTGTTGTTGAAGTCGTTGATTCTATCTGTCTCTGTTTTTCTTCAACCAGAGTCTTCAGTTTTGATGCACATATTCTCACCCCTTCATTCTCACTGTGCATTTTTTGAATTGCTGCTAATGCTTCTTGGTATGCTTGTGTTTGCTCTTGTTCAACTAATTTTTTGAAGAGACGTAAGGCTTCATACAATACCCAGGTATCCGTGCTGAGCATGCCCCGTACTGCTGCTGGTATTGCGTTTGTGTATATATGTTTTATACAAACTAATGATGTGAAAAGCTGTAGGGAGTTTGTCAAGATACCAATATTCGTACTCTGCATGCCACGAGTTGCTGCCATTATTTCTTTGGTAAAATTCTTCTGCTCATCATTTCGGCTAAGGTATAGTTCGGTGTCCATTGAAGACAGTGTTTGTCTCTCAATAAGTGTTTGTCTTTCAATATCCGTAGCGGAAGTGCTTATGAGATGTCCGCTGAAGTTGCCGGATTTTATTTGATCCGTTATTAAATCAGTAGCTTGATTTAATAACGGATCAATTTCGTTTCTAAAAAAAGCGAACAAGGGACCATCGAGTTTCATTTTTTCTTTAAAAAAGAACTTATGTATTGGATCTGCAGTATTACCAGAACAAATGGTGATTTGCTCTTCCCAGCGTTTATTTAAACGATCCATTAATACGCTATTTGGGTGTTGTCGTGCTTCATTAAATTCATCAAAAAACTGGTAAAAGACCTCTAAGACTGTGTGCGCTAATGCTTCAGGCGTTTGCTCTAATGGAGTCATAGAATGAGCTGTTTGAATCTCAGGAGCATTGCGTGCCTGCCATCTTTGTAAAAAGGCTTGGGCCTTTTGTCTGAATGTAAAAAAGATGTCCCGTGAATAAACAGGTAAGAGATCGTCATAAATATACATGTATTTGGGTTTTGATATTTTATTTTGTAATGTGTTGTACAGGGCCATGGTTTGTGCGTAATGATTTACAAAATGGCAAAGTTGTATCTCGTCAGAATTTTGCTGTACATGATTAAATTCATCAAAAAGGTTGCAAAAAGCATCGGTAAATTTGTTTAAAAGAATTCCATAGTGTTGGTTACATGGAGTCTCGATAGAAGGGACAATTTTTTTTGTTTTCCAATCATTCATAAAAGCATCAACGTTTTGCCTAAAGGCAGTTATTTTTTTCTGTAAGTTCGTATCTATCAAGCAAGGGAGCGAGCCTATATGCACGGTTGCGTGGTCATACAAAGCCATGGTTGCATCAAATTGCTTTTTGAAAATGTGAACAGATGTAAGTCGTGGATCTTTTTGTAGTTGGGTAAAAATATAAAAAAGTCTATAAAACTCACAGGGCAATTCTTCTAACTCTTTTTGACACAACTCAACATATTGGTCGATCTGCGGTGAAAGTGTATGAGTGTTTTCTTCGGCCTCAGGGGTGATCGTTTCGCTAAGAGCAGTTGTGTATTTTTGACGTATTTTTTCATATGCATCATGTTGACGTTTACAAGCTGTCTTAAATATTTTTTTTAGCTCAGCCAAAGATTTTTTTGGCATATTTGTGTGCGAAGGTGTTGAGGTGGTGGTTGTGGTAGTTGGCTGAATATCATCACCCGAGTCAACTGCAGGGGCAATCATAGCCGCGTGCCCGCCAAAGCCATAAAGTGAAGGCTGGATTGTTGCAGCTGGATGAATATTGCCATCAATATCGGGACCATTTTGTGGGCTGATATGTTCTTTTTTAGCTAATACTTGAGCGAGAAGACTGGCGCAATGTTGTACGGCAGGGTCTCTATGTAATGTATTTTGTGCCGCTGCTGTTCGGGCGTCTGGATATCCCCGTTCGTGTTCAACTAACGTTTTTAGAAGCAGTAAAGTACTTACAAGTACCGGAGCACTTGTGCTGAGCATACCGAGCTGTGCAGCTGCTATTATCTCCGGGCAGATCGGTTGTTTTTCAACTAAATTTTTGAAAAACATTAACGAGGCTACCTGTACGCGAATATTTGTACTGTGCATGTTTTGCAGTGCTGTTAGGGGATCTTCTTGTTTTTTTACCGTTGGCTGCTCGATACCGGGGGTTGTGGTAACGGCTTGTCCGCCGAAGCTACCAGATAAAACTGAGCCTGAAATATTGAGGTGCTTAGGCGTATGATCTGGCGTAGGCTGGGTTATTGTAGGTGCAGGGCGCGCGCTCTCAACTTTTTGCTCAGGTGTAGCTGTGGGAGTAGTTATTTTTGCAGATGGATCGTCGGCACCCGGATCGACCTTAGGGATAATGGTAGTTGGTTGTATATCGTCACCCGAGTCAACTGCAGGAGTGATGATCGTTTCGGTCAGTGCCTTCAGTTCTTTAGCAATATTTCGCGCGGCAGCTTCTGAGTCGATAGCGGGGGCTAATGTACCCTGAAAATCCTCATCAGCGCCTGGCTCAACACATGGGCAGATGGCACCGGAAGTTTCTGTTGTTGAAAGGTTTTCACGTACCGGTTCTTGTTTTGGTTCCACCGTTGTAATTGGTTCTGTTGGAGAAGTATTCGTAGTTGTGGTAGTAGGAAACAGACGTTTTTGTTGGTTTTGAACCAAAGTTTGTAGTTGCAAAGCCATCTCTTTGTGCGATTGGGCATCAGGATCCGATCTCTCAAGTACATGAATTGCGGCATTAAATGCTGCGTCTAATGCATCAGGGCAAGATTGTAAAAATGAATCGTTTTTGACGAGTTCAAAAATGATCGACAAAGAGTGTTGTATGACGAAATTGTAAGAGTTCTTTATGCCAACAGTTGCCGTTGCAAGAGCTACAGGATATGCCTGGGCTTGTTTTTGATGCACCAATGCTTCTAAAACATCGAGAACACAATCTAGTAACGTAGAAATTTCACTGTGCATATACAGGGTAGCTGCAGCTAATGCCTCTGGATAAGCCTGCTCTTGTTCGACTAATGCCCTGAAAACGCACAAAGCCGTGCTTCGGACTCCGCCGCGTGTATTTTTCATGTTTGAGATTGCTGTTGCAAGAGCTGCGGGATAGACATGGGCTTGTTGTTGCTCAACTAATGCTTGGAAAAGATATAAGGCATGAGCCAGTACCTCAGGATCTGTGTTTTGCGCATACAGGTTAGCGGCCGCTAAGGCTTCTGAATACCCACATTCTTGTTTAACTAAATCGTGCAAAAGATAAAAAGCATAGGCTTGTATTTCATGATTTGTGTCTTGAATGCCCGAAGTTGCTGCTGATAACGCCACGGGGTAGGTCTGGATATGGCCGTTTTCAACTAATGCTCGTAAAAGGTATAGGGCACCGCATCGTACCGAAAAATTCGTGCTGTGCACACATAGGTTAGCTGCAGCAAGAGCTTGAGGATAGGTCTGCTCTTGCTGTTGTTCGACCAATAATTGCAGTTGTTTTAAATTTTCTATCGTTTGCTGATCGTGCGAGTCGCTCTCGGGTTCGACGGCAGGGGTGGTAATAGCAGCCGCCTGCCCGTCTAAGTTTTGGCGCGTGCCCGCCGAAGCTCCAGGCGAAGGCCGGGTAGGCTGGGTTGTCGTAACTATTTGGACACCATCACCTGTGTCTACGGCGGGGGTGATTGTTGCAATGCAGTCGACACCTTGTTCTATGGCAGGGCTGTTTGAAACAACAGGTTGTATTGCTGTTTCTGTTCTTAAATTTTCATGTTTCTGTTTTTCTTCAACCAGTGCTTTCAGTCTTGTAGCATTTGTTTGTACAGTAGGATCAATACTTTGTATTCCTTTGCTTGTCGCATCTAAAGCGTCAGAATACGCCCGCTTTTGTTCAACAAGATGCGTAAAAAGAAGCAATGCGTGATTTTGTACGGCATGGTCGTTACTTAACATGCCCAGATTTGCCGCTGCGATTGCTTCAGTATATGCCTGTTTTTGTTTAACTAATTCACAAAAAACAAGCAGAGAATTGGTGCGCACGCTACCATTTATATTTTGCATGCCTTGTTCTGCAGCTTCTTTTGCTTTAGTATAACATTTTGTACGTCCCTGCTTAACCAGTTCACTGAAAAGCCATAATGAAAGTCTTTTTACGTTAAGACATGTTTTTGTCATGCCCTGTGTTGCTGCTTCCATAGCTTGATAATAGGCTTGTTGTTTGTTTACTAGTTGATAAAAAAGATATAGTGATGCACAGATTGCGTTGTTTGTGCTTAACATGCCTTGTTGAGCTGTATCCACTGCTGTTGGATATATTTGTGTTTGTCCCTGTCCAATTAATGTTTGAAGGTGTTTTAAATTTTCTATTTCTTTACTTTGCGTGATGCTAGGGGCTGAGTAAGTACAACCGCAGGGCTTATAAAAATCTGAAGAAACAAACTCGAGGCCTGAAAGGGGTTTGACAACTTGCATGGGCTTTGTCGAAGACACATATATGCATGCAATGGTGGCAAAGACGATACATAAACGCTTCATGTACTATTTCCTTTTAGTTGTACACCATGGTATTGAGTTTTTTGTATACACGTACCATAAGAGTATCTAAAAAAAATTGCATTGGAAGCGCTGGCCGTTCAAGCTTTTATTTCAATCGTAACTACCTGAGGGAAGGATAGGACCGTTTTTTGCAATAAGCTCATCTTCAATTCCGCACATCAAGTTGCCGGTGATAGGTGCAGATAAAAAATTCGTCAACTAGAGCATGAAAACAAAAAATTACTACAAAAGTTGTGTGAAACAAAAGAAAATCTCACGGCTTTGCAACATGCTGTTGATAACCATTTTGGTGTCAATTGTCGGTGCTGGTTTAAACCAAATTACTAAAATGATTTGTAGCTCAAAAGACTGTTAACATAGCAAAAAAACCGGGCTTTTGACACCCGGTTTTTGTATTTTCTTGTTTAACGACTGAATCATTTAAATGCGATTGTCTTCTTTGGTTTCATCCGCATGATATGAAGGAGGCGTCATGGTTGGTCTGGTTGTTGTAGTCGTAGCTGTTGGTGGTGCGGTGGTTGTTCTTGGGGGTTGAGTGGTATTGTTTTGATTCAAAAATGTGCGAACGTCGCGGATAAAAAAATCTATAGCTTGTATTTCCCAACCTTGGACAGTTCGATATTGTATAAAATTTGGTTTTAATAGTTCAAATAGGTTTGCAAATGGTTCAAACCGCTCTTTAAATTGTTGCGCAGCAGCTGTGTTTGATGATTTTTGTATGGTTTCGAAATCTTCAATAAGGGCAAGATATTCTGCAGAAAGCGCGCTCATTTTTTTGTCACAAAATATGGCTAAGAGATTAACTATTGGTCCTCTGTGAAGCTGAATATGCACCTGTCCCAATAGTTCCAGAGATGATGCAATCGTGCGTATGTCTGATGTTTGAAATATCTCTGCGATAGTAAATCCATTTGGCATGGTCTTTTGCATGAGTGCAGGTGATAGGGTTATCTTTTCCATTGCGGTAAGCGTGAAGGCACTGCCAAGTGCTATCATGAGGCCGAGAGCGACTAATTTTCTTATAATTATTTGTTTCATATAGTAAGTTCCTTTTTTTATACAAAATTGTTTTGTTTATTACATAACTAAAGATAGCTAAAATAGTTGTTTTTGTCAATTGTTAAATTTTCAGTTTGAATATTTTATTTATCCTTGTGTCGGTGCTCGTTTGTCGGGTACACTTTTGGGGTGAGATTGGTATGGCATTCGCCACTTTGACTTGCATCAATTTGATTACTAATCGCATCTTCAGATCGATATGTAAATGTGTATTTCTTAGTGAATCTTGCTGTACTGTTTCAACAAAAAGGCCAAAGGAGTAGATCGCCATGGATAAACGAATAACGTATCGCGGCATAGAAAAGACCCCAGCTCTTGAGTCGCTCATTGAAAAGCATTATGCGCCGATTGCAAAATTTCTTGAAAAAGAGCATGGGCCAATGCATATCGAGATTACCTTGGAAGTGCACAAACCTGCCGAACAAAAAGCAACGGTGCATATTAACGGACCGCGTATTGAAGTGTATGTGTCCGAAACAAGTAACGATATTTTTTCATCAATCAAGCGCGCGTTTGAGATTGCTCATGAAAAAATGCTCGAGGACAAACGCCGTGCAATCGACAAACAAAAACAGGGCTGCGGGCACGAGTGTAAATCGCGCTTGTTCAGTCAAGAAGAAAAAGAATTAGAAGCAGAGATTGACGAAGAAGAAAGACAATAAGAAAAGCCAGAGTGTGTCTTGAACGAGATGTAGCCGATAGGCCAGCGGGCAAGTCCCAAGCGTACAGCCCAAACGTAAGTTACTTACGTTTGGGCTGTACGCTTGGTGTTCTTTGTCACCACGTCAAGGGCTGGGCCCTTGCGGGTCGAGGGTAGAACCCTCGCAAGTTATTATTTTTTCTCAGACTTTTCACATTGTGGGCAGGACCGTGATTCATCCTGCTCATTCTTTTTGATAGTATGCGCAAACCCGCACTTTACGCACGGATCATCGGTTATGATACCGCGAATCGAGTAGCTACACTTTGGATATCCTCCGCATCCCCAGAACGAGCTCCCTTTAAACGTGCGCTTGACCAAGTCTTTTCCGCACATAGGGCACGGGAACGGTGCTTTTTCTTGGTGTATATACTTACACTCTGGATAGCCCGAGCACGAGATAAACGGCCCGAACCTGCCACGAACCATGCGCAACGGCTTGCCACACTTTGGGCATGCCATATCAATGCTCTTTTGTTCAACGAGCTTGATTGTTCCGCTCTCATCGCGTTCAAAGTTACTGGTAAAGCTGCACTCAGGGTAGCCAGGGCACCCTAAGAATGGGCCTGTTTTACCAAAGCGAATGACCAAGTTCTTTGCTTTGCAGGTTGGACATATGATGTCAGTTGCCTCAACAATTTTTTTAGGCGCCTTTTTCTCAACCTTTTCGAGCGTGCTCGAGAATGTCTCGTAAAACGTGCGTAAAAGTTTATCGCGTTCAAGGTCACCTTGAGCGACCTTATCGAGATCCTGTTCCATTTCTGCTGTGAAGTTGAGACTGAAGAGCTTAGGGAAATGCTCTACCAAAAAGTTTGTCACGGTTGTTCCGAGGTCGGTTGGCACAAAACGCTTACGTTGATCAAGCTCGGTATACGCGCGAGCTTGTATCGTTTTTAAAATGGTTGCATAGGTACTTGGACGTCCAATACCGTCTTTTTCCATCTCTTTAACGAGCGTTGCTTCGCTGAACCGTGCTGGAGGCTGGGTAAAATGTTGTTTAGGATCAACCGTTTTTAATGCAATGTTACTATCTTTGTTTAATGATGCAGGGATTGTTGTTTCATCTGCGTCTGCTTCAACCACTTCATCTTCATCAGCGCGGGCATAGAGAGCGCTGTAGCCAGGAAATGTGAGTACTGAACCGCTTGCCTTGCACTCGAACTTGCCGCCTTTGATGGTGATCTGTTTTTGAGCAAACTCTGAGGGTGTCATTTGGCAGGCAACAAAACGCTTCCAGATGAGGGAGTATAACTTGAGAAGGTCTTTATCGAGTAATCGAGCAAGACTATCAGGAGTTCTTTCTATATCAACAGGACGAACAGCTTCGTGCGCGTCTTGGCTTTTGCCCTTGCGTGCATACATATTTGGTTTTGCAGGGAGATAGGGTTTATCAAACTTTTTGCTAATGAATTCGCGCACTTGTTTGATTGCTACGTCCGATATGCGCACCGAGTCAGTACGCATGTAGGATATCAATGCCACCGGTGTGGACGCATCTTCGAGCGGGATACCTTCGTACAATTTTTGGGCAAGCTGCATGGTTTTGTGTACCGAAAAGCCCAAAGCGTTGTACGCGCTTTGTTGTAGCGTACTGGTCATAAACGGTGGTGGGGGGTTCTTTTTGCGGGTTGATTCTTTGATGTCGGTGATCGCAAAATCTTTGGTATCGGCAAGCTGCTTTTTAACCGCTTGTGCGTCAGTTTCGTTATCAATGTCCGCTTTTTTTGTGCCAATCTTTGAGAGCAGCGCTTTGAGCTGTGCTTCTTTATCAGCTAAAAAGTCGAGATGCACCGTCCAGTACTCTTCAGGCTTAAAGCTTTTGATTGCTTCCTCACGTTCGCAGATTAAACGCAGCGCCACGGACTGTACTCGGCCAGCTGATAATCCACGTGCAATTTTTTTCCATAAGACCGGTGATATTTCGTAACCTACCCAGCGATCAAGCACACGGCGAGCTTGTTGTGCTGCGACCATGTCCTCATTTATTTTATGAGGGTGCGCAAGCGCTTCTTCGATAGCAGGCTTTGTAATTTCGTTAAACGATATACGATGGAGCGGCGTTTTCTTTTTGGTTACTTTTGCGACTTCTTCTGCCACATGCCAGGCGATGAGCTCTCCCTCGCGGTCAGGGTCAGGCGCAATGAACACTTCATCGGCAGTGCTTGCCTGTTTACAGATGTCTGCAACGAGCTTTTTCTTTTTATCCAAAAATTCATATTCGATATCGATAGAGCCATTGATCGTGACGCCCAAACGTTTTGGCGGAAGATCTTTGACGTGTCCTTGTGTGGACATGATCACATAATCTTTGCCCAAAAACTTTGAGATAGTTTTTATTTTTGCAGGAGACTCAACGACAATTATTTTTTTCATACGTGTCTCATTTTCAGGGTTTAAAGATCCTTTTTTTGTATGCTATTAACATAGATTAAAGATGTTATTTTCAGAAAGTCAAATTGTTTAAGTATTATTTGATTTTACGTGCACAATATTGATACTCTCGATTGTGCATGTTTCAGCAGATTACACTATATGCAGTACAGATTGTTTTTTTGATGGAAAGGATCTTGTCATGTTAATGCCTCAGTCAATTGGTTCAATATGTATTATGCTCGTGCTTTCGGCCCTGGGTAACGCGTTGCTGTCGTATTTACTATTTTGCTTTTGGGTGTGGCTTAAGGGGCGCATTGAGCTTATCGATGCAAGCAAGATTGAGTGGAAAACATTCTATCAAATAATAGCGTTTGTAGCATATGTTGGATCGTGGTTCTATGCAATACTATCAATTTTAGCCATGTTTACTGCTTCAATATTGACATTCGTACTCATTTTTCGCAATTGGTAACAAGGGTAGGGCGCTGCCCTTAACCCGCAAGGGCCCAGCCCTTGACTTGATGAAAAAGAATTCATGATTCATGGCCCCCTTGCCTGCCAGCCATAGCCTTGGCGACGGCTGGACCTGGTGACATAATACATGAGCCATCTATGCCAAAATCATATAAGTGCAAGATTATGGTGGACACGAGCTGCGGCGGATAAACGCCGCGGCCGTGTCCACCATAAATCATCATGATTTTTTTCTAAAAAATATACCGAAAGTTTTTATGAACTTTGTCGATTTCGTGCATGTATATATACCAAAAAATATCTACTTCAATGCGTTTGTTGTGTTTTTTTGCATAGCATTAGGGTTTGCGCTTTATCGCATTGATCGAGTCTTGAATGTTGCTCAAGATAGGCCAACGAAAATTTTTTGGATCGTACTGTATATGATAGGAGTTGCAGTAACGCTCTTGCTTTTGAGCGTTATGATTGTGCACTATTATGTGGTGTAGCATTGGTGTTTTGTGAGTTAAAAAAAGGAGTGAGGGTATGTTGAAATTTGGTTCTGCTGGCGAATTATTGCTTGGTATTTTTGTTTTTATTATTTATTTAATCGTGTTAGTTGCTGCGACTTACGGATTTTTTCACCTAAATAAGGTCGTGGATAAAGCGCGCAAAGCTGCAGATATTTCACGTTTAAAATATTTTTTTTTACAAACTGCTTACTTTAGTTCTTATGTGGTTTATCTCTTGTTTGCTACGCTTATCGT
Organism: candidate division TM6 bacterium GW2011_GWE2_41_16; assembly: GCA_000996695.1. Classification (GTDB taxonomy): domain Bacteria; phylum Babelota; class Babeliae; order Babelales; family Babelaceae; genus GWE2-41-16. Next base: position 14,097 of record LCAT01000002.1, on the reverse strand, counting down.
TTTAAGTGGGTCTTTTTTTATAGGTTATATGTTTTTTTTTATATCTAAGTTATTTATTAATTTTTTGTATGTAATCCATTTGGTTTAAAGTGATCAATTTTTGTTCGTTAAAAAAGGAGTAGTGTTATGTGTAGTTCGGACGTGCTTTTTCACGGTATTCTTTTTCTCTGTGTGGCCATTTTTTTTGGTTTGACATCATGTGCTTTGTATCGACAATTGGCAATACTCAAGGAGGGAATGAACCGTATTGATGCAAGTAAGCCTGAGTGGAAACTATTCTATCAGTTACGTGCATCGAAAGTGTACATGATGATACGTGTTTTAGCTGTTTGTGCATTTATTATTGCCGCTGGTGCACTATTTTTAATATTTTGCGGGCTTTTTCCATTTAAATGCGGTGGCCTTTTATAATTTCTCGCTTCTAAAAATTGGGTATAGACTTACAAAAAGTGCCTCTAAATTGCAGAGCTCGTATTTCGGGCTCTGATCTTTTTATGGCATTAGCCATGGTGCGTCTTTGAGGACCGCACTATTTTAGGCACGCGCACACAAGCCATTGGTTGTGACGTTTTGTATAATATTACGTGTGCAAAACTTGGTGATGTGCGTTCAATAACCATAATTTTATGAAGATACCCATGACACCTAAACAAAATATTCTCAATCTTACGTACCAAGTTTTTTGTGACGCTGTTGCGGAGCTTGGTTTACCCAAGTTTCGTGCAACCCAAATTTTTGAGTGGATATACAAAAAACACACGTTCAATTTTGCAGCCATGACCAATGTGAGCCAGTCAGATCGTGATGTGCTTGCACAGTATTTTGAGATAACTCTTCCACAGGTTGACCAAACCCAGGATTCTGCGGATGGCTCAACAAAGTTTTTGCTCAAGGCTCAAGATGGCCGCTTGATAGAATCAATTCTTATGCGCGTGCAAGATCGTAGAACATTATGCGTGTCCTCGATGGTAGGCTGTCCGCTCAAGTGCCGTTTTTGCGCCACGGGCTCAGAGATCGGGTTTATTCGCAATCTTGAGGCTGCTGAAATCATAGGCCAGGTTCTTGCCGCTGAGTCATTCACCGGAGAAAAAGTATCTAACATCGTGTTTATGGGCATGGGTGAGCCGCTGTTGAATCGCGAGGCTCTTGAAGTGTCTCTTGATCTGTTGCTTGATAAAAAGGCTGTTGGTCTTGCACCAGCTCGCATAACGATTTCGAGCGCTGGGATCGTGCCGGCTTTTTCTGAGGTGATCAATAAGTTTGGCGTGCGGCCTGCGCTGTCGCTACACTTTCCGACCGGTGCTCAGCGGTCCGAGTATATGCCCGTTAATCGCGGGTACCCGTTGGCAGCTGTACTTGCTGATCTAAAAAAAATGCATATTAAACCGCGCGATCATATAACGATCGAATACATTATGTTGTGTTGTATAAATGACACGGAGGAGCATGCCCATGAGCTTGCAAGAATATTGCGGGGCTTGCATGTTTTGATAAATCTTATTCCGTACAATCCTACTGCTACTTTTGATGCTCAACCATCGACTGCTGCCCAAATGGATCTGTTTATAAAAGTATTAATAGATCGAGGTTTAAGGGTAACGGTTCGTAGAAGCGCCGGAACAGATGTGGATGGTGGGTGCGGGCAGTTTGCATTGCGTCGAGAGGCTTTTTTAGGTAAAGTGGGAACGCGTACCCACTGTATGCAATCGAAATGTTCTCGAAATCAACGATCCAGATGCAAAAAGTGTGACAATGAAAAATTTTGACATACGATCTTTATTTTCTTTGAGCAAACGTACATTTTTGATTGGAGCGCTCCTCTGGGCGTTGCCTTGCGTGCTGAGCGTCGTTCTTTTTTATGAGTATCGCTATTTTCAGCAGCAAATTGTTGAGTTCGAGCTTTTGCGTGAGGACTACAACAATTATCTGCTTGCTATGAAAAAGAACTTTGATGTTGCGACGGAAGAGGAGGAAGCAACGCTGCCTGAGACGGGGGAGTCTAAAGTCGTCTCGTCGCGTGACGAGACGGAGGATGAATTTGTTGCCGTCAATCGATCAACAAAATATCTTCGGGATTCTGCGCGATCTTTTGTGGTAGCGCAACATAAACCAGCGTCTTTTATCGAGGCTGTCGGAAGTTTGTACGATACATCATTTGTTCAAAAGAACGGTACAAAAAAAATCAATGTAAAACGATTACGTAAGCGTCGTCGTCATCATGTAGTATCGTATGCTACATTGCAACGAGAGCAAGCGCTGTCTGAGCCAATCAGCCGTGAACCATTTTTTGTTTTGCCTATTAATCGAGGCATTTTCTGGTTGAGCTCGCCATTCGGTCCGCGTAAAAAAAATAACGGGTTATGGGGTTTCCACCATGGTATTGATATGGCAGCTACTAAGGGTACTGCAGTGCATGCAGCAGCAAGCGGAACCGTGCTTGAGGCTGGCGAAAGTGGTGGTTACGGGAAAACGGTTGTTCTTGTGCATAATAAAAAATTTAAAACACGATACGCTCATTTAGACAGTATTTTGGTGAAATCAGGTCAAACGGTAAAAGAGGGAATGGCCATTGGGCGGGTTGGTGCAACAGGAAATGTGCGTAAACGTCGCGGTGGCGATGGGTCCCATTTACATTTTGAAGTTGCAGCGTATGGTAAGCCTGTCAATCCGTTCTATTATCTTCGATAACATTTGGTAAGGGTATATATGTTTAATCGCACGCGTAACTGGTACAATGCTCGATCTTCGACAACACAAATTTGTATTCTTTTGTTCATCGTATATCTTTTGCGTATGTGGGGTTTTGGACTATACCAAGTGCCGACCGGTTCGATGGAAACCACGATGCTCCAAGGCGAGCGCTTTTTCGCTGACAAATTTACGGTACTGTTTAGACCGATTAACCGCGGCGATATCATCACTTTTCTTGATCCAACGTATCCGTATTCATCAAACAAATTGACGTTGTTTATACAAAAATATGTGAGTCTTCCATTTTTTCCTCAGTATCGTGTTATTCCAATTTTTGGTGGTCCATCAAACTGGACTAAACGTGTCATAGGTATCCCCGGTGATCGCGTTCAAGGTATGATCGAAGACGGTAAGCCGGTCGTGTACCTTAATGGCAAAAAACTTGATGAGCCATACTTGAATAAATATCCGTTGATTGCGGTATGGAAGCGTATGGACGAGCATACAGGCGATTGGGAATATTTTTCACGTAATCAGTATTTGTTGGATGATTACATTGCTCATCGTTCATATGATGAAAGTAAGGCGTATGAAGAGCAGCCGTTTTATCACCTCAGTACTGATAGAATTATTCAAGGAAATTTTATAGAAAAAATGCTCAAACCTGGGACGCCAACGCCTAAAGATATTTTTGATCGTGAGCTTGGGGTTGACGAATACTGGCTCATGGGTGACAATCGTATGGGTAGCTGGGACTCACGTGGTTGGGGTCCTTTGAAAGGTTCTCTGATTCACGGGCACGTTTTGTTTAGAATATGGTCGCTTGATAGTGCCGAGTCATGGCCGATTGTTGAGCTTATCAAACATCCGATAGACTTTTTTAAAAGAATTCGTTGGAATCGCATGATGCAACGAGTGTCTTAGAATTTTGAGCAATACTATTTTGCTGATTAAAGGGATACACATGTTTACACGTGCAAGAACTTGGTTTGACGCGCAGTCTTTTGGAGTACAACTGCTATTGTTGTTTTTGCTTGTGTTTGTGCTGCGCACATGGGGTTTTGGTTTATACCAGGTGCCGACCGGCTCGATGGAAACGACCATGCTTCAAGGCGAGCGTTTTTTTGCTGACAAGTTTACCGTGCTTTTTACCCCGATTAAACGCGGCAATATTATTTCGTTTCTTGATCCGACTTATTCGTATGCATCGAACAAATTCATGAATTTTGTGCAACGGTATGTGAGCATACCTTTGTCATCGCAATATGCCGGTGTGCCTCTTATCGGTGGACCATCAAATTGGACAAAACGTGTTATAGGTATTCCTGGTGATCACGTGCAAGGCAGGCTTGAAGACGGCAAAGCTGTGGTGTATCGTAATGGAATCAAGCTTGATGAGCCTTACGTGAATAAGTATCCTCTCATAGCTCTGTGGACATGCGATGCGCAATATCGCGAAAAATGGGAATATTTTTTGCGTAATCAGCATCTTCTTGGTAAAAGTATAGAGTATCGTTCGTTCGATGAAAGCAAGCCGTACGCCGCGCAACCGTTCTATTGCATGAGCGAAGAGCGCACGGTAAAAGGTCCGTTTATCGAAAAACTGCGTAGACCAGAGGTTGGTGCTTCAGAAGATGTCTTTGACGTCTCGCTGGGTGCGAATGAATATTGGGTTATGGGTGACAATCGCAAGGGAAGTTTTGACTCACGCGGTTGGGGAATTTTAAAAGGCTCATTGATTCATGGTCGTATTATCTTTAGACTGTGGTCTCTTGATAGTGCAGAATCGTGGTGGATCGTTGAGTTAATAAAGCACCCGATAGATTTTTTTAAGAGAATTCGTTGGAACCGTTGGATGCAACGGGTAGTTTAATCATTTTTTATTTTCAAAAGGGTTTCTTTTATGAAACGTATGATCATTGCGCTTTCGTCATGTGTTCTTCTTGCAGGCTGCTGGGGCAAAAAACAAGAAGAAGTAGCTTCACAAGCACAACCAACCGAAACTAAAAAAACGGTATTGGTAGTGAACGTTCTTGATAAAGCTATGTATGATGATGCACACATCAAGGGTTCTATCAATGTAACGATGGACCAACTTGCAGCAGAAGCTGAAAAATGGGCTAAAGACGCAACGATCGTTCTGTATTGCTCAAATGCTCTGTGCACCGCAAGCTCTGATACTGCAAAAATGTTAGCAGAAAAAGGTTTCACTGACGTTGCTGCATACGAAGGCGGCATGGCAGAATGGTTCCAACTTTCTAAGAAAAATCCAGAATTCGTAGTAGAAGGCCCTGCACAAGCAGAATACCTCTCACTCGAAGTACAAAAGCCAGCAGAAGAAGCTACAGCTCCATCTGCTGTTAAAAAAATTAACGCAGAAGATTTGCTAAAACTTATCAAGTAAGCTAATCTGGTTGCGTGGTTTGATATTTTAAGAATGAGGCGGCGGCATAGCCAAGTGGTAAGGCAAGGGTCTGCAAAACCCTTATGCCCCGGTTCGAATCCGGGTGCCGCCTCCAAATCATTATTTGAAAAAAATTTTTTGTCATGGTTTTTCGTTATGCCGAGGTGGCGAAATCGGTAGACGCAAAGGACTTAAAATCCTTCGGGAGTAATCCTGTGCCGGTTCGAGTCCGGCTCTCGGCACCAAAAAATGTTTAAAAAGAAATTTGACAAAAATTTTTCTTCTTCCTAGTGTAGCATCAGTAGTGCGTGTTGTCCGTGTTTTCGGATGATCAGTTCTCGAAAATTTTTGTTAGAGGAAGTCTTATGAACAAGGCAAAATTAATTGAGCATATGTCAAAAACGGCAAAGCTCCCTAAGTCAGCATGCAAAGCAGCTCTTGAAGCTTTCATCGATTCAGTAGGCAAAACACTCAAAACAGGCAAATCAGTTGTTTTGACAGGTTTTGGAACATTTAGTGTATTAAAACGCAAAAGCCGCGTTGGTGTAAATCCTGCAACAGGCAAGAAAATGCAAATTCCTGCTAAAAAAGTTGCAAAATTCAAGCCAGGCAAAGCTCTGCGCGATATGGTAATGTAAGATTTTCTCTTACAGACTGTTTGAGACTAAAACGGGCACGACCTAAAAAATCGTGCCCGTTCTCATGTATGGTTGCGTAAGATTTTGAATGAGCCCGTTATTTTTTTTGTCGCGTGTCAAAAAGGCAAATGCCTTACCATTTTCTTTCATCCATTCTTTTTGTTACGATCCCAAAAAGCATTCTATAGCGAAGTCCATTAAGCTTCGCCCAGATACTTGTGCTTACTCGTATCTGGAGCCTACCAGCCTACGCTAAAGCTACGTCCGGCACGCGGCCCAAATAATACGTACTTACTTTTATTTGGAGCTATGCACACCCGATTTTACGGATAGTGCGTTTGGATTGCATAAACCGTAAATGCGTTTGAGCGTGCCTAAATGGCGATTGCCATAAAGTATTTTTTAAACAAAGGGGAAGACTATGAATTGGATGGATTTTAAAACTTACGCAACAAATTACTCATCCTGGACGTACGAGGCGGTGCTATTTGCAGCGCTCGGTTTTGTGATCGGTTTTTTCTTTCGTCTTTTTGGCAAACCGTTTGTATACATCTTTGTCGGTGGTGTGGTAGCAATAGTTGCCATGAATTCGATAGGTGCGGTTGCCATTAATCAAGCGGTTATTTTTAAACATCTAGGTCTTGCGGGCGTAACATCATTGGATAGCGCTTTGATCATGCTTCGTTCATGGGCTCTTGCCCATATGGCCGGTGTGTTCTTTGGATCGATTACGTTTCTTATCGGTTGGAAAATGGGCGCATGAAGGATTTTTCTGCTCAACTTGCTCAGCTAAACGCGCACGCCATTTTTGATTTTTTGTGCCGTGAGGCTCTTGGTGCACGCGCATCGGACATTCACGGGGATCCGGGCGCTGCAGCCTTTCGGCTACGCTTTCGTGTTGATGGTGTGTTACACGTCGTTGCGTATATTTCTCCGCAACAGGCGCAATCGTTTATCGCACGGTGCAAGGTGCTTGGAGGTATCGATATTACTGAACGCCGTTTACCACAGGATGGGCAAACAACGTTTATTCATCATCTTGATACCGGTTCAGAGCATGCGGTGGACGTGCGTATTGCGACATTTCCATCCGTGCATGGCGAAAAAATAACCATTCGTTTGCTCGATACAGCGCGTGGACGTATTTCGCTCAAGTACACAGGCCTGAGTGAGCGGCATCAAAAAAAATTACTTAAATATGTGCATAAACAACAAGGACTCGTGCTGGTTTGTGGCCCTACCGGTTCAGGTAAAACAACCACTCTGTATGCAACATTGCTTGCATGTTCTCGCGATCAGCGGCATATCGTAACTCTTGAAGATCCTGTTGAGTACGTACTTGAGGGTGTGGTGCAGTCACAGGTAATGCCCAAAATAGGTTTTACGTTTGCATCGGGCATACGTTCAATTCTGCGGCACGATCCTGACATTATTATGGTTGGAGAGGTGCGCGACAAAGAAACCGCTGATGCTGCCTTACAGGCTGCGCTTACAGGTCACTTGGTGATAACGACCACACACACGGCTACAGCTCTCGGTTCAATTATGCGGTTATTGGACATGGGTATCGAGCCGTACATTTTGACTGCGGCGCTCTCTTGTGTACTTGCGCAGCACCTTGTACGTTGCTTGTGTGTGCACTGTCGTAAAAAATGTGCACTCTCATCTCGGCAAGAGAGCAGTTTGATAAAACATGGTTTTGAGTTGCCTGAATTTATTTTTGAATCAACGGGCTGTGAAAAGTGTGGTATGACCGGTTATCATGGTCGTATCGGCGTGTTTGAGTTGCTTGAGCTCTCTGAACCGCTTCGTGCTGCCATTGCAGAACGTGTGAGCATAGACATTCTGAGCGAGATTGCACTGCAGGATCACTTTGAACTGTTTTTAGCTGATGCGTATGATAAACTGGTGCAAGGTAGTATAGGTTTTAGTGATTTTCTCTCTGTAGCCGATGGGTAAAGAGTATATGTTGCGTTTTGAGCATCTTTTTATTACGCGAGACTCTTCTCAGATTATACATGACTGTTCGTTGCATGTTGCTTCCGGGGAATTGGTTGTTCTTCTTGGTGCTAATGGCTCGGGTAAAACAACTTTGGCACGAACGCTTGCCGGACATCCTTTTTATACTATTACGTATGGCGACATATTGTTGAATGTGGAATCTTTGTCTACTGCTACCCCAACGGATCGTGCAAAAAAAGGTCTTTTTGTATCCTCACAAATAGCCCCATCAATCGAAGGTATTTCAGTACGTTCTTTGTTGTATCGTATGTATCAGTTGCACAAAAAAATAGATATGATCGATTTTACGCGTGTGGTACTTGAGCCTCTTGCGACAAGCGTTGGCTTAAACAGTGCTATTACTGAGCGCTCATTTGAGCAGTTGTCTGGTGGCGAGTTTAAGCGGGTAGAATTGCTCTCATACCTTATAGCGCAACCACTTTGTGCCTGGTTTGATGAGCTTGACTCTGGACTTGATGCTGCGGGTAAATCTGTATTTGTTTCATTGATTAATCAAAAACGAGCACAGTACCCCGAGCGTATGCATGTTGTAGTAACACATGACTTAGACTGTGCACAAGCTCTTAGGGCTGATCGTGTTTACATTCTTGATGATGGTAAAATTAGTCATATTGGCTCAGCCGATTTAATCACGCACTACAAAACAGGAGCTTCTCGTGGCTTATAATGATCTGGTTGTTCGTTCAGGACTGACGCCCGATTTTGTGCGTGATCTCTCAACGCGAAAGGGCGAGCCTATCTGGATGCGTGAGCGTCGTTTAGCAGCGTTTGATTTTTTTGCGCATGCGCAGTTACCCAAATTGCCCGTGCCATATGATCAGATACCTTTTGAGCGTATTCGTTATTATGTAGAACTTTCCCTTGCCGAGCGTTCAGGGGTTAACCTGGACGATTATACAAAAAATTATTATGGCGCTTATAGCATACAGCTGGACTCAACCGTTCTTTTTGAACAATTGCATCAAGATCTTGCAGCTCGTGGCATACTTTTTTGTTCTCTTGATGCAGCTGTGCAGCAACATGCACAACTTGTTGAAACCTATTTTGAGTCTGTAGTTTCCCATACAAATGATCCATTCGCTGCGCTTAATACAGCTCTGTGGAGTGGCGGCATATTTTTGTATGTGCCTGCGGGACAGATTGTTGATCAACCGTTGAGCGCGTACTATGCCACAAGTACTCCAAACGTAGGCCAGTTTGAGCGAATGCTTTGTATTCTTGAAAAAGGCAGTCGCGTTGAGATTCGTGAGGGCTGTGGTTCGATGGGGTGCATTGATGATGCCAAAGGTATTCTGCACTCAGGTGTTGCTGAAATTATGCAAAAGGAAGACTCTTCGTTATCTTTTACAACCATGCAACGTTGGCATGACCAAATGATTTTGCTTGCAACCAAAAAAGCGCGATTAGAAAAACGTGCTCGTCTAAATTGGTGTGATGCCAATAAAGGTTGTCATGTTATAAAAAAAATGCCTACGATTGAGCTTGTGGGCGCGGGAGCGAGCGGTAAAATTGTGTCATTTGTGGTTTCAGGATCAAACCATGTGCATGATACGGGCGGTCGATGTGTTCATCGTGCACCAGAAACTATATCGTCTATTGTATCGCGTGCTCTTGTGCTCAACTCTGCCACGGCTATTGTGCGTGCAGCAACTATCTGTGAGCGAGGTGCGCATAATGCCCAAGGGTATATACGTTGTGATACGTTACTTCAGGGTAAAAATGCTTCTGTAAGCTCATATCCACAAGTTGAGACACATGAGCAAACGGCAAAGCTTTCTCATGAAGCAGCCGTTCGATCTATAGATCAAGAATCGATGTTTTTTTTAATGAGTCGAGGTTTATCCGAAAGTCAGGCACAAGAAATGTTGATGCGTGGTTTTATTGAGCCGATTATTCAGCAGTTTCCGTCTGATTTTGCCATTGAACTTGAAGAGTTTTTTAGTGATTCTTGCATCGCGTATGCCGGTTCTGACACACTGAATTTTTAGGGATAAGGCATTTTTGCCACTCCAAGTACCTGTACTTACTTGTACCTGGAGCTAACGCATGCTGTGAATCGATATGTCGGCATGCAAGACTAAGTGGCTTTTGCCATACAAAAAGTTTTTAGGGCTCGGGGGAGAAAAATCATGTTGTTAAATCGATCGCATTTTCCATTTTTTTTTGTTCATCCCGATTTAATTTATGCCGATAACGGCGCAACTACGCAGCGTCTTGATAAGGCTATTGATGCTGAAATAAATTTTTATCAGCAGATGAATGCTCCAGTGCATCGCGGAGTTTATGCGATTGCCGAAAAAGCAACAGACCTGCTCGAACAAGCACGTGCCGATGTCGCATCATTTATTAATGCATCGTCGCCACAAGAAATAGTATTTACTCGTGGTTCTACTGAAGGGGTAAATACGGTTGCTTATGCCTGGGCACGCCATAACCTTAAGGCTGGCGATCGTATAGTGGTAAGCCAGCTTGAGCACCATGCAAACTGTGTGCCATGGATTGAATGCGCACGGCAACTTGGTCTCGAACTGGTTTGGATTCCGATCGATGCCAAAGGTCATTTGATATTAGACGATCTCGATACTTTGATTGCACCACACACAAAGCTCGTGGCGCTAACACTGAGCTCAAACGTGATTGGTAATAAAGTTCCCTATGACAAAGTTTTTGCGCGTGCTAAGGCCGTTGGTGCTGCAACGCTCGCAGACGCTGCGCAGGCAATTGCGCATACAAAAATCGATGTGCAAAAAATTGATTGTGATTTTTTAGTTTTTTCTGCACACAAAATGTATGGACCAACGGGTATCGGTGGGCTGTATATTAACAAACGCAGGCATGAAGAGCTGGTGCCCTTTCAGGTTGGCGGAGGCATGATTGAGCTCGTTACCTCAACAACCGTTACCTATCAAAAAATGCCCTCGTTGCTTGAAGCAGGTACCCCAGCAATTGCACAAATTATTTCGCTTGGAGCTACGGTGCGTACGTTGATGAACGAGGTTGACTATGCTGCTTTGGCCGTGCAAGAACATGCACTTGCAAAACGTATGATCGAAGGTCTTGCACGTTTTCCTTTAGTAAAAATTGTGGGCGATGCTGATGATATTGCTCAACATGGGCACTTAGTGAGTTTCCATGTAGAAGGTATTCATGCGCATGATGTTGCGGCTTATTGCGGAAGCAAGGACATCTGTATGCGTGCTGGTAGGCACTGCGCGCAACCATTGCATGACGCCTTAGGCATAGATGCGACGGTACGAGCAAGCTTTGCCCTGTATAATACGCCAGAAGAGATCGAAAAAATTTTGACTGTTTTGGCTGAGCTGCTTTCCTAACACACGTTTTTATGATATTTCTAAGATGCGTATGGGTCTAGTTTTCGCCCATACGCATTGTTTGTTTTTTCAAAAGGAGTTTAATGTGATGCAAAAAATAGTGTTATTTAGTTTAGTTTTGGTGCTGGTAAGCGGTGTGTGCGCTTTTGCATGGTACAAAAATGGTGGCTGTTGCGGTGGCAATGGTTCATGCCCAAATTGTCCAAAGCGTTCTGCATGTGCTGGCGCCGATGAATTTAAAGAGGTTCCTATGATACAAAATGCAACAGGTTTACGTTATCAAATTTTACGTGCAGGTAAAGCGGGCGACAAAGTTGCGCGTGCAGGCTCAAAAATTGCCGTGCACTACACCGGTTGGCTTGGTCTTGTGGATGATAAAACGGGTTCAAAATTTGATAGCAGCGTTGATCGTAACGCTCCATTCGAGTTTGTCTTGGGTGCTGGTTATGTGATCAAAGGCTGGGACGAGGGTGTTGAGGGTATGGCAATCGGCGAAAAGCGTCGTCTCTTCATTCCATCAAAGCTTGGTTATGGCGTACATGGTGCAGGTAGAGTTATTCCGCCAAACGCAGACCTTATTTTTGATGTAGAACTTATTTCTGTTGGCTAAAAAGATATACGTCTTTTTAGCATAAGCATATAAAAAGAAATAGCGGGATTCTGTCTCGCTATTTCTTTTTATTTTTAAAGACTTTTTACATGCGGAGAATTTGTTGATTCTTTTTCAACAGGTGCTGGCATTGATGGTGCGCCTCTGTGTTCTACTGATGCGGGGTTATTTGTATTTGCTGGTGAATCTGGCAAAACTGCAAGCGCTGGGCTTTGCAGCGATGTTGTTGTCGCCTGCCCGCCGAATTCTTGGTCTGGGCCGCGTGCCGGACGTAGCTTTAGCGTAGGCTGGTAGGCTCCAAGTGAAAGCAAGAGCGTGTCGCTTGGGCTGAAAGCTTCACGCGAAGGCTGGGTAGGCTGGGTCGTCGTAGTTTGCGCGGCTTCTGGTTGTTTCTGTATGCCAAAAATGGCAAGTTGTTTTTCTATACGCGCAAGCTTATCCATCACAGTTTTTAGATTTCGTCCATATATCTCTATATTATTTACTGTTTCTTCTGCTGCGCGATTTTTTTTGAAAAGCAAGAGTGCAAGCAATGATTTTTTTTCACGAATGGTACGCTCAGCTGTCCAGTACTGTTTTTTTGCATATCGATAGGGTGATAGAGGGTCGAAAACTGAGAGCGGTATTTTTATAATAGCGTATGGATCGGTTAATTTTTCTCTCATTTCTTCTTTATATATTTCTACCCATGGTTCGTTTGCGTCAATTTCTTTTTGGGTATCCGTGATTTTTGTTTCCAAACCATGATTTTGTTGATCGAATAATTCAAACTTGAGCTCAAGCTCTCTTTTTTGTTGCAAAGTTTCTTGAAAATTTTGGGTTAATAGTAACATATGTTGTTGTTCTTGCGTTGTAAGATCCTGTATTGTGTGCGTGAGCTTTTGTTGATGTTCCTCAATTTTTTGTCCAATGCAGGTCAAAAATTCTTGTGCAACAGTCTGCTGCATGGATTTAGGCATAAGCGGAAGCGTTGCCATGGTACCGTCTACCAGATGCATATTGATTCGATCGGTAAAAATTGTGGCACTTGTGCGGGTAGAGCTTAATACATGCATAATATCGTGCACCGTATCAAGAGTGAGGTTTGCGAGGATGTCATGAGGATTTTGTGAGCAGGTAGTATTAAGCAGTTCTTCAATGCGATCAAGTTGCGAAAGAAAATTTTCTGATTTGTTAAGTACGGTAGCGTAGAGCTCCTGCGGTGTTTTATTGGTTTTTTCTGTGATGATGCAGGTGAGCAGGTTTGTGAGATTATTGCGAATACATGAATATGATTCTTGAGGTACGGTGTAGCGCTGTATTTGCTCATGCATACTGGTCAGGGTTTCTGTTGTCTGTTGTTTAACAGTTGAAAGAGCAATGTTAATTTTTGTGATTTGTGGTTTTTGATTTTCTTCTAGCCATGAAGCGTATGAATCAAGACGCGAAAGAGTTTTTTTAATGTAGCTTTCAAGAGATGTTATGTGTGAGGCAAAAAAAGTGTTAGTTTCCTCAATTGTATCAAACGAGCGATTCATATAATGCGCAAGCATTTGAGTTTGATTTTCTGCCATAGAACTCAGTTCTCGTTTTATAGTTTCGAGAATTTCTTCACCAAGGATTGGAATTTTTGGTGAGAGCTGTGCGATGGCAAGGGGCACAAAATCGAAAGAAATCAGTCGGTGTTTGACTATCGGTTGCTGCGAAAGATTTTGCATACATGCATAATGGGCCCGAGCTGCAGCGATAATATCTTGTGATGTTTGTGCCGTAGTCACCTGTTGCTTGAGTTGATCAAGTTGAGTTTGAATATTTTCGGGGTCAGCAAGAAATTTGTGATCAATATAGAGTGTTTTGAGTGCATCATAGAAGTGTGAGCATACGTATATCAGATGATCTTTGTGAATTTTTATATCAGAGGGGTCTGTATCAAACGCTGTTGTTGCCCTGATGGTTGATATAAAAGTATTGCATACCATTGTATCGAGAGTTCTATACAATGAATCAAGATGAATCTTTGGCTGAGGTTTTTTTGCGCGTGTTGATTCAAAATTTTCAAGAAAATTTTGTTGTGTGAGTTGCGCAATTTGTTGCTGTATTAATTGTTGTTCCATGGCAGTGCACGTACAACTTATGCTTATAATGATACATATGCCTGCGAGTTTGATTTTATCCTGCATGATCATAAAAACACTCCTTGTAATAACACTTTTTTGTTCATTTATACTGTGCTTATATTTAGTATGAAAAGTTTAGATGGTTATGGTAAATACTATATAAAAAAAGAAGCACGCTACCGGTTTAAAAGCAGCATGCTTCTTTTTTGTGCGCCCGGCACGGGCGCGACCTCAAGGGTGAAAGTCCCCAATTGGCGAGCGGCAGCGTAGCCATTAGCTTAAGGCAAGGGTGTCCATCGCGAGG
>LCAT01000001.1 GCA_000996695.1 candidate division TM6 bacterium GW2011_GWE2_41_16 | reverse complement strand
TGCTCCTGCTGCTGCCGTATCGATTACTGACTCGACATTCAGAGTACCTTGTACTTCGGTTATTACACCGGTATCTGCAATCTCAACTTTCGTTGCTGTTGCTGATCCTAACGTAAGCGTCGTTGCCGTTGCTGCATCAAGTGTATCTGACAGAATACCGCCATTAAATGTCTTTGCTCCTGCAAATGTTTGTGCACCGATGCTTACGCCACCAGGATTCGTTCCATCTGCTGCATGCATTTTGAGTAATTGTGCAGGCGAAGCAGTTATCGAAAGTCCCTTTGCAGTCGCTGTGTTGTCAAAATTGTCTATCGTTACCGGATCGTGACCAGGAATGTTTGACCATGAAAGCTGTCCGGGATTGCCTCCATCAGTGACTAATGCCCAATTCAAGGCACCAACCGTTGTGGGCATTTTATAAACAATATTTGCTGCCAAAGCTCCCTGATCAGGACCCTCGAGAGCAACATAGAAGTTATTAGCACCCGTTGATTCTTCTAGTCGCAGCTGATTTTGATCGGGTAATAAAACGGGCTCAACAGCCGTCAAAGGACCCTGTACTTCTGTTATCACAGTAGTATCTGCAATTTCAACCTTCGTTGCTGTTGCAGGTCCGATCGTTAATGTGCCCGCTGCTATCGTATCAACTGATGGTGTAAGAGCTCCACCAGTAAGTGTTGACACGCCGGTTACACCCAGCGTGGTGTCGAACGTTGTTGCCTCATCGACATTCAACGAGCCTTTTACGGTCGTTGTTTTGCCTACGCGGCTAATATTAACAGCATTTGCATTAACCAGACCAATGCCAACCGTTCCGTTATTGAGCACTGTCGTGTCAATATTTGAGCTATCGGTCACAAAAATACTGTCACCTTCGATAGTCAAAATATCTCCGGCTGCATCCCCAAGCTGCGTATTGCCTTTGACAACCAGGTTGCCATCAATTTCAGCATTACCAGAAATCGTAATCGGACCGACTATAACAAGTGCGCCAGCCATATACACGTTACCGTCTTTATCAACGGTAAACTCCGGGGTTGCTCCGTCATACACACCAAAGCCATTGGTTGTATTAACTGGACCATCAATGGATATGATTGGAGGCAACGCCACAGCCTGATCTTGGATCAGTGGAGCGCCAACAGTTGATGGATGCTCTGATGGACGGGGAGCTTTAAGCACATAAAAATCACGAAGCAATTTGAGAGAACCGACTACAAACTGCAACTCTTTGTCCGATGCAATCTTGTCATGGTTTTTTTCTAAAATACCTACTGCTTCAATAATTGCTTCTCGAGCAAGTTCTGGTGTAATTTCCTTAGAACGTTTACCCAACGAGGTTAAAAAGGCATCGACCTTTTTACTTTGGTCCTGGTCAAGCTGACGTACTCGCTGAAGCGCCTTTGTTATAAGCGCATCACGAAAGCCTAACTTTGCGATGTCCGTGCTGTCTACGCCAAACAGCGTAGAACACCCTAGTGTAAACACACATAGGGCAGCAAGCCGTAACAATCTTGTTTGTCTTGCCATACAAACCCTCCTTTAAAAAAAGTAAAAATAAAAGAACATGGACCTTGCGTCATCCACGTGAATCTAGCCCCAAAAAAGCTGTCTTGTCTAGTCGAAAAAACTCATCTCGAAAAGCTGATTGGGGCGAATTTACTGACATGTTTAAACTATATGCTATACTCAGATAACCTTCTCATTACCGCTTGATAAAGATTCTTTTTTTTTTGATCACGAGGATCCCCATGGAATACACGCAAAACACTGTCCCTTGCGGAAAAGTTTGCACAGAGCATGTTGGCTCAAAAATAACATTACGCGGCTGGGTCAATCGTCGCAGAGATCATGGAACCATCATTTTTATCGATCTTCGCGATCGAAGCGGACTCATGCAACTCGTGATCAGCCCTGACCTCTCAAAAGATGTTCATACAAAAGCCCAAGAAATTCGCTCAGAGTACGTTATCGTGGTTGAGGGAACCGTCGTTAAGCGATCGGATGCAACCATTAACAAAAATTTGCCTACTGGCGAGTTTGAATTGCAGGTATCAGACTTACAAATACTCAGTCGTGCAAAAACTCTTCCGTTCCAGCTCGAAGAAGCAAAAAATGTGGATGAAGAATTGCGCCTAAGATACCGCTATATCGATCTGCGAAGACCAGAAATGCTCGAAATATTTGCTCTACGCCACCGCATTATTTTTGCCATTCGCGAGTTCCTCAACAAAGAAGACTTTTATGAAGTCGAAACGCCAATCCTCACCAAAAACACGGCAGAAGGCGCACGCGAATTCTTAGTTCCATCACGAAATATTCCTGGATCTTTTTACGCTCTCCCACAATCACCACAAGTATACAAACAGCTTTTGATGGCTGGTGGCTTTGAAAAATACTTCCAGATAGCTCGCTGTTTTAGAGATGAGAGCAACCGCGCAGACCGGCAGCCTGAGTTCACACAGATGGACTTAGAGATGTCGTTCACGGATGAAAAAACTATACAGACGCTTATTGAATCGCTCTTGAGCCATGTGTATAAAACAATTTTCGGTAAAACACTTCAGCTGCCTATGCGTCGCATGCGCTACGATGACGCGATGCGTCTCTACGGCTGTGATAAACCAGATTTACGTTTTGACCTGCCAATACAAGACATCACCAAAACGTTTGAATCTTCTCCAATTACCTTCATCCAAGCTGCTCTTAAAAAAGGTGGCAAGGTCGGGGCACTGCATATTCAAAATAAAAATTTCTCACGCTCTGAGCTCGAAAGCTGGACTAATAAAGCCAAAATCGCCGGCGCGCAGGGACTCATTTGGATGCGCATTGGCGAGAATGATGTTATCGAATCATCCATCGTAAAACACCTCCCTACAGACATCGTGACACAATTGCGCGCAATCATTCCAACACTTGCAGTTGGTGACACGCTCTTTGTTATTGCGGGCGACTACAAACAAAGCTGGACTGCTTTAGGTCGCTTACGCTTACAACTTGGCAAAGCGCTCGATCTTATCGCAAACCGTGACGAATTTTTGTGGGTAACAGACTTTCCGCTGCTTGAGTGGAATGAAGAAGGCAAACGCTGGGTATCTGCGCACCATCCCTTTACCCGTCCACAAGAGGGTTGGGAGAACAAAAAACCAGAGGATATTAAGGCACGGTCTTATGACATCGTACTTAATGGCGTAGAGCTTGGTAGTGGATCGATACGTATTCATGAAAAAGAACTGCAATACCAAATTTTTAATTTCTTAGGCCTTGATGCGGATGACATGAAGGGACACTTTGGGTTCCTGCTTGAAGCTCAAGAACTCGGATTCCCGCCTCACGGTGGTATCGCTCTTGGGCTCGATCGATTCCTTATGCTTATGCTTGGGCTCGAAGATATTCGCGACATTATCGCGTTCCCTAAAACGGGTAGCGGCAGCGATTTACTCATGGGCGCACCGACACCGGTAAGCGACAAAAAGCTCAAAGATTATGCGCTCGTTCTCAAACAAGCGCCATGCGTAAAAGGACAGTCTGAGTCGCATTCAGAAAAATAAGGAAATATTCATGACACAAGAAAACCAGACGTACGAGCAAGAACAAAAAAAACTCATTCGACTTATCAAAGCAGTCGTTCCAGAGGTCAAAATCTATCTATATGGATCGCGAGCCAAGGGAACATACCGCAGGACATCAGATTTTGACATAGCACTTGATATGGGTAAAAAGATGGACAAGCTCGATCTGTTTGAAATAAAAAATGTGCTTGAAGCAACAAACATGCCCTACAGATTTGATGTCATTGATCTGCACAACATCGATCCAGAATTTAAAAAAAGTATCGAAAGGTACATGATCCCATGGATGGATTAAAAGAAAAATACGATATTGTATTACAAGCCATACGCTCTCTTGAAGAAGTATTAGATGAAATTACTAAAAAAGAAAATATAAATCCACGCATATACAAAATGATTAGGGATTCTCTTATACAGAGATTCGAGTATACATCAGAGTTATTGTGGAAGTATCTCCGCTTGTACATAGAAGAAGTATATAAAATACCCATCAATGCGCCCATACCAAACGAGGTATACAAAATAGCTCACGATACGGGATTGCTAAGTAAACAAGAACTTGCCTCCGCTCAAAAAATTCTTCAAGACCGCAATCTCACGTCTCATATTTACCGAGAAGTTATTGCCCAAGAAATCGCCGCAGATATCCCTGCGCACTATCAATTTATGAAAATAATCGCTGAAAGACTTCAACCAAAATTTTTCTAAATTTGTTTCAAAAAGCAGAGGCCCTGGCGAAACAAAATGCCGGGGCATTCGCTTTTACAAACAAATCATATCGCCACCATGTACACGCGATACCATACCTTCGGCAATAAGACCATCGAGAATTTTTTGTGCACGCACAGGATCACATCCATAGCTGTCTGATAAAACTTCAAAAAGGCTCTCGAGCATACAATTTTTTGCAACTGACAAACTAAGCTGACGCAAGATAGCGCCTCGGATTTGTCGATCAGATCCAGAAAATTTTGATTGAATCGTATGATGTTTACTTTTACGTGTCGGATTTTTGTGCTGTTTTTTGAGATATACCCCATAATCCATAAGCGCATAGTACCACTCACGCGGATTGTTCTCATCAAGTGTTTGTTTGATTAATGGCAATAATTCAGCATCGGCAACATCATCACGGTCAGAAAAAAACGTATGTATAAATACCGCACGAATGTTTGTTTCGATAAACACAATTGGCTTGTTAAATGCGAACGCACAGATCGACCCTGCGGTGTTAGGACCTATACCTGAGCACGTTTTAAGCACGCAAGGATCATTGGGCAAAACACCATCAAACTCATTGATCACACGCCCAGCAAGTAAATGTAAAAAGCGTGCTCGCCTGTTATACCCAAGCCCTTGCCAAGCAATAATCACATCAGCAAGCGGTGCTGCTGCAAGAGATCGCCAGGATGAAAAACGCGCTAAAAATGGCGGATACTTTTGAGCTACGCGCTCAGTTTGCGTTTGCTGAAGCATAAACTCAGACACCACAACAGCGTATGGGTCCGGCTCAAAACGCCAGACGAACTCGCGTCTGTTGACAGCATAGTAGTCCCACACCAAAGACCTAAAAAAGTCTATATCAGCGCGAGACAGCTCTTTGAGTAAAAACATTGCAGTTGTCACAAAACATTCCTCAAACCCATTAATATTCACAAAACAAAGGCAGAACGGGCGAATGCCCGTTATACGCGGCCGACGCGTAGTTGAGTTAGGCGACACTGCGCTAAAAATTCCTCGACTATACGCTGCACATCAGCACGACGCCAGCTTGCAAGTTTCTCAGCACGATGGTCATAAAAATCCGGTGCAAAGCCAAATGCATGCGCATGCAAGAACGTGTGCGCGATCTGTTTATTCGTAGCGAAATTTTCGATCACCGCATAACCAAGAGCTCTCTGTACATCGGCAAACTCTTCTTGTGTCATCGTTGATGCACCCTGACGAATAAGATCTTCAATTGAACGCGCCGCTTCATCAACGCGATCGGTTGATACCATCGTTTTGACATGCAACATACCTGGTTGTTTATGAGCTCCCGAGATTAATGATCCACGGATACCATAAAACAACCCTGTTGCTTCGCGTAATTGAAACAAACGCGAGCTCATGGCTCCAAGCACGCCACCACCAAAAATTTGATCATACAATAACAAAGCATCATACCGATCATCAGTGCGCGCAACAGATGGCGCACCAAAACTTATAACAACCTGGTCTCGATCAATATACCGCTTTACCAATGTTTCTTGAGGACACGCTATTGCAGGAAATATCACGTCGGTCACAGAACTATTTTGCCAAGAACCAAAATATTTTTCGCACAATAACTCAATATCATGCCCCTTAAGATTCCCCACGATCGCCATAGTTGCACCATCGGGAGAAATTTTTTGCCGATATGCTTGTTTAATAAGCTTTTGAGAAATTTTATGTATATCATCGACTTGACCGAGAATATTGCGAGCATACGGATGATCACGATATACGATTTCACGCATAAGCTGACCAGAAAAGTGGTTAGGCTCATCCCAAAAATTAGCAAGGTCTGAGAGCATACGCTCACGAACTTGCTCAAGAGAATCGGCGCTACATGTTGCCTGTGTGAGCACAAGTCCCAAAAGCTCTGCGCCATGTTCAAAATCTTCAGAAAGCATGGATAAAGAAACCGAACCAGGGACACTTGATATGTCCATTCCATATGATTCGAGCTTTTGAGCAAAGCCCGTAGCATCATACTGAGCTGCACCCTCAAGTATTATATTTGAAACACAAGCACTTAAACCCTGCAAGCCAAGGTCGTCCTGATAGTGTTTAGATTTTAAATCGATCACCAAGTCTATTTTATCGATTTCTGGTGTATGCAAATATAATATGGTAAGTCCATTTTTAAGCTTGAGGGTATTTGGCTTAGGAAAAACAAATGGTTTTGGCATTTTTGGCACAAAAGATTGAGCTACGCAAGCCTCTTGAACAGGCGATTCTCTACTAAATTTTTGAAGAAACTTTTCATCACTCTGATCAGAAATTTTTTGCATATTTTGCCAAGTAGTAGCATGTGTTTGGGTTCTAAAAGGCACTATCATACCCTTTTGAACATATGAACGATCAAAATACACTTTAAGCAATTCTTGTAAATTTGAACCCAAAGTATGTGTGTTCCACATGCAGTATTCATCAACAGAACGTTCGTTACCAGTGGCAAGAAAAAGACTGCCAAGTGAGTATGCGTACTCTTCTGGCTCCTCATAAAGGGCAACATGGCTTGCATGTACTTTTCGCTGTGCACGCTCAAGATCTATTTGTTGAACGCCTTCTTGAATAATTTTTTCGATTTGTTCGAAAATAAGTGTGTGTATTTTTTCGATATCGTCCGGATTTTTTGGCTCAAAGTATATAAAAAAGACACCATACTCAAACAGATCATAACTTGTCGCACTAATATCGAACACTAAGTCTAGTTCTGTTGCCAGCAAGCGATATAAAATCGAACCATTGCCTGAAGCCAAAACCCATGTAAGTACATCAACAAGATAACTCTGTTTTTTTGATACCCCAGGAATCACCCAGGCGAGCACACATTTATGCTGCGTTACAGCTCTCTCAAAAATGGTTGAGCGCGATACAAAATCGTACGCATGCGCAAACGAATCTTGTTTATCAATTTGACGGGCAGGAATCGAAGCAAAATTTTGCTCAGCTTGTTTAATAACAATATCAAAATCTACGTCTCCAACCACAATAAGAGTTGCATTGTTTGGAGCGTAATGTCTTTGATAAAAATCACATAATTTTTCGCGATTAAACGCAAACAAGTCCTGCTTGTACCCAAGAACCGGATTACGATACGGATGATCAAAAAATATACCTGACATCATTTGCTTGATCAAAGAAGAAACATAGTTATCGGTATACATTTTGAGCTCTTGCACAACAGTCTTGAGCTCAGATGCTAAAAATTCATCATTGAACGTACAATTGCCCATACAGTCAGCCATAAGGGGCAAAACATCACCAAGATACTGGGATGGCACATCAAAAAGATATCCGGTGTAATCATATGAGGTAAACGCATTGCATGATCCGGACATTTTTGTGGTAAGCACATTAATATCGGACTCTGAAAGTTTTTTTGTACCCTTAAAAATCATGTGCTCAATAAAATGCGCAATACCATACTCACCGGTTTTTTCGTGTTTTGAGCCAACGCCATACCAGAGCTGAATTGAAACGCTTGGGATGCGTGGCATATGCTTGTGTAATACGCAAAAACCATTATCAAAAACTTTTTTGTTTACCATCGTTTTTTAACACTGCTCGCTAAAAAATAAAAAAACTATTGAACCTAAGGCAAGACTCATTCTACATTTTTTATATAACACAGTCCATTAACATATGCACATTAAACAAACTTGATATCATCTGCTGATCGAATAAACGATTGATATATGGGCATATACAAAAAGGACATTTTTCATAAATTTTTAACACCTATTTTTAAGCAAAGAAAGAAACCATTATGAATACACTCAAAACAATCTCACTCAGTATTCTTTGCATCATACTTCTTGCCACGCCAATGCGCACATATGGTGGAAAAGAACATTTCGTTATTCTTGGTATCGCAGCCCTTGTTTTTGCTGGGATAGGAAGTGGAATTGAACACATTGTAGACGCGGTAACGGCTCCCGGTCGTGTTAAAGAAACTTTAAAAACAACTCAAATTATTGCTCAAAACACACAAACAATTATTGCCGAGCAACAGCAACAAGCAAAACGTGTTGAACAAGTTTCACAAAAAACAACCCAAAATCAGGATTTACTCACGCAACTTCTTCAAAAGGCCGAAGAAGCAAACACACGCGCCGGCACAATATTGAATGCAACAAGCTCCATAAAAGAGGACACAACTGCCATCGCCGAAGATACAAAAAAAATACCTGAACTGTCTCAAAAACTTGATGAACTATTATCAAGATTGCCACCACAACAAACTACTGAACCGATAAAATCATAAAAACACACAAAATTATATTGATGGAGAACTGTATGAAAAAAATAGGCATTCTCTGCTATCTCTGCATGAGCGTTGCACTCACAGCAAAAATACCTTTTCACATAACAAGCATCGCAAACTTTTCTCAAAAACCTCTTGTACAAAATATTCAATCAAAAGCGTCTCTCTTTTTGAGCAAAAAAGAAATAGTAATTTCATTGGCAATAGGCATTGCTGTTTTGACCTATGTACGCATTCTGCAGATCAAAAGAAAAAATTTTAAACTTGAACAATCACTTGGGACCATTAAAACAGATCTTTCGACATTTTTACAAAACTATGCACAAGGGCAAACAAAACATACAGAAGATTTACAAAATATAGTAAACGATATACAAAAGCTCAAAGATGATATTGCACGTGCCATAATCGAGGTAAAAGATGTTCGTCTAGAAAATAATAAATTGCAAAGCGGACTGAGCGCACTACAAACAAACAACTCGCATATCATGTCTGCAATAAAGCTTCTGCAACCACAGCAACAAGTCGTGTCTTAATGAATATATCAAAACATTTTATTACCATTCACATGCAACCCCTGTTTTGGGGCCTTTGCGGGTTAATGAGCGCTATAATTACACTTCAAAGTAGTGTTGTCGCAGCATTGTGGTTATTATTTGGGTTCTGCGGATTAACTCGTGTAACACCCATATCTCAAAATATGCGCATTATTATTCTTGCAAGCATGCTCTTAGGGGGCATACGCTATCAGACGCAGCTATTCACCTTTGATACTTTTTATCAGCAAAACACAGAACAAAAAAATATGAGCATTGGCCTTCTCGAAGATGTATCGATCGTTCATGCAATAGATGACGCAGTAAAAACACCCTATACGCTCAAACTTTTGGTCTACGCACCCAAGCAAAAAATGCGGTTATTTGTTACCGTGCCTTTACACTATCCGTACACCCATTTGCGTGGGGGAATGTGCATTGAACTGCCACCACACACATACAAAAAATCTAACAATAAAGCGTTTAACCGCTATCTCATGAAAACGTTTACTCAAGCATCGGTGTTTCTTTTTAAAATTCCAAAACGTATGTATTGTTCAGACTTATCACGTGCTAACAAAATGTATCAATGGATCCTCAACAAAAAAGAACATCTTTTTTGTTCAATTCAGAAAAATTTCTCAAAGCCTACTGCGTATCTCATCTCATTAATTTTTTTGGGCAAAACACCATTCGCACATGCACAAAACAGGGACATCAGAGAAAATTTCGGCTACTGGGGCCTTTTGCACATGATCGCACGATCGGGTCTACATTTGGTAATTTTTTTTAGTGTGCTTGGTTTTTTGCTTGCATTTTTTGGGCTATCACCTAAAACAAAGCTTTCGTTCACTCTTATTTTGACCTATGGGTACGCGCTTTTTTCGTGGTTATCGCTCTCGTTTATTCGTGCAGTTTTATCAGCAACGCTCACGGCATACGCGCAAATACGGGGGCACATAACCCGGCCGATCGATATACTCACACTCACCACCTATATATTCCTTATCGCAAACCCCGTCGCCCTCTTCTTTTTAGACTTTCAGCTGAGCTTTGGGCTTACCGCAATTCTCTGCTGGCTCTCTGAACTCGAAAAAGCAACCTAGCCCAAAGTAAGGGCGCCGCCCTTGAATCCGTAAGGGTTTCACCCTTAACCCATAAGGGCCTAGCCCTTAACCCGATGACATAATATACCAAGTTTACGTCAAAACAGGCGAACGCCTGCCACAACTATTGCTCTCTGAAGTTCTTCTTTACTAGATTCAACTCGTTCGAACATTTACACCATCACAAAGAAGGAGTCTTTGATCATGCTTAAACAAAAACGCTTTTCAACCCTGTTTTTCATCAGTTTGTGCGCGCTTGCACTGCCTCTATTTTCATCATCAGATAAAAATGGAGTAGACAATGACAAAGAAATTAATATAGCAAGCCTCACTAATAAAGACCCTTATCCACATCAATCTGAAGCCTTTGACCCAGATAATACGTATTCGCTCTTATCTAAAGATGCGATTAATGGTCAGATTGGTGTAAGTCAAACTGGCGAATGCCATAAATCAGCTCTTGCAAGCAAAGAAACCAAAAAGCCATGGACGTTTATCGTCTACATGGCAGCAGACAACGATCTATACCCATTTGCCGATCGAAATTTAGAGCAAATGGCATCTATAGGATCAAATCAAAACATGAACATCTTGGTACACCTGGATATCAAACGTCGCGACTACTCCCCAGATAAAATTCACAAAAAGGTCACAAAGCACCTCTTTATTAAAAAGAACAAAATTGAACAAATCGGCCCCGACATGTGCATGGACAGCGGTTTGGCTGAAACATTGATCGGCGCAGTAACCTGGGCGGTTACCGATTACCCATCAGAGCACCTCGGAATTATATTTTGGAACCATGGCATGGGCGACCTCAACCTTGAAGGCCGAATTATCAACCCAGCAGAACTGTTCTTCTATAACCCTAACACCAACATGATCGAGCTTGATCGTTCGATTGGGTTTATTGATTATGTCATGCAAGATCAATCTCAACGACTCATGAGCAATGTATGTGTCAGAGGCGTATGTTTTGATGAAACCACCGGCAACTCACTTGATGATCAAAAACTCTGCCGAGCTCTTGATGCAATTGTAGCTCTTCGCGGTAACAAAAAGATTGATATTATCATTTTTGATGCATGCTTTATGATGGGCATTGGCACAGGCTATATCTGCAGCAAACGCGCGGACTTTATGACTGGATCTGAAGAGGTAGAACTGGGAACAGGATATGATTATAACAAAGTGCTTTCTCTACCTGCAGCCGGAGACGTATCTCCACGCAATCTTGCACGTCACATCGTCTCGGTCTACGAACAAGTGTACAACCCAATCACACGTGACTATACGCACTCAGCATTTGACCTTGCACTGTATGAGCCGCTTAACCGCAAAGTAAACGATCTTGCTGCTGCCCTTGCAAATGCTTTAAAATCGCCAGGTCTCACAAATCAAATATATGAAATTATCCGTAAAAGCAAGAGCAAAGCCCATTGCACACACTTTGATGAACCAAGCTACATCGATCTACGACACTTCTGCATCAATGTGCTCAAAAATATAGAAGATGAAAAAACTAAATTCAAAGGAAAACTTGAGACCTACCCGCTGGTTAAAGCAATCAAATACGCAGCACGTGACTGTTGCGATGCGATAAAAGACCTCGTAATCGGTAACGTTGCAGGAGTAAATCTCGCAAAAGCTGGCGGTATATCGGTATACTTCCCAGAAAAACGTATTCACTCATCATATCCTCAGACAGAATTTGCTAAACAAAATTACTGGTTAGAATTTATACACATGTACACCAATAAACACATGATTGGATGATATAAAAAAACTTTATAATCGAGTAGAGAGAGCGTGTTAACACGCTCTCTCTTTTTTGGTGCGCCCGGCACGAGCACGACCTCAAGTCATCCTGTGATATTTTTCCTCTTTTGCTATTACACAAGATCGGCAGTACTATAGCCTGAATTTTACAAACCACTAAAGGAGGTTTTATGAAGCATCTATACGCATTTGTAATAATCATTTCAATATCTTTTTTTTCCTCCAATCTCTGCATGGAAACACAGCCCAAGCAGAAAGCTCCTGGAGCTCCTGTGTGCATAAAAATAATGAACCTTGAAGATGCTCAATCACTGGGTATGTCTGCCCAATACAACAGTTTCTTACGCCAAAAACTTGTCGATTGTTTAAAAAAACTTCCACCCTGCCGATACTCATTGTTCTTACAACAACAAAAAGGAAACATATTTGAGACCTGCGCTCGTGAAATCAAAACAGAACTTACACGAGTAAGCAACGGAAATTTACGATGGATGGACACAAATTGTATTACACTATTTGCAGCCATTACGTATGCTGAACAGGTAGAACCTATTTTAGGGTACCTGTTAGCGCTTGGATTTGATTCAAATAGCATAAACCGCCAAGGGAAAAGTCTTCTCGTACATGCAAGCCACAAAAAACAAAACATACGCATCATACGACAACTCCTCAAAGCTGGTGCTAACCCACTAATCCCCAATAAGCTGAACCAGACGCCCTACGAAATTATTGCCTCTGAACAATGTAATCAAGAAACGCTTGATTTACTCAAAAAGGCTGAGGATGCTTGGTACGAAGGAAAAGAAGCGATAGAAAAGTTTAGACAGAACCTTGAACAAGAAGACAGAGCACTATCTACCACAACAATAACACCAACGACAACCACACAACCAAAATAAAAACACGTAAAAATTTTTGAGTAAAAAACAGCAATTATTCACGTAATGAAAAAAAAAGGCCTCGGGTAAAACCGGGGTCTTTTTGTTAGACTAAAAGTCAAACGCCATCAAAAAATATTTTTTGTAAAAAGGTTTAGCCGTGTCTACCGAAGAAAAGCGTGAACTTTTAAAAAAGCTGTATTTTAAAACGGATATTGAAACCAAAATCGGCCAAAAACCACCGTACAGTGAAAGCGAACGATTCGTGACGGGTGAGGGTTCGGTGGATGCAAAAATTATGTTCATAGGCGAAGCTCCAGGACAAAAAGAGTCAGAGCAAGGAAGACCATTTGTCGGAAGGTCTGGCATGCTTTTGCGTACACTCCTTAAAGAACTTGAGTTCAATCCGGCCGACTGTTTTATCACCAACATCGTCAAGTGGCGACCACCACAAAATCGTACCCCAACACCTCAAGAAATCATATACTGCTATCATACCTATCTCAAAGAAGAGATCGATATTATTAAACCGCTTATAATTTGCACGTTAGGCGCAAGTTCTCTTAAAAGCATCTGCCCTATGGCACCAAACATAACGACAGCACGCGGCAAGCAAATTGTATATGAAAACTGCATTCTTTTGCCTACAATTCATCCGGCCTATGCACTCTATAATCCGGCAGAAAAAGAAACACTCAGAAAAGACCTTAAAACGGTTAAAGAACTCGCACAAGATTTGCAAAATATAGCGAAGTCCACTTAGCTTTGCTCATTCGTGATCATGAATAGTGTGATTTAGTAATATAAACAGAAAGCATGTTTGAGCGGGCCATAAACTTGTCCGCCGTAGCTTTATGCGAAGGGGGATGGCTTTTGCCATAAACATCGCTTTAGATAACATGACATCTCAAAAAACATGTACAACAACCACAACAACTCCTCAATAATGTGCCACCACCCAAATTTTATTCCTAATAGAAAAAACAAATAAAATTTGGGTGGTGGATAACTTGTGGATAAGTGGTGGATAACTTGTGGATAGAGGGTTGATAACTTTTTACAGCACAAAAATTATTGCAAATCATTGGGGCATTCATAGCATGTTTTAAAAGTTATCAACCAGCGATAATAAGATTTTAAGATACTAACAAGCATACTGTGAATAAAACATAAAAGTTATCCACAAGTTATCCACCACCCAAAAATCACTACAATGTATTGAATTGACAACGCTTTCAAAGTGATAGGATAAAAGTTATCCACCAAAACTTATTCATCTATTATTATTAGATTTATATAATTATATTTAAGACTAATAATAGACGACATGACAAAGAGAATTGTGTTTTTTTTTGTACTCTCTTAAAAAACGATATACACTGCTTCTGAGTGTTATAGCTATCGCTACATAACCCGCGTCAACGTATCGTGTAAAAACGTTGATTTAACCACATTTTTTCGACTGTATGTGGCCAGGTTTTTGGGAGAATCGCTATTGCGCGCATAATCGCCGTGTTGTTAGTTATAGTTTTTTTGCAAGCAAGGACCAAGTCTGTGAAATTGTCTCATGTAATCGATGAATTGATTGAAGAGCGTGGCTTAGACCGCGCAACCCTCAACACCGTTATGTGCGAGGGCATGCTTGCTGCTTACAAGAAGAAATATCCTGACTACAACCTGGACGCAGTGTATAGCAAAAAAGATGACGAAATCTCGATCATTGCAAAAAAAACGGTTGTAGAAACTGTTAAAAACGATGTTCTAGAGATCTCATTGAAAAAAGCTCTCGCGCTTGATTCCAAGACAAAGGTCGGCGATGAAATCGAAATGACTTTTGATTTACCAATCGGTCGTATCGAAATTCTCAAAGCAAAACAGATCATTGCCCAAAAAATTAAGAGCATTGAGTCTGCCGCAATATACAAAGAGTTCAAAAGCAAAGAAGGCGCTATTGTGCATGGCACGATTCATAAGTGCGAACGCAATGGTTATCTCGTTAAGCTGCAAGACGCATTTGCCTTTTTGCCGCGCACTGCAATTTTACCTACCGATTCATGTTCTGTAGGTTTTGCTATACGTGCGTTGTTGCGTGAGGTATTAATTGAGCCTCGCGGTGATTATCAACTCTTTTTGGAGCGTACCTCTGCAGACTTTGTGCGACGTTTGTTTGAGCTCGAGATTCCTGAAGTTTTTGAGAACATTGTCGAAATCAAAAAAATTGTGCGTATTCCGGGATACAAAACAAAAGTTCTTGTAGTTTCTCATGACAAAAACATTGACTCTGTCGGTACCTGCATTGGTGTTGGCGGTGCTCGTATCAAGCCAATTTTAAAAGAACTTGGCAACGAGAAGGTTGATGTTGTTGGTTTTGCGGACACGATAGAAGAGCTTGTTGCTGGCGCGCTTAAGCCTGCGGTTGTTGAGCACGTCAAAATTGTAGCTCCTGATATGGTTGATGTGACGGTAGCTCCTGATCAGCGATCAGTTGCTATTGGTAAAGGCGGTAATAATATATCGCTTGCTTCGCAACTTACGGGCTTAAAAATTAATATTGCAGACAAAACGAACACTGAATCTCTTGAATTGCCTACGATAGACCAAGAGTCTGGCGAATGGCAACAAAGTGAACCAGTGAAAAACGAGCAATCGACCAGCGAAGAAAACATTGATGCTGATGGTGAGTCTGACAAGTAGATAGTACCAAACTCAGCACGAAGTCCTCGCCTGTTTTTTAGAGAGGAGTTGCCATGCGTGTGTATGAATATTCGAAAAAATATGGGATGAAAAGTAAAGACGTTCTCGAGATTTTGGAACAAAAAGATTTTGATATATCTTCACACATGGCTGTTTTGCCACAAGAAGCTATCGATATGCTTGATCAGTACTTGGAAAAAAGTACAAAAAAAACGACCGACTCGATTCTAAAAGAAAAAATAACTAAACAAGTAGAACTAGGTGCGCCAAAATCTGAGCAGCCCGTTCCTGCTTCTCAAAAGGAACCATCTGTGGCTGTAAAACCAGTATTTGAAAAAAATGTGCCCAAGCTTCCTGTTACCCAACCAAAACAGGAAACAACGCAACCTGCTGAAAAAAAAGTTATTGAGCAGAAAAAAGTCCCACAAACGGTTTCAGCACCATTTGTGCAAAAAGTATTTACACCTATTGTTGCTAAACAAGGTATCGATCCAGTAAAAAAAACTGCTGCTACACCTCTTGAGCCTAAAAACATTGAGCTCAAAAAAGAGGCTATGACCGTTGGTTTGTTGGCGGATGTTTTGGGAAAAAATGCTTCTGAAATCATTGTGACCCTTTTACGCAAAGGGCACATGGCAACAAAGAATCAGTTGCTATCAATCGAAACAATAGCAACGCTTGCCGAACCTTTTGGGTTTACCGTAGCTAAAGACGAGCCAAAGTCTTCGCAAAATACCGATATAACCTCTGCGGCAAAGCTTGCCTCAAAAGGTGAAGTTGCTGGTGCTACTCAAACAAAAAGAAAACCGATTGTTGTTGTCGTTGGTCACGTTGATCATGGTAAAACGACATTGCTTGATTATATACGCAAAACGCGCGTTGCATCCCGTGAAAAGGGTGGTATAACGCAGCATCTTGGCGCATATGAAGCACAAACAAAACACGGTTCAATTGTGTTTATAGATACTCCCGGTCACGAAGCATTTACCATGATGCGTGTGCGTGGCATTCGCGCTGCGGATATTATTGTGCTTATCGTTGCTGCCGATGATGGCATTATGCCGCAAACCATTGAAGCAATTAAAGCTGCTCAACGATCTGAGTTGCCTATTATTGTTGCCATCAACAAAGTTGATAAAGTTTCTCCTGCTCAAATTGAACAGGTGTACAAGGGATTGGCTCAACATGGGCTTTTGTCTGAAGCCTGGGGTGGTCAAACCGTATGCGTAAGCATTTCGGCAAAGACCGGTCAAAATGTTGACGAACTTCTTGAAATGATTGATCTTCAGGCAGAAATGCTTGAGCTTAAGGCTGATCTTGAGCGCCCTGCTATAGGGTTTGTTCTTGAGTCGATGATTGAGCATGGACGTGGTCCTGTTGCAACGATTATATGTCAACATGGCATGTTGCGCGTAGGTGACAATTTTGCGTGTGGAACTATGTTTGGACGCGTAAGCTCGCTTTTCGATTCCTTTGGTCACAATGTACGTGAAATTGGACCTGCGGATCCTGTACGAGTTGCAGGTTTTTCGCAGTTACCATCCGTTGGTGATGTGTTTAAGGTCGGTTCTCAAAAAGAAGTTCAGGAGTGGGCAGATCTTGCAAAAAGAGAAGCCACAGCTCCTCGACTGATTAATCAAGCACTGACTGGTTCAAAAGAAAGCCTGCCAGTGTTGCTTAAAACTGATAACCTGTCTTCGCAAGAAGCTTTGATTAATTCGATGGACAAGATTTCGGGTAAAACGTTTAAGCATATTTCAGTTGTGCGTGCGGGTGTTGGTCCTCTCAACGAGGGCGACATTGAGTTTGCTGCGGACACTGGTGCTTTGGTATACGGATTGCATGTCAAAATTGAGCCCAGCGCTACTGTTGCTGCTCAAAGGCTTGGTGTTGAAGTGCATTTGTTCGATATTATTTATAAATTTTTAGAAGACATTGCTCTGGTCGCTGACAAAAATAAGCCGATCAAAATGATTTCTAAAAAAATTGCAGAAGCGCTTGTTCTCAAGGTTTTTGATATCAAAAATGTTGGTGTTATTGCTGGATGTCGAGTTGTCAGTGGCGTGTTACCAAAGGACAGCAAACTTGTTGTCTGGCGCGGCAAACACAAGATCGGAGAAGGCAAGGTTTCGAGCTTGCAGCGTGATAAAAAATCGGTCAAAGAAGTGCATAAAGGATTTGAGTGTGGCTTTATGATCGATGGATATACCGATTGGCAAGTCGACGATCGTGTTGAAGCCTTTATCATGGTTCCGCAGGAGCAACAATAAAAGATGGCACACAAGAATGAGCGCTTGTTTTGGATAGACCTTGAAATGACGGGATTGAATCCGGATAACGATCACATTCTTGAAATTGCATCAATAGTTACTGATAATAATTTAGTTGTTCTGGCTCATGGTCCGAATCTTGTGATTCATCAGTCAGAACAACATCTTTCTGTAATGAATGCATGGTGCCTGAACCAGCACACACAATCAGGATTGCTCGATCGTGTGCGCGCAAGCACAACAACTCTCGATGATGCTCAAAAGCAGACGCTTGAGTTTTTTGCGCACTGGTGTCCTAAGGACAGTTCGCCATTGTGCGGCAACACGGTGTATCAAGATCGTGCCTTTTTGCGCACGCATATGCCTAGTATCGATCAATATGCCCATTATCGTGTAATAGACGTGAGCTCGGTTAAAGAGCTTGTGCTGCGTTGGTACGGTGTTACGGCAGAGTTTAAAAAGAACAAAAATCATCGAGCTCTTGATGACATTTTAGAGTCAATTCAAGAGCTCGAGTTTTATCGCTCAAAGTTTTTTATTCTTTAATCGAGTGGATCAATGCCTTCAGGGAAGTGAGAAGATCTTTCTCGTTTTTGCAACTCTTTTATAAGCATATTCATGTCATCAGGAAGTGTTGCCGAAAAGCAATAGTTAGTACCCTCCCACTCAAAAGCAAGGCTCGATGCATGCAATGCCTGTCGTTTAATCAGTTTTGATCGGTGTCCATAAATGGGATCCCCCATGACCGGGTGACCTATTGCGCTGCAGTGTACGCGTATTTGATGTGTTCGACCCGTATGAATGCATACATTAAGTAATGCCGTGCTCTCAAAATATTCCTGAACCGAGAATGTTGTAAGTGCAGATCTGCCTGTGGGTATCAGATGGGTCATACGGTTACGATCGGTAGGATGACGAGAGATGGGGTATGATATTGCACCCTCTTCGACCGGATGCCCTTCAACCACAGCGCAATATGTTTTGGTGAGTTGGCGATTTTTAAACAGTGCTGAGATAGCCGTGTGTGCTTGCGTGTTACGCGGAATAATCATGATGCCTGTAGTGTCTTTATCAAGTCTGTGAACGATGCCGGGGCGATCTTCATAGCCTACGGTTTCGAGTTCGCTATATTGCATGACAAGCCAATCAGAGAGGGAAAAAATGGTACTGCGCTGCGAGGGTGCGTGCACGACCATGTTAGACGGCTTGTTGATGATCAAAAAATCTTTGTGCTCAAAAATAATGGTGACATCGGTACGTTGATGCTCTTTTGCTGCTGCTGCTTGTATGATTGCTCGACGATCGCGTAAGGCTGGTATGGTGATGGTGATAGAATCATCAGGTTTTACCAGTACGCTTTCTTTCTGTACCACAAAATTATTGCGGATAATACAGCCTTCTTCTATCAATCGTTTGAAAAAACTGCGAGAATATTGAGGGAACGTGTGCGACAAAAAAGTATCGATGCGCACGGGCACAGTGTCTATGTGTACGTTAATGGTGCAGGGCGTCCCTGCAATGATAGTTGGTGTGATCATAAGCGTCCTCTTTTTTTGAGTTTGTGCTATTTTCTTTTATTTTTTTTATATGTACGTCTTTTTAGTAAGTATACCACAAGAGGTTCTTGACGGGTGTTTATTTTGAGAGGAAAGTTCGAGTAGTCTTTTTTTGTAAGGGCTTTGTAGTGTAATGAAAAGTGACTTAATAAAGTGTTCTTGTAAACCCACCTAAAAAGGGGCCTCTCCTATGACAATTCAAAAAACTTTTGAGCAAATGTCGCGTTATTTTAACGACATGATTATCCAAAAATCTACGATGGGGTCACTTCTTTGGAGCGAGTTTCTTGCCATGCACCCCGCGGATGCTGCTCAGTTTTTTAATTACATAGATAAAGATAGAGTACAAGATCTTTTCACGACCATGCCCTTTGAAAAACGTGTGGCTATTTTCACCAAACTCTCTGATACGCTTAAATTACACATTCTCTCGTTATTGGCAGAAAAGGAACGTGGACAGCTTCTTGCGCGACTATCTATTGATGAATTAACCGATGTGTTTGATGATTTATCTGACGATGCGTTAAGAGAGTACCTTAAGCTGCTTCATAAAAAGGATCGTCAAAAGGTTGTATCGTTGCTTAAGTTTGATCCTGAGTCTGCTGGCGGTATCATGGATACTGACGTACTTACGCTTATGGCAGACTTTACGATCGAAAAAAGTATAAAAATTTTACAGCGCCTGCAGCCAGAAAAAGCTTTTTATCAAACGATATTTGTGACCGATCAAGACAATCGGCTTGAAGGGTATATCAAGCTCGAAGATCTTGTTCTTAAGAACCCAAAGTTTCGTCTTTTTGATATTGTGCATACCGATAACGTTACGATCCCTGCTCAAGAAGACCGTCAAGAGGTCGTTAATATTATGACCCACTATGACGTGTCGATTGCGCCTGTCATAGACAAAGAGGGATTTTTTTTAGGGGTTATTACGTCTGATACATTGGTTGATGTGGTTGAGCAGGAGGCCAGCGAAGATATCTATCGTATGGCAACAGTTTCGCCCATGGAAGGCTCGTATTTAGAAACACCGTTCGTCAAAATTTTGATTCAACGCGGTTCTTGGTTAGTTTTTTTACTTTTAGCGCAGTCAATATCTGGTATGGTGCTTGCATATTACGAAGCTACCCTTGCCTTTTTTTATTTGCGATTTATATCCATGCTTACCTCGACTGGAGGTAATGCTTCATCGCAAACGTCTGCTATTATTATTCAGGGTCTTGCGACAGGTCAAATCACCAGCGCGAACGTAAAAAAATTTTTATGGCGAGAAATATCGATGGCAGCGATCCTCTCGTTTGTGCTTGGGGTTGTAGCATTTATGCGTGCATATACTGCATCAAGCCATAATCTACTCGGTTGCTTAGCTATAAGCATTTCTTTATGCGCTATTGTTATGGTGTCTATAGTTCTTGGGAGCTGTATGCCGCTTATTTTAAAGAAATTAAAAGTTGATCCGGCTCACGCGGCAGGTCCATTGCTTGCAACGCTGATGGATATCATTGGTATAACGCTGTATTGCGTGATTACACACTATATTATTTCTTAAAAAATATTTTTTGGTTAGATGGGTTTCCAATGTTTGTTTTTATGTATGGTGAGCGCCATCCTTCTACGCACAAGCTTACGCCCAGATAAAACGCTCTTGCTATTACCTGGAGGCTTCGGCGGACATGTTGGTGCGTCATAAAATAGTATGGTCTTTTAGAGGCGTACCAAGACCGCACTACTTATGGCCCGCTCAGATAAGTTTGCGTTTTATGCAGCCGAATAGCACTATACGTAGTTTTGGGTGTGTGTAGCTAAGTGAACTTCGCTATATAATATTGATTTTTAAATATTGTATATTATAATTATTAATTATTAATATTTTTAATTAACCAAATATAAACAGAGGTTGTTTATGAAGTTGTTTACCATTTTTTCGTTTTCTTTGCTTATTCTCAGTTGTTCAGTGCAGGCCATGAATGTGTGGTTGGGAGAACCAGTTGCAATACGCGTCATTAACAATAATGTTAACGCCCACATTGCATCTTCAGAAGTTGCATTAGCACTTAACCAATTAGCAGGAAACATTCAGGCCGTGGTAAATGAGCTGGGTGTTATTTCTGCATTGAAAAGAAGTCGAAAATATGATCGCAGCAAGGTGGATTCATTTAAAAAACGCATGTTACTCGATGGCCTGCAAGACCCCGCTTTGAATATAGAAGAGAAAAAATTGCTCAGAACTATGGCTCGAAAACTCGTAGACCTTTTATAAAACTGAAATACAGGTATGGTGTTTGTTTTTGAAAAAGCCGAGCATAAGTTTTGACTACTAAAGCCAGAAAAAAAGCGGTCGAGATAGACATTTCTATCTCGACCGCTTTTCTATTTACCCACACAGAACGTTTCAAACACTTGTTGTATGGTGCGCTCACTAATGCTCTTGCCACTGAGATCCGAGAGAGACTCGAGTGCTGATTTAAGCTCGTGCGCAACAAGTTCGTACAACACCGGCTTATGTTCGAGTAGTGGCATAACTTTTTGTAAGTGCATGTTGAGATTATCCAAAAGATCCATTTGTCGTTTTGACAACAAAAATGGTGACTGAGCCTTACTGATTATTTCACGAGCTATGGCGGTAATTTTTGTTTTTAATTGATTCAGGCCGTGTGTGGTATGCGAACTGACCGTAATGGGTTCATGTATAAGATCAAGTAATTTTTTAATGTCTTGGGGGTTGAGCTGTGGGTCAAGGTCTGTTTTTGTGAGTACCACAATAAGTTTTGATTCGTATTTTTTAACCAAATCTTTAAGCAAATCTTGAAGTTGTGGCTGCAGCGGTGTTGATCCGTCTATGGCAAGAATTACCATATCAGCCTGAGCAGCTGCTTGGTATGACCTTTTTATGCCTTCCTGCTCGATGCTATTTTCGCTGATTCGTATACCTGCCGTGTCGATATAGGTCCAGAACTGTCCATTACTGAATCGTGATGCGCTTATCGTGTCTCGTGTGGTGCCAGGGATGTTAGATACAATAGCCCGATTTTCGCCCAATAGGGCATTAAAGAGCGAGGACTTGCCTGCGTTCACGGTACCGATGAGCGCAATTTTTATGCCCTCTCGGATGATGTGCTCGTGAGCGTATTTTTTTTTGAGTGTATCGAGTTCTGTGATGATTGCGCGTAAGCGCTCGATTATAACAGGCGCAAAGTCGTGCTCTTGTTCTAAAAATTCAAAGCTTGCTTCAGCGTATGCAAGTGTTTGTAACAGCGCTTGTTCTATGCCCAAAACATAGCTCGATAAAGAGCCCTCAACTTGAGCAAGAGCCATTTTGAGAGCAGTTTGCGTTTGAGCGTTAATGAGTTCATTTATGGCTTCAGCCTGTAGAAGATTAATCTTCCCATGCTCAAAAGCTCGTTGACTAAACTCGCCTGGGCGCGCAAGGCGCATGCCAACGCGTAAGCCTTGTTGAATGATTGCTTCGATAATAAACGGATTGTTGTGGCATGATATCTCGATGCTCGACTCACCGGTAAAGGTGCGCGGTGCATCCATAACGGTGAACATGACCTGGTCAATGTGATTCTTGTGATCATCAACTACATAGCCCAAATGAACGGTATGCGATACGACATCTGTAAGATTCTTTTTGCCAACCAACTGCGCCATGCGTGCAACTTGTGCGCGCACATTGGTGCCACTTGCTCGTATAAGCGCAAGCGCGCCGCAACCTTGTGGTGTCGCAAGAGCTATGATTGTTTGGCCGTCCATGATGGTCTACTGATGCGAAAAAAGTATTTTATGGCCTCGGAGCGACGTGCGGAACTGTTTTTTGAGTGTGGTCATAAGCAGTATTGAGAAGTTTGCAAGTACTCTGCGCTCTTGGCTGCTTTCTTTGCTTGGCCCAATGATCTGCTGTTTAAACAGAACTTTAAGCGTCATTTTTTCGTGCGTGACGGTAAAGCTATTACTTTGTTGATCGATATACCCAAGAACCGTGTTTGTCCATGCGCGTGCAGCTTCAATATGTTCATTGTTCCACTGTGGCGCACGTTCAACTGATGATTGTGCATAGGCACTTTTTTCTTGGGGTAAAGGTTGAGCGCTTTTTTCTTGTTGCAGTGGCTGAATATTTTTTTGAACAGGAGGTTGAACAGATCGTTGTGGCGCCGATGCAGGCTTTTCTGCAAATTTTGGTCTATCTATTTTTGGCTGAGTTCTTTGCGGTTGAGCGGTAATCTGAGGGCGCTGATCTTTTTGCGGAGCTCTTTTTTTATCATGCTGAGCTGATTGAACAGCTTTTTGATCATCAAAGAAGATCGCAATTTTTGCTGAGAGCTTGGTAAGCCCGAGAAAATTTTTTGTAGGGTATTGCAAAATGCGAACGGAAAATTCTTGTGGTTTGTCGGCATGCTGCCATGCGGCCTCTATAGCTTTTGCTAGAGAAGAAGCTTCTTGGACAAGTGATTTCATGTTGGGTGGCCCCTAATTTTTTAACAAAAAATGAAAAAAATATGGCGTTCGCCATTTTGACTTACACTAATTTGCTCATTGATTATCTGTCTAGATAGCAATGTTGGAGTGTATATCTAAGTGAATCTTGCTATAAACCGACGGATATGTTTGACGTGTTTAATCGTAACACAGAGATAGTAAGAAAAATATGGCTTTTGCCACTATAAAAAAATTGGAGCGGGAAACGGGATTCGAACCCGCGACCTTTGCCATGGCAAGGCAACGCTCTACCAGCTGAGCTATTCCCGCGTACGAACTTAAACTCAAAGAACATTTTTTTATATCATCGATGCAATTCAAATTACCGTGGTGAGGGCACTTTGTCAACGCACTTTTTGAAGTTGTTTTTAACTTTTTTCGCTTGTGCTCAATATATAAAAAAAGTTGCCTGTCGGCCATAGCCTTTGGCGACGGCCGAGCTTGCCAGCCGTAGCCGCCTTTGCTCGATCATCATAGCATAGGCAGAGGCGAAGGCTGGTGCCGGGGACCGGACTCGAACCGACACAGAATTTCTTCCACAGGCTTCTGAGACCTGCGCGTCTACCAATTTCGCCACCCCGGCATACTTTATACATGTCAAAAACTTAAATGCCGTATGTTTTGTTTAAAACTGTTTCACCGAAACCCGCAATAAAGTGTGCATGCAGGTGAAACACTCTCTGACCCGCATCGTATCCGTTGTTGATCGCAAGCTTAAAACTGTTCATGATTTTTTCGCGATTGGCTAACACGTTGGCACATGCAAAAATGTCTGCACCGATTTGTGTTTGCTGATCGGTCATTGATGTGATATCAACGATATGTTCTTTGGGGATAATCAGATAGTGTATTGCAGCGACAGGATTGAGATCTTTGATCACGATGAGCGTGTCTGTTTCCATGATAATATCGGCAGGAGCTTGTTTTGCGATAATTTTGCAAAAAATGCAATCCTGAGTTTTCATGGCTATCTCCGTGGTTATTTTTTTACGTATAAGAAAGTTGCCTGTCGGCCATAGCCTTTGGCGACGGCCGGGCTTGCCAGCCGTAGCCGCTCTTACTCGACCACCGTAGCATAGGCAGAAGCGAAGGCTGGTGCCGGGGGTCGGACTCGAACCGACACGATATTGCTACCGCGGGATTTTGAGTCCCGTGCGTCTACCGATTTCGCCACCCCGGCGAAAAGATCAATAATTCTAGAATAGCAAGCGTGTGTAATACGGTCAACGCAGATCTGTGCAAAAAGCAAAAAATAAATCGATTATTGATTTTTGTGCATGCAAAAATGCACACTAAATAAAGAAGTATAGTCGTATAAATCCAAAATAAAGGAATGAATTATGAAGACACAATGCTACTGTTTGTTGAGCCTACTTCTTTTGATGAGCTGCACTGTTTCTGCAATTCAAGAAGTTATTTCTGCAGCTAATCCTGCAACTGAAGTTGAGATTAAAAACGAATCGAATCAAAAATGGGATGTGGTTTTTCGGCCATGGCAAACCTGTCCGCTTAAAAATTTTGATAACGTTGAACCCATGAAAAAGGGGCCGGACGACAAACCCCTGCCTATGCGATTTATTATTGATCGCGAAGAGTTTCAGGGTAGGCGTTATTCTTGCGGGTTGCATATTGTTGATTATCAGCCGGCAAGTGCTAACGGCATGGATTGGAAGTCGATTATTCTTGATGAACCGGACATCGAAAACGGAAAATACACGCTCACGTTTGAAAAGTCTGGTGATGTTGTAGTGAAAAATAGAGTCAGCGGTAAAGAATGGCACCATAAAAAATTGCCGAGTGTAAACTAACAAGGGCTCTGCCCTTTGACCCGCGAGGGTCATCAACCCTCGACCCGGTGACAGAAGATATAAATAAGAAATTGCTGAAGACACGACATTTGTCGTTAGTAAGCGAGGAAAGAACGAAAAGGTAAAACCCTTTTCGTTCTTTCCTCGCTTTTCAAGCTGCGCATGTATTTATGATGTATGCAATGCCACAAATTGCAAAATATTTTATCACCAGATCAAACGCTGGGCGTTTGCGGGTTGAGGGCAGCGCCCTCATGTTTAAAAAGTCTCTAAATTTTAGTAACAAAGCTTGCGAGTATTTTTTTGCTTTGTGAGCCAAACTTAACGGTCAAACAGGTTGATCCGTCAGGTCGTTGTTCAACGACTTCAACAATGCCACATCCAAAGCTTTCGTGCTGCACAGCATCAAACTTTTTGAACGGGCTTACTTGGTTCTTTTGATCTAAGAATACCGGTTCTTTTTTTGTTGTTTTTGCATGAAACGAAGTTTTGTGTGTGACAATTTTTGGTGTTTCATTAATTGAAGAACTGCGAGTTACTTTGCGTGCGACGTGCTTAGTGAAATCACTAAACGAACTTTGCAAAGGCTGTGTCTTGAACCACTCGGCAAAAAAAGAATCACGTGAACTGTATGACCAAAATTTGGTTGATGTTCGTGGGGCCAATCCATGAGGTACTTCTTTTAAAAATCGTGAGCACACCTGGTCTTGAAGGGTGCCATAAATGACACGAGAAAGGCTGTACAACAAAAGAAGATGTTTTTTTGCCCTGGTTATACCAACATAAAATAATCTTCGCTCTTCTTCGATTGCTGATGCATCATACAATGCTCTTGATATCGGGATCACATTTTCTTCGAGTCCGGGGATGATAATGCAATCAAACTCTAATCCCTTTGCCG
Organism: candidate division TM6 bacterium GW2011_GWE2_41_16; assembly: GCA_000996695.1. Lineage (GTDB taxonomy): Bacteria > Babelota > Babeliae > Babelales > Babelaceae > GWE2-41-16. The sequence goes on along the minus strand of LCAT01000001.1, from coordinate 97,157 downwards.
CATGAAAGGTCATGAGTTTAACCGTTTTTGTTGATTGTTGTTTGTCTCGCGAGCTTTCTTCAATAAGGGCAACATGTTCGACAAAGGCCTCGAGAGTAGTAAGGGTATTTTGCATATCGTCGAGTGACGAAACGAGTTCTTCGATGTTTTGAATTTTTGCTACCGCCTCTTCTTTTTCAAAAGCATCATGCAGGTAATTTTTATAGGCGGTTTTTTGAATGATAGCCTGAAAAAAATCTTTAGGGTTGCTTTGGGGGGTGAACGATGACCAAAGGTCTCGCCATGATTGTAATGCTTTGGCTTTTGTTTCGTTCAATATATTATTTTGTTTTATTAAATCGATCAGTTCGCTGCAGGTTGCAAAGGGATTTTGGTTCCAAAATGTCGTGATGCTCTCTTCAGTTTTTTCGCCTAAACCTCGTGAAGGTGTGTTAAGCGCACGTACAAATGCAATGCGATCAAAAGGATTAACAACCAATCGAGCGTAGGCGCACAGGTCCTTGATTTCTTGTCGCCGATAAAACTGAATGCCGCCAATAATAACGTAGGGAATATTTTTTTTAAGAAGGGCTTCTTCAATCAACCGCGATTGATAATGCGATCGATATAATACCGCTATTGATTGATCGGTGTAGGCTTTATTGTGCGTCTGTACACATGACGCAATGATATCTGATTCTTGATACCCCGATTGAGATTCGATGCATCGTACACAATCGTGAACGTCGTTTTCTGACCACAATTTTTTAGGGTTACGCAGGGCATTGTGTTCGATGAGGGTATTTGCGCATGCCAATATTTGTTGCGTAGATCGATAATTTTGATCAACAGTAACGCGCTTTATTTTAGGAAAGTCTTTTTCAAGATTTAAAATATTTTCGATGGTTGCGCCGCGCCAGGAATAAATAGACTGATCTTCGTCGCCCACTGCGCATAACGAATCAAGAATACACTGCTTTTGATTGTTGATGCTCATCTCTTTGATGAGTTCATGTTGAATGCGATTAGTATCTTGGTACTCATCAATCAAAATATGTGTGATGGCGTTTTGATGAAGGGTTTTGCATATGGAGTGTTTTTTGAACAACAAAAGCGCTTCGAGAAGTAAATCGTCAAAATCAAAACATTTCATAGCGCGTTTTTCTTGCTCGTAACGATAGGCTATATCGCGAATAAGTTTGTCATCGATTTGCTCAAGAGCTTGATCGACCGTGCCGTTTATTAAATCGTTTTTAAGTAATGACAAGGGTGAGAGAACCGCTCGAGGGGTTACCCTTTTTTCGAGACTAAACGATTGTATAATTTTTTTTACTATACGCTCTTGGTCGTCATCATCGATAACACTAAATGTGGCTTGATGTTCTGCAAAGTAATATTTTTTAAGCAAATTAAGGCAGTATGAGTGAAACGTGCCTATAAACGGAAGTCCTTTGTTTGTTTGCTCAAGATGACCTTTAATGCGAGACGCCATCTCTTTTGCGGCCTTGTTGGTAAAGGTAAGCGCAAGAATGCTTGATGGTGCAACGCCATGTTGTTCAATCAAATTGACAATGCGCGATGTGATAATGCGTGTTTTACCAGAGCCTGCACCTGCGCATACAAAAAAAATGCCATTTTTTTCTTGAGCTGCAACCTGTTGCTGGGCATTAAGCGTGATACTAAGGCATTCGCCTTTTCGACGTGTATCAATGTGTTCGTTAATCGCATTTCCAGATGAAAGTAAGTGCGTATCATCTGGGCGAATAGCTTCAGATCGAGAAGCGAAAATGTCTTCTTGAGTGGCTTTTGCTTTACTCATGCGAGCTTTCCTGCGGCATGGTCCATGAGCTCAAATAACTCAGTAAGTCTTGTAAACCCGCATCGCTGAGCGTGGATGCGAGGCAAAATGGTGCATGTTCTTGAGCTTGCACCAGAAGTTTTTGTTTTTCTTCTTCGCTCAAAAGGTCGATTTTATTAAAAACGGTGAACAGAGGTTTTTGTTCAAGGCCCATTTCTTTGAGCAGGGTAGTTACCACGCGAATATGCTGTTGCCAATTTTTGTTAGAGCTATCAACGACGTGAATAAGCAAATGAGCATACACAAGCTCATCGAGGGTTGATTTAAACGCTTCAATGAGTGAATGCGGAAGTTGTTGTATAAATCCTACCGTGTCCGAAATAAGAGCCTTTTTTTTGCCATCTATAAAAAGTTCACGAGTGGTGGTATCAAGCGTTGCAAAGAGTTTATTCTCTGCGAGCACATCGCTTTTAGTGAGGGCATTGAGCAAGCTCGATTTGCCCGCATTGGTGTATCCGATAATACAAAAACGGGGTGTAGATGTGCCCAGCCTTTGTTTGCGCTGTGTTGCACGAACCTGGCTCAGTCTCTCAAGATTTTTTTTGATTTTAAGAATGTGCAATTCAATGTGCTGCGTTTCTTTTTCTTTTTGTGTTTCGCCTGGTCCGCGTCCGCCAATATGCCCGGCTTGCTGTGACATGCCGATACCACGGCCTGCGAGGCGTGCTTTTTTGTGCTGCAGCCATGCAAGCTCAACCTGAAGTTTGCCTTCTGCAGAGAGTGCATTTTTTTCGAAAATTTCCAAAATAAGTTCGGTTCTATCAAAGACGGAAACTTTAAGAAGTTTTTTTAAATTTTTAACTTGTTGCGTGTTAAGCACTTCAGAAAAAACAACTTCTTCGATGTTTTCTTTTTCACACAAACAGATGAGCTCGGTGAGCTTGCCTTTCGTGATAAAGGTTGATGGTTCTATGGAACGAAGTTTCATATACACTTCGTGGTCATAGACGATACCATTTGTTTCGACCAAATTACGGAACTCTTCGAAATAGGACTCTATATCAATGCTGTAGTTCTCAGGAGTTTGAATTCCTACGATGAGTGCTTTGGGATTGATGCGTGTAGAGAAAGTCTCTCTGGTCATAAATGGTAACCTTTGAAAATCGAGAAAAAAAATCAAAATATGGTATCATTGTAATATGTTTTCGAAGCAAAGTCCATTTAGTTATGCGCAATCAAGACTACGGATAATGCGTTTGGATTGTATAAACCGTGAATTTACTTGAGCGTGCCTCAATGGCGCCTGCCATCGATATTTTCTCGATTATTTTTTTTAAATTGGAACATTGCCGATGTTTGACACTATAGCATCAAAATTTTCTTCATTGTTTGAACGCTTACAGGGAAAGTCTACTTTTGATTCAAACACGTTGAACAAAGAACTTTCTTCTATACAAGATTTACTTGTGGATTCGGATGTACCTTTGGCAACAGCGTCATCGTTTGTTGCGTTGGTTGAAAAAGATCTTGTTGGTACTACCAAAAATAAAAAACTCTCTACCGCAGAAGCCATAAGCAAAATAGTGTATGATCGCATGGTCGATTTTTTGGGTGGTGGCAATGTTGACGATTTTTCGGTTGTAATTCCGTCAGTTATTATGTTGGTTGGTTTGCAAGGATCGGGTAAAACGACCACAGCGGTTAAACTTGCACATTTTATTAACGAGCAGACTCTTAAGCGTGGCAAGAAGCGTAACATATTATTGGCATCGGTTGATTTTTCTCGACCTGCAGCACGTGAGCAACTTTCGGTGCTTGCAAAGCAAAATAATATTGACTGTTATGTATCTGGACAAACTGATCCAATAAAAGCAGCAAAAGATATATATGATTATTACAAAAAAAACGGCTATGAATTGTTAATTATAGATACCGCAGGCCGTTTGCATGTCGACGAATCATTGCTCAATGAGCTTGTAACAATAGATAAATTAGTGAGCCCTCGGTACAAGTTTCTTGTTTTGGACTCAATGATCGGACAGCAATCAATGCAGGTTGCTCGTGCTTTTAGTTCGGTAGCGTATACCGGTTCGATTCTCACAAAAGCTGATAGTGATGCGCGATGTGGCGTCGCTCTGGCTTTTAGATATGAGATGAAGAAACCTATTTTCTTTTTAGGTACTGGTGAGCGCTGCGCCGATTTTGAGTTTTTCAGACCAAAGCGTATTGCTAGTCGCATTATAGGCATGGGCGATGTTGCTACTTTGGTTGAACGAGCAGAACAAAAAATTTCTCAGCAAGAACAAATTGAAGCTCAAAAGTTTTTTGAAAGCAATAAATTTTCTTTTGGTGATTTTCTTGGGCAGCTTGATATGATGAGCAAGCTCGGATCGCTCTCGTCGCTTGCACGTATGATGCCTGGGTTCGCATCATTAAAAATATCCCAAGATCAATTAGACCAAGGCGAAGTAGAATCAAGAAAGTTCAAAGCGCTTATTTTGAGTATGACTCCAAAAGAGCGTGCTTTTCATTCATTGATCGAGCAGTCGCGAAAAATACGCATCGCCAAAGGTGCGGGAGTAAATTTGGCAGAAGTTGATTCTTTTCTGCGTAAATTTGAACAAAGTCAGCAATTTGCTAAAATTTTTAAGAAGATGGGTAAAAATGGTAACCCTTTCGGATCGCGATAGATTTCGCGTTTCTCCAAAATGCATTTTTTATAAAGGATTTTTATGGCAGTGAAGATACGTCTTTCACGTGTTGGTCGCAAACATGTACCTTTTTATCGCATCGTAGCTATCGATGAACGCCGCAAACGTGACGGTGGATCTCTTGAAGTTCTTGGTACATACAACGCTCTTACGCGTGAAATTATTCAATATCATGCAGAGCGCATTCAGGCTTGGGTTGCACAAGGTGCTATCAAAACCGATGCAGTGAAAAAGATCGAGAAGCTGTACCAAAAAAAAATAGCAACGGTGTAATGCGAGTATGAACATTGTCGATATGATTTCTTATCTTGTTCGATCGATTGTCGACAAGCCAACGATGGTCAAAGTTACCTGCTCTGATCGTGATGAAAAAAAAATCATAGAAGTGCTTGTTGCTCCGTCCGATCTTCCACGTGTAATCGGAAGTCAGGGTCGTATTTTTGCAACGCTTCGCTCGTTAGTGTCTACATTTGGACCACGTGAGTTTAATGTCGAATGTGACCTTGTTGTAGATGTGATTGCAAAGTAATGGCATCCGCCATTTTTTGACCTATGCTAATTTTTCATTGATTGCATGGTTAGATCATAATGTTGGTGGGTATATTTAAGTGAATGTTGCTCTATGAAGATCTCTGCGCTTACTCTTTTTCCCTCCTTATACGAGCCTTTTTTCAAAACAAGTCTCGTAGGGAAAGCTGTTGCGCGCGGAGAGTTGGATTGTGTTGCAGTATCCATGCTTGATGCATGCGCTCCCAAAGAACGTATTGACGCTCCCAGTTGTGGACACGGAGCAGGAATGCTTTTGCGCCCTGAGGCTGTTGAGCGGGCAATAGAACAGACACAAGCAACACGGGGTAAAGCATTTAAGATCTTTTTTTCGCCCCATGGTAAAAAACTCGATCAGGTGCGTGTACGCGAGCTCGCTGCTCACATATACGGTAAACATGATCATCTCATGCTTGTTGCCGCTCGATACGAAGGTATGGACGCACGTGTTGAAGAAGAGTACGCCGATCTGATTTTGTCAGTAGGCGATTTTGTGCTTATGGGCGGCGACCTTCCGGCTATGGTTTTGCTCGAAGCTCTTTTGAGATATATGCCTGGCATCGTGGGCTCAGAAGAATCTGTGCAAGCGGATTCTTTTTCGGGTGCGCTTGTTGATTATCCCGAGTATACGCATCCGATCGTATGGCATGATAAAGAAGTGCCTGCGGTTATACGATCTGGCGATCATAAGGCAATTGCCCAGTGGCGCACTGATAAAGCGGCTGAACGTACGGCGCTGCAACACTTTGGGTGGTTTCGATCAGCACATCCAACAGAAAAAGAGGTGTGTGCCGTTACCGCGCATATTCCGCATCACTATGTTGCATTGATGCATGATCATATTGAGTTGCCGGGTGATCGAATTGGTACTACGTCGGTTACGTCGCTTGATATACATGATATCGCTCGATCCGCATGTACGTATGGGTTAGAAAAATATTTTATTATGACCCCTCTGTATGATCAGCAGCGTATTGTTAAAACGCTTCTTGATTTTTGGCAAACGGGGCATGGAGTGAGTTATAACAACCAACGTCATGTTGCGGTGTCTATGGTTGAGTTGGCTGATTCTTTTGAAGTTGTAATCTCGCGCATAGAAGAACGTGAAAGCAAAAGACCGTTGATTGTCGGTACTTCTGCACGCCTTGTTGAGCAATCGCGTATGATAACTTTTAGGGACCAAGCGAAAGTATGGGCGCATAATCGTCCGGTTCTTTTTGTTTTGGGCACCGGAAGAGGTTTATCTGAAGAATTTTTGAGTACCTGTGACTATGTACTTGTACCGCTCGAGGGCATGACTCATTTTAATCATTTGTCTGTTCGCTCGGCAGCGGCTATTATTTTTGATAGGTGGCTTGGTTTACAACCGAACGGTTTACAACCACGGAATGTGTAGAAAATTGTGATTTTTAGTGCATTAAAGCTGAGGATTTTTTCATGAAATCAAAAAAAATAACACGCGAAACAATTGCGCACATGGACGTTGTTGAACGCAATTTCCCCCAGTTTCAAGTTGGTGACGCAATAGAGGTTTCTCAACGTGTCATTGAAGGCGAAAAAGAACGTCTTCAGGCCTTTGAAGGTGACGTTATCGCTATGAGCAATAACGGTATTTCTTCAACGTTTACCGTACGTCGTATCGGCGCAAACGGTATCTCGGTTGAGAAAATTTTTCCGTATTACTCGCCGGTAGTCGAGTCAATTAAATTATTGCGCAAGGGCGACGTTCGTCGCGCAAAATTGTACTACATGCGCCATCGTATTGGTAAAGCTGCACGCGTTAAAGAACTCGTGTTATCAAAAACTGGCAAAAAACAAAACGCTTCAGTATAGCGAAACCCATTAAGCTGCGCACATTCGAGATTACAGATAGTGTTTTTTGATAACACGAACCGTGAGCTTGTTTGAGCGTGCCTAAATGGCGGTTGCCATAAAAGAGTAAAAAAATGCATATACGCTGTGAATTTTTTTTGTTAGGAAGCATTTTATTTTTGGGTGGTTGTGCTATGCACAAACCATCAAAAGAAGTGTTTCATAACCAGAATGTTTCAGCGGAGCTTATGCGTACGGGCGATGATACGCTCGTTGCTCCTGCGGCTTATAACATCAATAACGAAAAAATTGATGCGCACTCGTGCACGACTTTTACGATACGCTCATCGATCGATATGTTAACCACATACTATCGCGATGAGCTTGAGCGCTTAGGTTGGGATATCGAAAGCATGATTGCGTTGCCGCACGAGCTTTTTGTCGTAAGTAAAAAGCCTTACAAACGTCTTCTTGTTCATGCCTTTGACGGATCGATTAGACCCGTTGGGGGAAGACAGAAAGAAGATATAACGTCTGTAAGGCTTTTTTTCTCTTAAAAGCAAAAATTATTTACGTGTATTTTCAAGAATCTGAAGGTCTTTTTTTAATCCTTCGAGATTCTTTATCGCCTTATCTCGTTCTTGACGAAGGTACTGCTGATTTTTCATAATCATTGCACCAGCACCGCCAGGCAGTGGAACAGTTCGCGGCTTTCTCGAATTTTCTAAAGACTGATCAAGTTTTTTTTGCCAATTATCTGCTTGCGATTGAGCATCTTTTATTTGATTTAAAATTTCAGTTTGCTTGTTCATATATTTTTGGTTGTCAGCTTTGAACTCATCAACATTTATTTCCGCGCGAATAAAGCCGGAAGTACCTGTCAATAGTGCTGCACCGAGCATCAATTTTGTTATATAATTTTTCATGAGATTTTCTCCATTTTTATATGGACCCTATTAATGTCCAAAGGATTTTGTGCATACGCTCTTCTCAAAAAACCTGCGCACACCATAATTATGACGATCCAGACAAACACGTGCTTAAGAATTTTATGCATGAGCTGTACCCACAGTATTGCTTATGTCTGTTTGATCAATTTTTTCTGCGTTTATTTTTTGTACGAGCTTGTCGTTTTCTTTTTTAAGTCGTGCGTTCTCTTTTTTCAATTTTCTGACGGCATCGGTAAGATATGTGATCTGCCCCTTAAGTTGATCTTGTTCTGCTGCAATTTCGTCCTCATCGCTCGGTAAAGTTGGTTGTTGCATATACACAACTTCCCTGCTTGGTCGCGATGCAGCGACTCCGACCATAGTGCCACGATCCAAACCAAAAAGGCCAGCACCAACTGCAGCGCCGCCGTTAGGCAGGGTCGTGGTACTTGTGAGTACAAGAGCTGAGCACATAAGCCCAGAGAGTATGCATTTTTTTGTGACCATGAGAAACTCCCCCTTTGTTTAGTATAGCGAGGTCCATTAAGCTCTGCACATTCGTGATCATGAATAGTGTGATTTAATCACATAAACAGAAGACACTTTTGAGCGGGCCTAAATGGCTTTTGCCATACATTTAAATTTTTTTATGGGCAGCGCTTCAATTTAAGAAGCGCTGCCTGAAAGTTTGTTGATTATTTCTTTTCTGCAAGCTTTTCAGTTAATGCTTCATTTTTTGCTTCGAGCTTCCCTATACGGGCGTCTTTTCTGTCCAGAGCTCGATCGTCTCTACCGCCATGGCGTACGTAATAGCGATCACCATAGTAATAACCATCATCATCGTAATAACGACCGTCATCATAATAGTAACGACGATCATGAGAATAATGAGGACCAGATCCCACAACTGTTCCCATAACCGCGCCAGTTAATAAACCTGCACCCAAACCTGCACCAAAGCCACCTCCGTCAGCTAATGCTGCCGTTGAGGCAATAATACTTGAGCATAAGATGAGGGACATGATCTGTTTTTTGCTTATCATGAGAAATCTCCTTTTTTATTTGTATAAAAATTCACTAAAACTACTCACATGAGCAGTGCGTTTTAGAATTAAAGTCACAACTCGTTTTATCACTTTTTCGGCACTTAGACCTCATTAACCCGCATTGTACACAACGCTCCCCTTTTGCAAGGGAAGCATTGGTATCATTCGAGTGAATAGGCTTTGGCGCGCGATTCATTTTAAAAAAACGCGTTTTGCCTCTCATGATTACTTCATTTCGTAGTTTTGGGTTTCTTCTTGTTCTTCCATGTCATGGTGGTGTTGTTTATGCTTTGTACTACCGCAGCCACAACAGTTGTCGGCTTCATGTTTTGTTTTATGGCTTCTACCACAGCAGTTACAGTTATGATTATGAACAGCAACTGCCGTTATACCCAATGCAGCTACGACACCGGCTACGATCCAACCAGCTGCAACGTATGCTTGTGCGGCAGGGACTGCAAGAAGAGCAAGAATAAACGCAACGGATAAAATCTTTTTGTTGTTCTTCATATGAGGACTCCTTTCCATATTTGGACTATACTTATTACTCCAACTTCTTTTTTAAGAAGCTATAAAATATATTACAGTTTGTAAATAATAAAAAGCAATAGTTTTTGGAATATTTTTTTTAAAGCGGGAGTTTAACGGCAATGGATAGCATGACGAGTGGACAGCATGTACATTTTTTAGGTATTGGTGGCATCGGTATGAGCGCACTTGCTCTTGTGCTTTTAAAGCAAGGCTGCAAAGTGACCGGATCTGACCTTGATGTGCACAAAAATACGTGTGCGCTTGTCACTGCTGCTGGTGGCGAAATTTGGTTAGATAGCGAAGACACAATATATACACATAAAAAAATGCCCGATCTTGTCGTATACTCGACGGATATTGGGCTTACATCTCGCGCGATGTGTTTTTTTCAGGACAGAAACGTGTTTTGTGTACATCGATCTGATTTGCTTGCCGCTCTTATGCGAGAAAAAAAAGGAATAGCGGTAACCGGTTCCCATGGAAAAACGACGACGTCTGCACTTTTAGCACATCTGCTTGTGGCTGCCGGGCTTGATCCCTTGGCTATTATCGGTGGTATCGTGCCATCGTTTAAATCGAATGTGTGGTTGGGCGAGGGCGATTACTTAGTTGCAGAGGCCGATGAGAGTGATCGATCATTTGAAAAATTGCATTCACTCTATGGGGTTATAACCAATGTTGATCGCGAACATCTTAATGTGTACACCTCTGATGAGATTGTGGCAGAAGCATTCGGTTTTTTTGCGGGCAACGTTGACGTAGCTGGCATGCTCTTTTTAAATGCCGATGATGCGGGCATACAGCGTCTTGAAACACAAGGTGTTTTTTATGGAACGCCTGTGAAGTTTTTTTCTACTAAAAACAGTCCAAAAGCGCACTATCTCGCATGTGATGCACGTAAAAATTCTTCAGGATGGGACTTCGCATTTTTCGATGTAAACAAAAACAAAAAATACGAGAATCTATCAGTATCTTTATATGGTGAGCATATGCTCTCAGACGTAATAGCAGCTTTATCCGTGTGTGCGCATATGGACATTGATATTGACCGGTTGCGTGAAGGGCTTGCTTCTTTTACGTCAGTTGACCGGCGATTTACGTTACGCAAAAAAATAAACGGTGCTTCGATTATCGATGATTATGGGCATCACCCCACTGAAATAGCGGCGACCCTTAAGACTGCGATAGCACAGGTTGCCCCAGATAAAAAAATACACGTTCTTTTTCAGCCTCATCGCTACACGCGTACCCAACTACTTTGGGATGATTTTGTACGGGTATTAAGCGATGTGCCAGAGAATGTATTTCTTGTCTTGACCGATATTTTTGCTGCATTTGAAGCAGAAATACCGGGTGTGAGCTCCAAGCTGCTTGTACAAGACATTGCACAAAACATGGGTGACCGATGCGTGTATGTGCCTGAGTCTGAGTTTAAGCTCTGGGCCAAAAAATATGTTCATGGTCAGGTGCAAGAGGGTGACATGGTGTTGTTTTTGGGAGCAGGCAAAATTCATGCTATCATAGAAGAGTTATAGCTTGATATATAAGGGTTTCACCCTTAACCCATGAGGGCCTAGCCCTCAACCCATTGAAATAGAATAATTTGAGTGCGCTGGGTTTTTAAATTACTGGTTATAGAGCAAGTTGCCGATATACGTGAAACGGTGAACGCCGTTTCACGTATATCGGCAGGTTCAACGCTTACGCGAATAATTCAACAGGTCAACACAGCAAGTCTACGATTGTATTATATCACCAGGTCAAGCGCTGGGCGCTTGCGGGTCAAAGGGCAGAGCCCTTATTATATTTTGAAAAAATTGTACGGGGTTTTTTTTATATTTTTTTATTTAAAGGTTATGCATGAAAATTCAAGAATTATTACTTTTTTTTGTGCTTGCGCTGTCTGCAACATGGATCGTGCAATACTTTCTTGGCAAACCTGCGAGCGAGCAAGCTCCTAAGGCTGGCCAATCTGTTAAGGTGATGTCAACCCAAGAGGCCCAAAAGCCCCTTGCGCGCGAGATAGATTTCTTTGATGCGCACGTGCAGCAGGCAAAGAATGAATCAAAACCAAATGTGCAAACGGTCGATTATAACTCCGGTTCGGCAGTGTTTTCGTCATACGCAGGCGCGCTTGCAAGCTTTACAAGCACCATTTTTTCACCACGTAACCAGCAACCGCTAAACACATTCGATTTTACGTTCGGGGACGGCTTCGAGGATAAGTGCTTTGTCGTTGCGCTTGATATGCAAACGCCATTGGTGTTTGATTTGGTATCAAACCAAAAGGATGAGCATGCTACCACGTTGGTTTATCGTTCAACATCGCCATACGCATTGGTTGAGAAAAAGTTTGTCGTGAATAATAAGATTCACAAAATAGATGTCACCTTGACTATCGATCCCCATGCAGGCGCAGACGTTCAACCACGCATTTTTGTACCTACACCATTGCTTAAAGATGCAACGGATGCTGCAGTGAACGATGCTCAGGGGCTTACCTATACAGATCGCAACACTGTTGAGCAAATCGCAAAACAAGCGCTCAAGGACAAGGCGTGGGTTGCTCCAACCTTGTTTGGTGTTGAGAGCCGTTATGGTATTTGTGCGTTAGTTACCGACTCAAACGCTTTTGTGCGCAGGGGCTATTTTTCTACGACAACAAACGGCAATGTAAGCGCTATTCTTGAAGGCCCTGCGGTAAAACAAAAAACCTCATGGAACATGTCTTTCTACTGTGGCCCTCGTGAACGGGATGCTATGGTTGCAGTCGATGCGCGTTTAGAAAAAACACTGCATTCTGGTTGGACCTCATGGATTACCTGGTTGCTTGTGTATGTACTAACCTGGTTGTATAACCTGGTTGGTAACTTCGGTTGGGCTATTATTTTGCTTGCTGTGCTTATTCGTTTACTGTTGTTACCGCTTACCATTAAAGGTGATCGCGCAATGAAAGCCAGTCAAAAAAAATCACAGGACCTTGAGCGTAGACTGCGTGCGGTCAACGAAAAATATCAGGATGATAAGGTGGCTCTTGCGCAAGCAAAGGCCGAAGTGTACCGTCAAGCGAGTCCCGGCTTTGACTTTTTTTACTCGATGTTGCCGAACATTATTATGATTGTGCTGTTTTTGGCATTACAGCGAGTACTTGGTGTGTCAATTTATCTATACAAGGCACCGTTCATTTTATTTTACAAAGATTTATCAATGGCCGATCCCTATGCAATTTTACCGGTACTTATGGGTGTTTCAATTTTAGTAAACTCGCTTTTGATCACACCGTTAAGCAAAAAAAACATTCGTCAGTTGATGTTTTCGATTTTCATAGCGCTGCTTGTGCCCGGACTTATGATGCGTTTCTCAGTCGGTACGATACTATTCTTAGTAACGTTTAACCTTTTGCAGTTTGCGCAAACACTTGTTACCAAGAAGTTTTTTAAGGCTGCATAATATAGCAGAATTCACTTAAATATATACACTTGCCTATCGATCTGAATGTGCGTTTTATAATCAAATTGGTGCAAGTCAAAAATAGCGAATGCTATGTTTTAAACATGGTGTTAGGGGAGATGCGAAACATGGATATTAAACTGCCGAGCCTTCAAGCTCTTGTACGGACTATCCAACAAGTTCCTGCAATCTCCCCGCGCCATATCCATAAAGTTGCTCACTTTTTTTTGACCATGAACACGCTTGAGCGCGAGCAGTTCTGCCAAACGATTATGACCTCATGCAAAAATCTCGAAGAATGTGTGACATGCTGTTCGTGGAAAGAAGTATCAGGCACGTGTCTGTTTTGTGATGATCCTAAGCGTGACAAAACAATTATCTGTATAGTTGAGACATGGCACGATCTGTGCTCCATTGAACGCACCAACAGCTTTAATGGTGTGTATCATGTACTGGGAGGCTCTCTTAACCCGCTTGAGGGGATAAGCCCCGAAGATCTTACATTGATGACACTTAAACAGCGTGTGCTTGCAGGAGGTTGCAAGGAGCTTATTTTGGCCATGAACCAAACGCCCGAGGGTGAAGCGACAACGGCCTTTATTGCACACATGCTCAAAGAATGTTCGCTCAACATGACCTGTCTTGCTCGTGGCCTTCCGGTGGGAGGATCGCTTGAGTTTATGGATAAGCTAACCGTGCACAAGGCGTTAACCGAACGGCGTGCATTTTAACACAATAGGTTTGTACGAGCATAAAAATTTTTATAAAAGTGCTTGGAAAGATATAAAAAAAATGAAAAAATTATTGTTGCTTTTAGCGCTTATGGTGTTTACACACAATTGCACGGCAGGCGTCGTGACATTTTATCCACCTTCTTGGAACGGAATAAAATACGCATCAAAAATTCAGGTAATTGATGGAGTACTCATAACTAAATTAGTTTTGGGGTCTCTTGCATCAAGCCTTGTATTAAAGGCAATCCCAGGATTTAGTTCGTTTGCACAAAAACATGCGCTTTTATCGACGGTTGCAACTTCCAGTGTGTGTGCGCTCGCTATTGCGCCATGGGAAATACGGAAATTACGTTTGGGCACACTCATGATGACATATAATGGTCGTAGTGTGCAGGGCCCAGACCAAATAAAAAAAGAACTTTCGTACTTTGCTTCGCTTATACCGGGAGCTTTTGTGTTATCAACCCTGCTACTTGGTGGTTATAAACTTATTCGTGCACACGCATAATTTTTGATTAACAAAACAAAAGACTGAGAGCAGAAAAATTTTTCAAATTTTCTGCTCTCAGTCTTTTTTGCGTTCTTTTAGGATAATCGGTACGTGCCATAAACTTTTTTTTAATTTTAAACATAAAAATTAAAAATGATATTTGTTTGATTAGATCGATAAAACAATGTTTTATATAGCGAAGTCCACTTAGCGTTGCTCATCCATGATCATGAATAGTGTGATTTAATCACATAAACAAGAAACACTTTTGAGCGGGCCATAATGGCTTTTGCCATATGTGAGGCTTTTTGAGAAAAAGTTGTGTAAATAAAGTGTTTTCTTGATTTTTTTGTTGAATAATGCTGTTTCTGTGATATGTTTAGGTTGTATTTGTTTGGTTATGCTCTACCAGAAGTATTTTGAGAGCATTGACGTGTGCTTTATTTGCTCTGTTGTTATTGTTTTGACATAAAGATTTTTGAAAGATATTTGAGGATGGATGTTTTGTTGACCTGCTTTGTTTAAATATTTTTTTCAAGGAGCTCTTCTATGAAGATTTGGGTTAAAATGTTTTTAACTGCTGTATGTCTTTCTAGTGGCCTTGTTCAGGCGATGGTTCAACTTGAGCATTCTCCTATTTGTGCACCAACTCATTTGGGTGAAATTGGACTTGTGCATCACGCCAAAGGTTTTCATGTTATGCAAAATGGTGTGGCACACGAAATTCAAAATTGTTATGTTGAGCCTATGTTGTGCGAAAGAACGCCTTTTCAGCTCATAGGTTTTCTTAAAAATGGGTATATTTTTGTCAATCAATTGAGTGATGGACAGTTTGTTTTACGAGGTCATTGTCGCGGATTAGGTGGTGGTGTCGGTGGAGCAACTGCTGGTTGTTTGATAGGCAAATTTGCTGTTCATTTTGTAGGCCATGGTTTGATATTTATAGCAAGTTCAATGACAGGACCAGCCGCCCCTGCTACTGCAGCGGCATTAGAAGCAACGTTTCTTCCGTTTATTGAGGCTGCAAGTAATGTGGCCGCAATAGCCGTTGGTATTGCCGGTGGAGTTGCAACAGGACCAGTTTAATAGTGTCAGATCATTTGAGCAGGACCTCCACAAGGGAGGCCCTGCGTGTATAAAATGATTTGGAGAATATTATGAATCAATCAATATTTAAAGATAGTCTGGTTCGATTTAAGCAAGAACTACCAACCATCATACTTCTTATCGCATTACAAACTCTTATGAATTTTACTTTTCCATGGATCTTTGTAAAAGCATCGCATTCTTTGGATGTGTTGATAAAAGTTTTGATGAGCATTGCATGCGCTTGCGTGTATACCTACACCATAGTATTTCCCGAAACAATCAGACTTCAGATTAACCTAAATTTTTTTGATCATTACCCAAATCCTGTTTTTGTTAAACGTCTGTACAAACTTCTTATGTTTATCATGTTTTCTTTGTCGTTCGTATATCTGTGGTGGGTGAATTATTATCATATACCCGCTTTCTGGTATACGATTTTATATCTTTACTCAATTACAATGATTGCATTGTTTTATTCTGCCGTGCAAAAACGTACTATGGCACCATAAGTTGTTCAGCGTAAAAAAGACGAAGAGCAGAGGATCGTTTTATGAATCCTCTGCTCTTCGTCTTTTTTACTAGAGCATTTTTTACAGCGCTTGCGGCTGTTCTTTTTCTATTTCATTAAAAATAGCTTCAACTTGATCTCTTACGTAAAAGGGATATTGATCAAAATCAGGTTTTACTGATTTTTGATTGTGGGAGAAGTCCATGAAGTCTGGATCATTTTTTCGTTGTTCTCGATAGGCTAAGTACGCGGAGATAGCTTGTATTTTTAGTCCAACAACTCCTGCAAGTGAAAACTTCTGTTTTGCGCATGTATCGATTATGTGCGTTACAAGAGCAAATTCAAAAAGTCCTCTGCGGTCAAATTCTTGTGTGAGCTTTTCTGCTGAGGGCATGGTAATTGTTGTTTCTGAAACGTTTGTTTGTGCGATTGATTCACATGTTTGCATTGCATGTATACCTGAACTGTACAGTGGGCTCATGATAATCACGAGAATTATCGATTTGTTCATACAAAAACCTTTCGGTTTTGAACCAGTAATAAAATATTTCAGTGCAAAGGTACGCTTTTTTGAGAAAAAACACTATCCAGCAATGTATCAAGCTTGACACGTATGGCATATATGGTGCATGCAAGTTTTGTTCGATCAATACCGCTATATTGAGCAAACTGCATGTTGTATGATGCAAGAGTGCTATGTTTGAGATTGCACAAATAAAAAAGCGAAACATTTTGATTTGCAAGAAGTTCAATAATACCCGTTCGTTGTACGAAGTCGGAAAGCCCCTCTTGTGCAAAGAATTTTTTAAGTTCTTGAGCTGGTGGCATTTGAATCATTGCGTGGCACGAGTAACCAGCTAAACATATGCTCAAAGCGATACATTTCTTGATCATGGTACAAGCTTCACAAAAAAAATTTAGATACTGTTATCTGTTGATAGGTCATATATGAGGCATACTTGCCCCCGCAAGCACGATGTGCACGGATTTTGATATTCTAATATCATGGACATGAAGGAGTTAAGTGCGTTTTTGAAATATGTCTGTGTATTTTCATTGTTTGTTATTTCCAAATATTTTTGAGCTTTTTGTATTGAGTCGAAGAGTTCCTTAGTTCTTTTGCTTTTTTCCTGAAGAATCGAAACAGCTTCTGATTGAAGTTGAAGAGCTTTTTGTTGTTTAGGGTTTTGAATTGCACCCTGTTTTGTGTATGCTTCGAGTTTTTCTATAAGTGACATTTGTTTTTCAAAAATAGAGCGTAACGTTGTGAGACTTTCCATATATTGTGTAATAGATAAATGCTCGAGCATGGTATTCATCATGCTTGTCTGCGCCTTTAAAAAAAATACGTTCGATTTTTGTTTTTGTAATAGATCAGACAAAAATGCTCTTTGTTCTTGTATGGAAATTTTTGGAGCTTGCTGCATGTGCGTGTGTGTGGCCTTGAACATATCAATATCTGTTTGAACGATTTCAATGATACGTTGTTCCATTGCTAAAAATAGTGGATTAGGTTTGCATGATTGGACTAATGATAACTGTTTTTTTAGTAAGCTAAGCTGCATCTCATGCATACCTATTAATTCTGCATCAGTACTCAAAAAACATTGTTTTAGACCATTATGAGAAGCTCTAGCGGGAGTTTGTTGTGTTGCCGTTGTGATTGTCAATGGTATTTGTTCTTGTTTCATTGATTGCAACGTAAAAATAGAGATAACCATGAATGCAAAGGGAGTGCGTAATACATATTTCATATACATGCTCTTTCGTTTTTACGATTAAATCTAATTGATCAACTTTGTAATAGTAGAGGAATTAGTCTTTTTTTTCAGGGTTTGATGCAGTGGTTTTCTGTGTTGTTGAAGTTTGTTCTTCAGCTGCTGTGCTAAGATTTCGAAGTAAGAGGTGCAAAAGCATTATATTGCGGATATCAGAACGTTCGGCTTCATCATCTTCTTCTAGATCAGAAGAAGGGGCGGTGGAACGAGTTTCGTTTTCAGGTAGCAATGATAGTAAGTGATTTATTTGATTTTCTATAAGATCTGAAGCTATTTTTTGTTGATCAAACATGCTTTCTGAATCTTGACTTTGTTGAGTAGATTGTAATTTTTCCTGTGTAGTTTTGACAGCTAGTTTTATGTGATTGAGGTTACGTTGAGAGAGTAGGGAGTGCGATGGAGTTTTTTCTTCAATAATTGTGGCAAGTTTGTTTATAACTTCTGCAAACAAAGAGCATATTGTCGTAGCCCGTGTTTGAATGATTAATGAGAAATTTTTAAAGTCTGGGTTCTCGAGATTTGGGCCTATAGCTTTTATCGTCATTGATGTGAGTACTCTTGTATTTCCATTTATTGTTGTCGCACACAATTGTAAAAGGTTGGTTATTTGTTGAAGAGTTATATCACGAGAAGCTTGGGAGTTTAATTTTTGAAGTTCTGTTTTTCCTAGGTCAAAATTTCGAGATGCGAGTCGCATACATTTTTGGTGTTTTTGAATTTGTTCCACGAGAATAGGGGTATTGGGAAGATCTTTTTGTACTAAAATTAATAAATCAATCTTTGCTCGTATGGCCTGCAGCTGCTTTTCTTGTATTGCAATTAACTGTTGGCAAATATTGAGAGCGATTTCAATTGTTCGAGATTCTTGTGAAGATTGAGCTGTTTGTGGATCTTGAGATGTCGCTGCTGTTGGTGGATTTTGTTGGTGTAATTCCATACCTCTCATTGCGCCTGAACAAAGAAGCATGGTGCAAACAATTATACTCACTTTATTCACTATAGTACTCCTTGAAAATGGCTCATAATAAAGCTTTAATAGTAACAACATTTCCATTATATGTTGTCTACCCGCTTCTAGCAAAAAAAAGAGGCAGGTTTTAGGGCCCGCCTCTTTTGGTAATTGCATGTTACATGACTATTTTCTATGTGACCACCAGTTAACAACCGTAAGAATGATGCCGCATAGTATTATCGCTTCGCCAAGCCCAAGGCTTAATGAAATCACTGGTGTGTACCCAAGCTTAAGCATGAGTCCAATACTCAAAAATCCTACAAACGTTGCGATAATTGCCGGTATTGAATATACGATTTGTGTTTTAAGGTGCTCAAATACCGGAACCTTTGTGCTTGTCGCCGCCAAGACTACCAGGTCGTGGAATGGCGAGAGATGCCCGCCTGCAACTGAGCCCGATAGCACCGCTCCGAGCATGGGCAAAATAAGAGGTATTTGGGATACGCTCAAGGCAATCGTTGCTTGCGTGCTAAATATGTTGATAACAAAAGGTATGAGCAACAGCAACGTTCCCCATGCCGAACCGATCGATGCTGATATGAGCATTGCAACGATAAACAGTACGCAGGGCAAAAGCCAGAGCGCAAAGCTATGTGACACGAGTTGTGCTACGTATGTCCCTGCATGTAGTTGCGCGTCAACGATATTGCCAAACATCCAGGCAAGCAGAAGTAATATAACGGGCGGGAACATTTCTTTTGCGCCAATCCAGGATTCATACAAAATTTCTTTGTGGCTGAATACTTTTTTTATCCAGAACATGCCCATGGTAAACAGTGCTGCAATGATGCTTGCACATAACAGCGAGAAGAGTGTTTGGGTGTCGGCTGGCGTGGGAATAATGCCTGAGTATGTTCCGGCAAGCAAAATTATAAGTGATCCCATAAACACGCCGAACGGTACGAAAAAGTTTGAGGTTGCAGCATGCGAGTTGTTACACTCATCTGATTGTGGCGCTTTCGCTTCATTATGAGCTTGTTCGAGTGTACGCATAGGCCCAAAAGATATGGAGCGTGCACTGATAAACCATGCAGAAAAAACACTCACAATAGGATAGATCATGCAGGGTATAAGGATGATATAAAGCATGAATGGCGATGAGTTAATAATGGAATCCGTTGTTGTGTTTATACCATTTTTATTGAAGGTTGCGAGCAAAAAAGCGGTCCAACTAGATGCGGGAATTAATACGCACCAGGGCGCGCCTACTGAGTTAAGTAGGTATGCGAGCTTTACGCGGGTATGCCTAAAAAAATCAAAAATAGGGTTCATGACGCAACCGATGGTCAGGTTGCTAAAATATTCATCAAGAAAAAACAGTGGCGCAATACTCAGTGTCGTGAGCTCTGCAGCACGTGGTGTTTTGATGTAATGCACCATGCGTTTGGCATACGCCTTGATGCCTCCCGAGTGAATAATGAGGCGTATGAATATACCCAAACAGATCAAAAGTCCAAAGGTGTACACGCGGCAGGAGTCGGTTATGGTTCCATACAATGCATGAAGAATTATTTCGCATGTTTTCCACAAATGCCCGTGCGCTGCTATACCAGCCGCTGACACCACGCCAAAAGCAAGTGCAAGACGGACTTTATGCGTCAAAACTGCGCATACAATGACAATGATAGTCGGCACCAAGACGATGAATGACAATTCACCGGAAAACATAAAAACTCCTTATGGGTTACGGTTGACGGATAAGCCTTTTTTTCTTATCCTAAAGATCATATTTTGCCTTAGTGTGCATTGTTTTTCGACAAAAGTTAAATATTGAACGCCCCGTTCAAATATAGCGAAGTTCGCTAAACTCTGTGCATGCGTGGTCAAATAGTCTTAGAAATAGGAAATATATTTAAGCGAGCTAACACTGGCTTTGCTGTTAAATCGATTCGAAAGAAGTTTTTCCATGGACATGAATCGCTCATTTACACCAAAACAAGCAGACTTTGATCCACACTGGCACGTCATCGATGCCGAAGGTAAAATCGTTGGCCGTCTTGCAACAGAAATTGCAGACAAGCTTCGTGGCAAAGACCACCCAGAATACACTCCGCATGCTGATGCCGGCCACTACGTGGTTGTAGTTAATGCGGAAAAAGTTGTCTTTACGGGCGATAAGATGGAAGACAAAGAGTACATCTGGTACACCGGCTGGATCGGCGGACAAAAAAGTCTGTCAGCTAAGGACATGATGAAGCGCCACCCTGACGAAATTTTGCGCCACGCTGTAAAGGGCATGCTTGCAAAAACAAAGCAATCACGCGCACAGCTCCGTCGTCTCAAGATTTATGCAGGACCTGAGCATCCACATAAAGCGCAGGTTGCTAAAGTTGCGTAACGCTCAAACATTGTTGTTGCAATAAAAATTGTAACACGTGTTTTCAGTTAGAAGAAAATAAAAAAGATCTGGTCTAAAAAACCAGGTCTTTTTTTGCGTGTGTTGAAGACGCTTTTTCATAAGTTTTTTATAAAAATTTTGCACACCAAAATAATGCGAATAGTGTGATCATATTGCGGAAACAGTGATTTTGTTTGAGCATGTTAAAACACTTTTTTATCTCAACTCTTGCTTTTTCACCCCCCCCATTTATTATTTATAATAGCAATTATTTTTTATCATCTTAATTTTAAAGGAGGTTCTCAATGAATAAATTTACACAATTTTCTTTGGTAGCTATAACGTTGTTTTCGGTTGGTGCATTGCGATGTGCGGACGGCACAATTTTCAATTTCTCAAAACAAGCAAAAACCGTACACATTACGCATGCTAATGGTAAGAGTGAAGATGTCACGATTACTCCGCCACTTTATGGTTCTGGACGATATAGTGATGTAGTTGAAATTGGTATAAAAAATGCTGATGGGACGCTTGTAAGCGTATACAAGCCGCAGTTCGAACGGTTTATTTACACTATTAGAGAAGATGGCCGTGGTATTGTCGAAAATGACAGGATCATGCATGGTGGACGGGCTGTTTTGCGCGGTGATTCCAATTAATCACGCCATTTTTAGATAAAATTAGACCATAAATAAAAGGGAGGTTCTCATGAACAAATTTACACAATTTTCTCTAGCAGCCGTTGCGCTGCTGCTTACCGGTGGTATCGTGCAATGTTCCGATATCATAGTGAACGTGGACAATCAGAAAAAACAGGCAGCAAAGATTGAGATTGATGCTCACGGTTTGGGTATAAAAAACCATACAACGATGGTGCCCGGAATGACAAAAAAGCTGATAGAGATTAGGGGTAACGATTTGGCGGCAATTAGAGTTTATGAAGAAGAAAGTCCAGGAAAATTTGTTCTGAAGGATACTAAAAAATTTGAACCATGGAAGATGGGTAATCAAGAAGCAAGTACCTACAATTTAACTCTAAAGTATGATCTTCCACCGTTTGAAACTATTATGCCAGTTGATGGCCAAAGACCAGGTCACGGGATGAAACATATACAGATTTGCCCACCCTATTGCGGCAAGGATTCTTACGGACGTAATGGTATTCCTAGCGGAGAGCGTCCTGGTGAAATGGGCAGCCTAGAGGTCAAGCCTTGGCAGCGCGGAGGAGAAATTCTTTTATATAGAGGTAATGGTTCAAATTAATCACGCTATTTTAGATAAAATTAGACCATAAATAAAAGGGAGGCTTTCATGAATAAATTTACACAATTTTCTTTAGCAGCCGTAGCGCTGCTGCTTACCGGTGGAGTGATCCATTGTTCCGATATCATCGTTAATGTGGATAATCAGAAAAAACAAGCAGCAAAGATTGAGATAGATGCTCACGGCTTGGGTATAAAAAACCATATGACAATGGTGCCCGGAATGAAAAAGGCTGAGATAAAAATTCCTGCAAGTGACTTGGCGGTAATCAGGGTGTATGAAGAAGAAAATCCAAATAAATTTGCACTTAAACACGCTATGCCATTTCCATGGAAAGCAGGAGATCAAAAAGCAAGTACATTTTATGTACTTATCCATTCTTCTGGTGTAGTAGGAACTTCCGAGCCCGTTCAAATTAATGCCCCAGAGCCTAACAAAAGTACCAAGCCGGACAAACCGCTTATCAATGACCAAAGGCCACGATGTGACATGAAACAAATAGCAATGGGAACTGTGCAAGCAGATTACAACAGAGAATGTCGTAAGGCCCAAGCAGATTGGGATAAAAAGTATGGCATGGTTGTACATGGAAACTTAGACGATGTTAAAATCACCATTAATCCAGAAGTCCATCACATGGGACCTGGATTAATAAGGGGTGGTAACTAAATTAAACAAGCATCGTGTAAACACGCTAGTTTTTTGGAATAAAAGAGGAGGGTCAAAAGCCCTCCTCTTTTATTCCTGCGCATCCAGTACTGGCAGGTAACAAAAAGACCCCGGTTTTACCCGAGGTTTTTTTTGTTCGATAATTTTTTATGCCACTCTAATTTTGTGCACCAACTGCACGACATTTTTTTTGATATTAGGGAATAGCGCATTAAAGTCTTTGTATGTTAAGTATGCCAGCAGTAACAAAATCATTGCCCAACTGGTCAGGTGTATGCCCATGCGTGCTTTATCGGGCAGTTCACGACCAATAAGTTTTTCGATCAGAATGGTGATGATTTGTCCGCCGTCAAAGATGGGCAGCGGAATAAGATTGATCAACGCTAAGTTGATGCTCAAGAATGCAAGCAACAAAAGAAAAAGTAACAAGCTTGTACGCGCCGTTTTGATAGTTTCAGATAAAATGCGCAGTGGTCCACCAGCGCCCTCAAGCGTACGCTGAGCACACAGTTGTTTGAGTGCAGATACGATAAGTCCCGATAGCCGTGCAAACGTATTGTTTGCTGCCATAAAGGCTGCAGGTATCGCAAGCGGTTTAACGGCTACTGTCTTTAGTGACACGGCAAGATATTTTTTACCGGGCGTACATTCATTGAGTTTTTCGGTCAGCATTATTTTTTGGTTGTCTCGCAGAACTTCCACTTGAACTTCGGGCTTATCGTTTTTTGCAATCACTGTTACGAGAAGTTCTGGGTTGTTTTCTACCACAGTTCCATCAATAGACACGATGATATCTTTTTCGTGCAAAGCGCTGGCACTGATTTTTTCGCTTGCAGGCAGTACTTTTTCTACCGTTGTGGTAAGTGCATAGGGCGATAAAAGTTTTGATGCAGGTGCGCCCCAGATAAACAAAAAGAACAGTACCGCATATGCAAAGACGAGGTTAGCAAGAATGCCACCGCTCATGATCAACACTTTTTGATACGTTTTTTTTGTTTTAAAAGATCGCTCGTCTGCTCGAGCAGACTCTTTTTGTTCGCCCTGACCAACCTCTTCGTTGCCGGCAATCTCTACATATCCGCCCAAGGGGATCAGAGAAAGGGTAAACAGCGTGTCGCCTATTTTTTTTGACAAAAGTTTTGGACCAAACCCGATAGAAAATGTCGGAGTTAAGACATTAAAAAGTTTACAGAAGAAAAAATGCCCAAATTCGTGTATCGCAATAAATAGACCAAATCCGAACAGTCCGAGGGCGGTAGCGGTAAGAGTATTAAGAATCGACAAGATAGACACGTATGGCTCCTTTGAGGTCGCGATAGAAGATATACTAGAACAAAAACGCTTTCTTTATCGTACACAAAGTTTGGTTCTACTTGCAAAAAATGATGAAAAATGTACAATAACAAGCAGTTTTCGTAGAAAAGTACGTAACCACGTGTGCAGTTCGCCTGCGATGTTCGCAGATGGTGCCTTCTGGGATGCAAAATGCATGTACCCGTTTACGTTTGAACGATAATGTTTACCTTCTACAATTTTTAGGATTTGGTGCAATGCCTACTATCAATCAACTTGTTCGTCATGGACGAACAAAGCCAAAGTATAAATCTAAGAGCCCTGCAATGAAGCAGAAGCCGCAGGTGCGTGGTGTATGTACTCGTGTGTTCACGACAACACCAAAAAAACCTAACTCAGCTTTGCGTAAGGTTGCTCGTGTGAAGTTATCCACGGGAATCGAAATTACCGCATACATTCCGGGTGAAGGTCACAACCTTCAAGAACACTCTGTGGTTCTTGTTCGTGGCGGCCGCGTGCCCGATCTTCCAGGTGTAAAATATCATATTATTCGTGGTGTTCTTGATACCGCGGGTGTTGAAAATAGACGTCAAGGTCGTTCGCGCTACGGTGCTAAACGCCCTAAAAAGCAGTAAAAACTAAAGAAGGTTAAAATATGGCACGTCGTAAATCCGTTAATTTTATCCGTGATGTTGGTGTAGACCCACGTTTTGGATCAGAAATTATTCAAAAATTTATCAACATTGTTATGTGGCGCGGCAAAAAAAATGCTGCTCGTCGCATTGTGTATGAAGCTATGGATGTCATTGCTAAAAAAGTTGGCAATGATGAAAAAGCTTATGAAGTTTTCGAAAAAGCTCTTGAGCGCGTAACTCCACAGATTGAAGTTAAACCTCGTCGTGTTGGCGGTGGCGTTTTCCAAGTGCCTGCTGAAGTTACCCCACATCGTGGCCGTGGCTTAGCATATCGTTGGCTTATCAACGCAGCTAAAGTTCGTCCAGACAAAACCATGGGTTTACGTTTGGGTAACGAGCTTTTAGAAGCTTTTGAAGGCCGTGGAAATGCTATTAAAAAACGTACAGATGTGCATAAAATGGCTGAATCTAACAGAGCATTTTCACATTTTGCATGGTAGTGATAAGCACATTGATTTGAGAAGGTAAAGGTTGATATGAGTGTTCCCTTACAGAAATATCGTAATATTGGTATAGCGGCGCATATAGACTCGGGTAAGACGACAGTCACCGAGCGTATTTTGTTTTATACCGGTGTGACCCACAAAATCGGAGAAGTTCACGAGGGAGAAACAACAACTGATTGGATGGAACAAGAACGTGAACGTGGTATTACGATTCAGTCAGCAGCGGTAAGTTGCGTATGGGCTGGTCATCATATCAATATTATTGATACCCCAGGCCACGTGGACTTTACCATTGAAGTTGGTCGATCTTTGCGTGTGCTTGATGGTGTGGTAGCGGTCTTCTGTGGTGTTGGTGGCGTTCAGCCTCAATCCGAAACCGTGTGGCGCCAAGCGAATCGTTATCGCGTGCCCCGCATAATTTTTGTTAATAAACTTGATCGCGTTGGTGCAGATTTTGCGCGCGTGGTTGATGATATTAATAAAAAACTCAAAGCAAATGCCATTGCTATGCAAATGCAAATTGGCTTGTCAGAAGATTTTAATGCCATTATTGATGTGTTGTCACGACGCATGTTTGTGTTCAAAAGTGATGATAAATATGGCGCGAAACCTGAAGAACATGCTATTCCTGATGAATACAAAGAACAAGTAGACGTTTTGTATAATCGTATTGTTGAAAAAGCATGTGATTTTGATGAAGCGCTTGCTGATAAATTTTTAAATGAACAAGAAATAACAGTACCAGAAGTAAAAGCGGCTTTACGTAAGGGAACTGTCGAACGTAAAGTTGTACCTGCATTCTGTGGAAGCGCCTTCAAAAATAAAGGTGTACAATTGATGCTTGATGGTGTGGTTGATTATTTGCCATCACCGCTTGATATTCCGCCTATTGAAGGTGAAATATTGGCTACCGGTAAAATGGAAGCCCGTCCTGCTGATCCAAGTGCAGAATTCTCTGGTCTTGTTTTTAAAGTTATGACCGATCCTTTTGTAGGATTGCTTGCTTTCGTGCGTGTATATTCGGGAACGCTTAAAGCGGGATCGTATGTGTATAACTCGACAAAAGGCAACAAAGAACGCGTAAGTCGCTTGGTTCGATTCCATGCTGACAAGCGTGAAGATATTTCGGAGTTATGTGCAGGTGATATCGGTGGTGTCGTTGGTCTTAAAGATCCAATGACCGGTGATACGATTTGTAGCGAAGATCATCCCATTTTACTTGAAAAAATAGACATTCCTGCTCCTGTTATTTCAGCTTCGGTTGAGCCAAAGAGCAAGAGCGATTATGAAAAAATGACGCTTGGTTTACGCAAATTGTCTCAAGAAGATCCTTCTTTTTACTTCTCATATGACAAAGAAACAGGCCAAACTGTTATCAAGGGTATGGGCGAGTTACACCTCGAAATTATGGTTGATCGTTTAAAACGT
This sequence comes from candidate division TM6 bacterium GW2011_GWE2_41_16, assembly GCA_000996695.1. Lineage (GTDB taxonomy): Bacteria > Babelota > Babeliae > Babelales > Babelaceae > GWE2-41-16. The sequence continues at coordinate 70,612 of LCAT01000001.1, read as the reverse complement.
GAGCATAAGGTTGAAGTTACTCAAGGTAAACTTGAAGTTGCGTACAAAGAAACCATCAGAAAGCTTGTTGAAGCTGAAGGTAAATTTATTCGTCAGTCTGGTGGACGTGGTCAGTATGGTCATGTGTGGATAACGTTTGAACCGCAAGAGCGTGGCAAAGGATTTGAATTTGTTAACGATGTTGTTGGTGGAACGGTTCCGCGTGAGTATATTCCTGCGGTCGAAAAAGGATTAAAAGAAGCAATAAATAACGGCGTTTTGGGTGGATATCCCGTCGTTGATATGAAAGCAACCTTGACGGATGGTTCGTATCACGATGTCGACTCATCTGAAATGGCTTTCCAAGTTGCAGCATCGCTTGCGTTTAAAGAAGGTGTTTCTAAGGCCGATCCGGTACTGCTTGAACCGATAATGAAGGTTGAAGTTGAAACTCCTGAAGATTACATGGGCGATGTTATGGGTGATTTGAACTCGCGACGCGGAAGAATATTGGGGATGGAGTCTCGTAATGGTAATAGCATCGTTTTAGCAGAGGTTCCTCTTGCTGAAATGTTCGGTTATGCAACGCAATTGCGTAGTATGACTAAAGGCCGTGCGAGCTACACGATGGAGTTTGAGTGTTACAGAGAGACTCCAAAAAATGTTCAGGAGTCTTTGGTAGCGTCTCAGAAGAAGTAATAGTTTTAATGTTTTATAGCAGGCGCTATTTTGGCCCGCTCATGTGCATTAGTGAAATATACGATTATTACAGTATTTTCGCACATACATGTGGGCAAGTCTAAGTGAGTTTCGCTATAGTGGTAATTCCATTTTAGGAGTTTTTATGGCAAAGGGCGTATTTGACCGTAAGAAGCCGCACTTAAACGTCGGAACCATTGGTCACGTTGACCATGGCAAAACGACTTTGACTGCAGCTATCACAACGGTTCTTGCAAAAAGAGGTTTGGCAGAAGCACAACGTTTTGACCAAATCGACAAAGCACCTGAAGAAAAAGAACGTGGTATTACGATTGCTATTTCGCACGTTGAGTACGAAACAGACAAGCGTCACTACGCTCACATCGACTGTCCAGGCCATGCTGACTATGTGAAAAACATGATCACCGGTGCTGCGCAAATGGATGGCGCAATTTTGGTTGTTTCTGCTGCTGACGGCGCAATGCCTCAAACGCGTGAGCATATCTTGCTTGCTAAAAACGTTGGCGTTCCATACATCGTTGTATACCTTAACAAGGTTGATATGGTGGATGATTCAGAGATGGTTGACATGGTTGAAGAAGAAATTAGAGAGCTTCTCACCAAGTACGACTTTCCTGGTGACAAAACTCCAGTTATTCGCGGATCGGCTCTCAAGGCTCTTCAGGGCGAAGATAGTGAACTCGGCACGCAATCAATTTTAAAGCTGATGGATGCCTTAGATACCTACATTCCAGAACCAAAACGCGAAGTTGATAAGCCTTTCTTGATGGCTTGCGAAGGCGTGTTTACTATTTCTGGTCGTGGTACGGTTGCTACCGGTCGTATTGAACGCGGCCGCGTAAAAGTAGGCGAAGAAGTTGAAGTTCTTGGGCTTGGCGCAAACTACAAAACAATAATCACCGGTATTGAAATGTTCAGAAAGACTCTGGATGAAGGTACTGCTGGTGATAACGTTGGTCTGTTGATGCGTGGTACCAAGAAAGAAGAAATTGAACGTGGCATGGTTCTTGCAAAAGTGGGATCTGTAAAACCACACAAGAAATTCAAATGCCAAGTGTACATCTTATCCAAAGATGAAGGTGGCCGTCATAGCCCATTCTTTGGCGGATATCGTCCACAGTTCTATTTCAGAACAACGGACGTTACTGGCGTGGTATCATTGCCTGCTGGTCGCGAAATGGTAATGCCAGGTGACAACGTTGAGTTGTCAGTTGAGCTTATCACTTCGATCGCTATGGAAAAAGACGGTCGTTTTGCAATCCGTGAGGGTGGCAGAACGGTTGGTTCCGGTGTCGTAACAGAAATTATTGAGTAAATTTGGTAAAAACCAGAATTTGTTGGATGCTTTGATGAAAAAACAAAAGATTCGCTTAACGTTTAAATCATACGATCATCAATTGCTCGACAAGGCTGTTCGCCAAGTTGCTTTAGCGGTTAAAAGGACCGGTTCCACGATAGTGGGGCCGGTACCCCTTCCTAACAAAACGAAATATTTTACCGTGTTGCGTTCGCCACACGTTGATAAAAAGTCTCGTGAGCAATTTGAATTAACAGTACACCGACGCGTATTAGATGTAATTAACCCATTGGATCAAACTATGGATGCTCTCATGAAATTGAGCATATCATCTGGTGTTGACGTAGAGATTAAGTGAGAAAGGTCATAGAGAATGAAAGCTGGTCTTTGGGGCAAAAAAGTAGGCATGACCCAGATTTTTGCTAGTGATCGCAAAGTGGTTCCTGTGACAGTTGTTGATGTTTCTGACTGGATTATAACCCAGATCAAAACAGATGCTGTTGATGGATACAGTGCTTTGCAGCTTGGATGCTTGCGTGATCGTTATACTGATAAACCATTCGACAAAGAATGGCTCAAATCTCTTAAAACATATTTCCGTTCAATACGTGAAGTTGTTTTAAGTGAAGATGTTGATGCTTCTTTAGAAATAGGTTCAGTTTTTGACGGATCATCACTTCTAGCTGAAGGTGACGTTGTTGACGCTGTCGGTGAAACGATAGGCAGAGGCTTCCAGGGTGTTGTAAGAAGATACAACTTCACTGGTGGTCATGGTAGTCACGGTTGCCGTATTGGTCGTCATCCTGGTTCTTTAAGTTTTATGCGTCGTCAAGGACGTGTTATTAAAGGAAAAGGAATGCCCGGACACATGGGTGGCGATCGATGCATGATGCAAAATCTGAAGGTGGTTCGAGTTGCTCCCGAATCAAAAATAGTGCTCATAAAAGGATCTGTGCCTGGTAAGGTTGGATCTTTAATCTATTTAAAAAAACGTAGCTAGAGCGGATAAGAAGGGTTAGATTATCATGGATAAAACAACAAAAAAAACGATATCGCCTGACGTTTTTCCGTTTCTTGCGGACGTTGCTGAATCTTTTTCGCCAGAGAGTTATGCATTGTGCATTCGCACATTGCTTCAAAACTGGCGTCAAGGAACTGTAGCAGCAAAAACCAGGGGCGAATTAACATCACGTAGTAATCGTAAGCCATGGAAACAAAAGGGTACCGGCCGTGCGCGTGCTGGTTCTGCGCGTTCTCCATTGTGGCGCGGTGGTGGAGTAACATTCCCACCTGTAGCGAGAGTTCGTGAGCTTAAAGTTTCTCGCGCGGTAATGCGCGCAACTTTACAAAAGTTGCTGCATGATCGCCTTGAAGCTCAAAGAGTATTTTCAATTGATTTTGCACAAAATTCTGCAGATGCTTTGAAAACAAAAAACATGCAAAATGTTTTTGTTAATGCTGGTTTATCAGATACAAAGGTCTGTTTGTTTGTGCGTTCTGATGATATACTGTTGCAACGTGCATGTGCAAATTTGCCGTATGTACAAATGCTTATGTTTGATCAACCAAACGTATATACGCTTTCGTACGCTGCTAATTGGGTATTTTCAGAAAAAGACTTTGATCTGTTTAGCGAGATGGTGAACGCATGGATTTGAGCATTTACGAAGTTATAAAAGGGCCATGGGTTACCACTAAAGCCTATAGGCTTAACAAAGACAATGAAGATCTTGTTGTTGAGGTACATCCTCGTGCGAACAAGTCTATGATTGCAAAAGCACTTAAAATGCTTTTTGATGCTGATGCTGTCACGGTACGCACGGTGAACATTAAAGGCAAACAAAAGAAAAACAAAAAAGGTGTTTTCTTTGGTAAAACACGCAAGAAAGCTTTTGTCACTCTTAAACCGGGACAATTTGCTAAACTTGCTGGTGGTTTGAGTGTGCCTGTTCATGATGGTTCTGCGAGTTCAGGTCAATAAAGCAAGGAAAGAATAATGGCTATAATAACAAGAAAACCGCGGAACGCTTCGTTAAGATTTCAAACATTTGTCGATACGAGCGATTTAACCAAAAAACGTCCAGAAAAAAATCTCGTTTGCGGTTTGCGTAAAAAAGGTGGTCGTAACGCTTATGGACGCATTACTATGCGCCATCAAGGTGGCGGCGCCCGCCGATTGTATCGTCTTGTTGATTTTAAACGTATAGACCGCGATATACCTGGTAAGGTTGTTGCAATCGAATACGATCCAAATCGTAATACACGTATTGCCTTGGTGGTTTTCCCGTCAGGTGCAAAGCGTTATATTTTGCAACCGGATGGTATCAAGGTTGGCTCTGAAGTGATGGCTGGAACTGATGTTGAAGCGCGTGTAGGTAATTTTTTGCCTTTGGCAAAAATACCTGTTGGTTTTATGATTCACAACGTTGAATTGAGACCAGCAACGGGTGGAAAAATTGCTCGTTCAGCAGGAACATCAATTCAGATCGTTGGTAAAGATGAGTCTTACGCTACATTACGTATGCCTTCTGGGGAAATACGTTTAGTAAGTCTTGATTGTTGGGCTACGGTTGGCGTTCTGGGGAATGCTGATTATAAAAACATCACGTGGGGTAAGGCTGGTCGTAAACGTCATTTGGGTGTTCGTCCTACCGTACGTGGTATGGCTATGAACCCAATCGATCACCCTCATGGTGGTGGTGAAGGTCGTTCTAAGTCTGGATCTCACCCGGTATCTCCATGGGGTAAGGGCAGCAAGGGAACAAGAACGCGTACGCGTAAAAACCCTTTGATTGTTAAACGAAGAAAATAAGACTGAAAGGTAGCGATACATGACTCGATCCGCCAAAAAAGGCGTTTTTGTTGAGCCAAAATTGCTCGATAAAGTAGCAAAGGCAAAGTCATCAAATAAGCGCGAAGTTATTAAAACATGGTCGCGTTGCAGTACCATTTTGCCGGATTTTGTTGGTATAACATTTTCTGTGCATGATGGTAAAAAGTTTATTTCTCTTTTTGTGACTGAGAATATGGTTGGTCATAAATTGGGTGAATTTGCTCCATCGCGTACAATGCGTGCTCACAGTGGTCAAAGAAAGTCTGAATCATCAGCTCCTTCGGCTCCTGCGGCAGCACCAGCTGCAAAAGCGTCATAATATAGGAAATAGAAATGAATTTTGTTGCAAAAGCTCGATATGTTCGAATTTCTCCTTACAAATTAAGGCCAATTGCCGATGTTGTTCGGGGTAAAAGTGCGCTTTATGCGATCAACTGGCTTTCGACGTACAAAACAAAACGCGCTGAGCCTATGAAAAAAGTTATCGCATCTGCTGTTGCAAACGCGACGAGTCTTGAAAATCACGCGTCTGCAGACTTGGTTATAAAAGAGATTCGTGTGGATCAAGGACCGATCTACCGTTATTCTAAACCAGGTACGCGCGGAAGTGCGTCAATACAGCGCAAACGTTTTAGTCATATATCTGTAGTGATCGAAACTCGCTTAGAGAGGAAGGCACAGCGTGGGTAACAAGGTTAATCCAATCAGCTTTCGAGTTGGCGTGTATCGTGATTGGGATGCTCGTTGGTTTGGACGCGATTCTTATGCCAAAAATCTTCACGAAGACGTACAAATTCGTAAGTTCATAGCAAAGCACCTCGCCGGCGCAGAAATCGGTCGCGTTGAAATCGAAAAGACTTCTGACAGTGCTCGTGTGATTGTTCACTCGGCCCGTCCAGGAGTTGTTATTGGTAAAAAAGGCCAAGAAATCGATACATTGCGTAAAGAATTAGCAAAGAAAATTGGTCGTTCTATCGTTGAAATTTCTGTTCAAGAAGTTAAATCGCCGGAATTGATGGCAGTTTTAGTTGCGCGTAATATTGCCGATCAACTTGAACGTAGAGGTAGCTATAAAAAAGCTATGAAAAAAGCTGCAGCAGACTCGCTCAGAGCTGGTGCACGTGGTATTAAAATTAGAATCGCCGGTCGTATTGGTGGTGCTGAAATTGCTCGCGATGAATGGTTGCGTGTAGGTTCTTCACCTCTTCATACCATTCGTTCAGACATAGATTATGGTCTTGCTGAAGCAAAAACCACCTATGGCATTATTGGTGTTAAGGTATGGATTTGTCGCGGCGATTATAAGCGAGTTTCCTAAATATTAAATGTGTAGAGAGCAGAGATTCTCATGTTGATGCCAAAGAAAATTAAATTTCGTAAAGTGCAAAGAGGTCGTAGAAAAGGCCTTTCGAAAGGTGCACGCGATCTCGCTTTTGGCGATTTCGGGTTGCAAGCTGTTGAAGCGGTATGGATGACTGCTCAACAGATTGAAGCTATGCGTGTATCTATTTCGAAAAAGATGAAGAAAACCGGTTCATATGTTATCCGTGTATTTCCTGATAAGCCTGTTACCAAAAAACCTGCTGAAACACGTATGGGTAAAGGTAAAGGCAACGTGGAAGCATGGGTTGCTGTTGTCAAACGTGAGCGCATAATTTGTGAGCTTATTGGTGTTGATGAAGCATCGGCAAAAGAAATTTTGAAAGCGGTTACATATAAACTTCCTATGAAGACTCGACTTATTAGGAAGGCTAATCAAGAGGTAGTCCAATAATGGAAAAAAAAATGAATAAGTGGTCGGTCGAGTGGCCTACACTGCCTTTGCAAGATGCGGCTGTGAAAGTTGAACAACTCAGACAAGAGCTTTTTGCTTTGCGTTTGGGTGTACGTTTTTCACATAACCCATTATTTTCGACAAATCAACGTGCGTTGAAAAAAGAAATTGCTCGTGGTTTGACCTATATATCTCAGGTACTTAATGCGGCTGAAAGGGTTCAGTAATGATTGAAAAGAAAGAAGCGCCGCGTCGTACTTTGTATGTGGGAACGGTGATCTCTGATAAAATGGACAAGACCATTGTGGTCAAAATTGAACGTACACAGAAACATCCTGTATACGGCAAAGTCGTGCGTATCGCAAAGAAATATAAAGTGCATGACGAAGAAGGCAAAGCCCGCACAGGGGATGTAGTTGAATTTTTTGAAGGTAAACCTACCTCAAAAACCAAATACATGTATCTTGCGCGCATTATTAAATCTCATACAGCGTAAGATGGTGTGACGATGGCAATACTTAAAGAATCATATCTCAAAGCTGCTGATAATTCGGGTGCTATTGATTTACAATGTATTCACATTGTGGGTAGTACACGTAAAAGAAGCGCTACTATTGGTGATATTATTAAATGTGCAGTGAAAAAAGCAATTCCTGGTGGCAAAGTCAAAAAAAGTGACGTTGTAACTGCGGTTATTGTAAGAACCAGAAAAGTATTTCGTCGTGCAGACGGAACATATATTCGTTTTGGTGAAAACGCTGCGGTTATTATCAAAGAAGTTGGAGACGAAGAACCAGTAGCAACACGTATTTTTGGGCCTGTGGCTCGTGAACTTCGTGTGCGTGGTTTTTCAAAAATAATTTCATTAGCTCCTGAAGTTCTTTGATTGATTGAGGATTTTATTATGTTTCGTATAAAGAAGAATGACACTGTACAGGTAATGAGAGGCTCTGATAAAGGAAAAGTCGGTGTCGTCATTGCTCTTCTGCTTAAAAAAGGTAAAGTAAAGGTGCAGGGTGTAGCGATTAAAACGCATCACGTAAAGGCTCGCAGCCAAGGTGAACAGTCGACTATACGCAAAGAAGAGGCGTTCATCGATCTTTCGAATGTTATGCCTATTTGCCCTTCTACAAAAAAACCATGCAGAGTGCGCATTAAAACATTACAGTCGGGCGAAAATGTGCGTATAAGCAGCAAAACAAACGAAGCTTTTTGAGGGCATAAGAGGTTTTTATGGAAAAAAAACAAAAAACTCCAGTAGCGAAAAAAACAAAGGTTGTTGCAAAAACAACTTCTGTTGCTTCGTTAGAAAAGCTTCGCATGATTACGTTCTATCGAGACACATTGCGTGGTCAACTGAAAGATCAACTTGGTCTTAAGAATGTTATGCAAGTTCCTCGTTTGGAAAAAATCGTGTTGAACGTTGGAGTTAAAGAAGCCGTTGGTGATAATAAGATACTTACTCTTATATCTGACGTGCTGACCGCGATTTCTGGTCAACAAAGTCGTAAAACCGCTGCTCGTAAATCCATTGCAGGATTTAAGATCAGAACGGGAATGAAGATTGGTTCATGTGTGACGCTTCGTGGTGATCGCATGTACGCTTTCTTTGATAAATTGGTAAACATTGGATTACCAAAGGTTCGTGATTTTCAGGGCGTTTCTGTTAAATTGGATGGCCGTGGAAATTATAATCTTGGTATCAAAGAATGGTCAATTTTCCCTGAGGCAGAAGCGATTGCTGGTGATAAATCATATGGTTTGAATATTACTATTCAAACAAGTGCCTTGAACGATGAGCATGCGCGTGCATTGCTTAAAGGTTTGGGCATGCCTTTTAGAAAGTAGGATTAAGCGATGGCAAGAAAAGCTTTAATAGAAAAAAATAATCGCGAACCAAAGTACACCACACAAAAGCGCAATCGTTGTCTTTTGTGCGGTCGTCCTCGTGGCTTTATGCGATACTTTCAGACATGCAGAATGTGTTTCCGTAAGCTCGCTTCGGGTGGAACATTGCCTGGTGTCAAAAAAGCTAGTTGGTGAGGTTTTGGTATGTCAGTAGATGTTATTGGAAATTTTTTGACCAATATTCGTAATGGAATAGCCGCGTCTAAACGCTCTATTGAGGCTCCCCATTCGAATATGAAAGAACAATTAGCCCGCATTCTCAAAGAAGAAGGGTTCATTGTTGATTATATGGTTAGCGACGAAGATGCTAAAAAAGTATTAAAAGTTGTCTTGAAATACAAAGGCGCTGAGTCGGTTATTCATGAAATCGTACGAGTAAGTACTCCAGGTCGTCGCACTTTTGGCGGTTATCAAGAGATACTTCCTGTTGTTGGTGGTTTGGGTATTACCATACTTTCAACATCTCGTGGTTTGCTAACTAACAAAGAAGCAAAACAGCATCTTGTTGGTGGCGAAATTGTATGCACCGTTTGGTAATTGGGAAGGATAAGCGATGTCAAAGATAGGAAGACGACCAATTGCTTTCGGTGATGTAAAAGTGAGCCTTGTTGGCAGTGAAGTACACTATACGGGAAAAATGAACTCTGGAGTTTATGTTTTGCCTGAGTGGATGGAAATCACTTTGAATGATAAAACGATAGCGATAAAACCGGGGCAATCAGTTCCTGGAGCAAGTCGTTTATGGGGAATGCACAGAGCTTTGATGGCAAACGCTTTAATCGGTGCTGACAAAGGATTTGAAAAACAAATTCGTATTGTTGGGCTTGGATTTAAGGCGGTTAAAACAGCCAAAGGCTTGCAGTTTTCTCTTGGATTTAGTCATAAGATCGATTTTGAAGTGCCTGCCGGTCTGACGATCGAAATAGACAAAACGGGTCAGTTGCTTTCATGCAAATCAACTGACAAAAATCTTCTCGGATTGGTATGTAGTAAAATACGTTTACTGAGAGCTCCGGAGCCTTACAAAGGCACTGGTGTGCAGTATGCCAATGAGACGATCTTCCGTAAGGTTGGTAAAACGAAATAGTTAATTAGGAACATTTGATAACTGGAGTTTTACAGTGTCATTACAGAGAAAAACAGCTCAACGAACGATTCGCCGCGCTGCGCGTGTACGTTCAAAATTATTAAGAGATAAGCCTCGTGTGAGCGTGTTTCGCAGCTTGTCGCACATATACGCACAACTCATAGATGATGCGCAGCAAAAGACTATTGCAAGTTGCTCTTCTCTTGAGCTCAAAGATATCTCGGGCGATAAAAAAGCGGTTGCTTTTGCTATCGGCAAAGAGCTTGCAAAGCGAGCACAAGAGCAAGGTATTAGCGTTGCAGTATTTGATCGTGGACAATATTTGTACCACGGTCGCGTGAAGTCTCTTGCAGAAGGTTTGCGAGAAGGCGGATTACAACTTTAGTCTTCCAGAGGAAGGTTCATGGCAGAAAAAACATTTGTCGATACCGTTGTAAGTGTAAATCGTGTTACCAAGGTTACTAAAGGTGGTAAACGCTTTTCATTTTCAGCTTTTGTCGTATCGGGTGATCAACAAGGTAACGTAGGAATGGGTCTTGGCAAGAGTCGCGAAGTTTCGTCGGCTATTGCTAAAGCAACAACGAGTGCACGCAAAAATCTCATTTCGGTGAGTGTTCGTGGCACAACGATTCCTTACAACGTCGAAGGTTCTCATGGCGCAGCAAAGGTTGTTATTTGCTCGGCATATAAAGGAACAGGATTAATTGCTGGTGGTGCTGCTCGCGCAGTTATGAAGGCAGTGGGTATTCGTGATGTGCTTGTTAAATCTATTGGACCATCAAGATGTGGCCAAAATTTAGTTAAGGCAACACTGAACGCTCTTGCTAAATTGCGTACTGCTGAGCACATTGCGCAGTTGCGAGATAAAAGTATTGAAAGTGTCGTGAAGGGATCACATGATTAGTTTACATACACTTACTCCGCTTCTTAAAAAAAGAAAATGCATCGGTAGAGGCGGAAGCCGTGGCGGCACGTCCGGTAGAGGACATAAGGGTCAAAAGGCTCGCACAAGTGGAACAGTTGGACCACTTTTTGAAGGCGGCCAAATGCCTCTTGCTCGTCGTTTACCAAAGCGTGGATTTAACAACGCTGATTTTAAAACATCGTATGAGCTCATTGCGCTCAAAGATCTAGAGAGCCATTTTGAACAAGGCGCTGTTATTGATATGGCTGCTCTTGTTACAAAGGGTTTGATCAAAGACAAGAAAGATACGTTGATTAAAATTCTTGCGAATGGATCTTTGCAAAAAAAACTGGTTGTGAATGCGCATGCATTCAGCGAAGCAGCGCGCGATGCGATTGTTGCTCGCGGTGGTGAAGCGCGTATAATCGAAAAGAGGTAGTATCGTGGCTTTGATGAGAAAGCTTAAAAACATTTTCGCCATACCAGAACTGTTGTGGAAATTACTTTTCACCCTTGGTGTGCTTATAGTGTATCGCTTGGGATCGTATATTCCTGTCATTGGCGTGAACGCAAGAATGCTTGCCGAGTATATGAGCCGTTCGGATGCATCAGGAAGTTTACTTTCGTATTTTGATGCGTTTACTGGTGGTTCGTTATCAGCGGCAACGGTGTTTGCTCTTGGCATAGGACCTTACATCACGGCGTCTATTATGATGCAAATGCTTTCGATGGCTGTGCCCTATTTGGAGCAGCTCAACAAGGAAGGTGAATATGGTCGAAAGCTTATCAATCAATACACACGATATTTAACTATTGGCTTAAGCATTTTTTACAGTATCACGTATATTACGTGGCTTGAGCATATGAATCTTATTTTGGATCCTGGTATTGGTTTCCGCATACTATTTATCCTCTCTCTAACTGTTGGTGCAACTTTTGTGATGTGGCTCGGAGAGCAAATTTCGCTCATGGGACTTGGGAATGGAAGTTCCATGATCATTTTTGCCGGGATCGTTGCGCGTTTCCCAAACGGTATCCTTAAGATGGCTGAGAGTGTTGTGCAACGTGACACGTCATTGTTTGTGGCACTCTTTATTCTATGTGCGTTTGCTATATTTACATCAGCCATTGTCTTTTTAGAAAAAGGCGATCGAAAGATTCCTGTTCAGTACCCACGTCGTGTGGTAGGCCAGCGAGTATATGGGGGACAGACAAGTTATATTCCATTCAAAATAAATCCCGCTGGTGTTATGCCCGTGATTTTTGCACAATCAGTGCTTGGGTTCTTTTTGTTTATTCCACGTTTGCTTGCAGATAAATTTGTTCTGTTCAAAGCGATTAATGAATCTTTTGTGGCATATGGGTATTTGTATAACATTTTGATGTTTGCTTTGATCGTGTTTTTCACGTTCTTCTATACCGCATTGGTCTACAATCCGCTTGAACTTGCACAAAATCTCAAGAAAAATGGTGGTTTTATTCCAGGGTTGCGACCAGGAAAACAAACGGCAGATTTTTTCAATTATCTGCTCGACAGAATAGGACTTGTGGGTGCAATATACCTTGGCATTTTGGCAATTTTGCCGAATATATTTGGTCGCATATTTATGCTTTCGCTTGATATGCGTCTCAGTGGTACATCGTTTTTGATTATGGTTGGAGTTGCTCTTGAATTCGCGGCTCAGGTAGAAGCGTATCTCATAGAACATAAATATGAGGGTTTCTTATCGGTCGGACGGATAAAAGATCGCCTTTTAGGCCAGCGATGATGTTAAAAAAATCATTTATTTGTGATAGATTAATACATGAAAAAAGATCGTAACATATCCTGTGTTCTCAAACCCAAAACAGCGCAGCAATTAGACATTATGCGCTCGACGGGTAAACTGTTGGCCGAAGTTTTTGAAGAGCTGAAAAGCTATGTTAAACCCGGTTTGACAACGGCACAGATAGATCTTTTTGCTGAAAAAGAGCTTTATAAACGTGGGCTTGTTTCACAGGCTAAAGGTTACAGAGGATACAGACATGCAAGTTGTGTTTCTGTTAACGAGGAAGTGGTTCATGGAGTTCCTTCCGAAACACGTTTTATAACAGATAGTGATTTAGTAAAAATTGATATATGCGCAAAACGCAATGGTCTGTGCGCAGACATGACGAGATGTTTTGCTGTGGGACCTTCTAATAAACGAATTGATCGTTTTGTTGGAGCAGCATATGCGGCTCTTGATGCAGGAGTTGAGCACATGATTGCAGGAAAGCGTGTTGGTGACATATCTGAAGCAGTTCAAAAAACTGTTGAAGGGTATGGTTATCAAGTTGTGCGTGATTTTGCAGGCCATGGCATCGGTTTATGCATGCATGAAGACCCGGAGATTTTGAATTTTGGTAAGGCTGGGGTTGGACCTGAGCTTATCGAAGGAATTGCTCTGGCGATAGAACCAATGATTACCGAGGGCGATTATGCAGTTCACATCTTACCAGATGGCTGGACTGCGGTAACAACTGACGGGTTGTTGGCTGCACATGTAGAAGATACGGTGATTATCACCAAACACGGGCCAGAAGTGATTACGAAATTGTAAGAGGCATAAAAAATGAGTCATAAGAAAGAAGATGTAATACGCATAGACGGAATCGTTAAAGAGACTCTTCCTAATGCGATGTTTCGCGTTGAGATAGAGGGTGGACATGTTATCTTAGGGCATGTTTCCGGAAAGATGCGCATGAATTACATTCGTATTTTGCCTGGTGATCGTGTTGCACTTGAAATATCTCCGTATGATTTAAGTCGTGGTCGTATTGTGTTACGCTATAAAAGCGGTCAAAGTGGAATAAATCAGTAGACGAGATCGAAAGAATTGTTCATGAAGGTTCAGACATCAGTTAAAGTTATGTGTCGTGATTGTAAAATTGTCGTCCGTAAGGGCGTCGTACGCGTTATTTGTAAAAAAAATCCGCGTCATAAACAACGACAAGGTTAAGTAGGTATATATTTCAATAACAGCAAGAGGACCAGATAATGGCACGAATAGATGGCGTGGAGCTTCCTCGTAACAAACGTATCGAGTATGCATTACCATACGTTTTTGGCTTGGGACTCAAATCGTCGCGTGATATTCTTACGAAAGTTAAGATTAATTTTGATACACGTGTGAAAGATCTTTCTGATGAAGAAGTTGCATCAATTCAACGTGAAGTTTCTGCGCACTATATGACCGAGGGTGACTTGCGTAAAAAAGAACGTGCGGATATCCGTCGTTTGCAGGACATTGGTTCATACCGTGGTTTGCGACATAAAAGATCTCTTCCTGTTCGCGGACAGCGTACAAAGACTAACGCACGTACACGTAAGGGACCACGTAAAGCAGGTTCTGCTGTTGCGCTTAAGCGTGCAGTTACTAAGAAATAGTTAACGCAGGTAAGGATGTAATATGGCGTATAAAAAAGCAAAAAAACTTAAACATGTCGATTCAGCGATTGTTCATGTGAAATCAAGTTTCAACAATACTCTCGTGACGGTCTCGACCATGGAAGGCGATGTGCTTTTCCGTGGAAGTGCAGGCAAGATGGGTTTCAAAGGTTCCCGTAAAGGAACTCCTTTTGTTGCAACACAAATCGCACAAACCATGGCAAAAGATATGAGTGGTTTGGGTATTAAAACGGTTGAAGTGAACTTATCAGGACCTGGCGCAGGCCGTGATGCTGTTGTGCGAGCTCTTCAGGGTTCAGGCTTCAATATTACGTTTTTACGCGACGTAACGCCGCTTCCACACAATGGTTGCAGGCCTCCTAAAAAACGTCGTGTATAATTTTGTTAAAGTAGTTTTTTAGAGAGTGATCAATAGGATTAAACGATGAGTTCAATGAAAAGTGTGCCTACAGGAACAGATCGCGAGTCACGTAGCGGGGAAAAAACTACCCCTACTAAAAGAACGCGTAAATTGACCGAGTATGGTCGTCAGTTACAAGAAAAACAAAAAGTTAAAAAAATGTATGGCGTGCGTGAACGTCAATTTAAGCGTTTTTTTGATATTGCAACCAAAAGTCAAGAAGCTACAGGTTCTTTGCTGTTAGTTCTTCTTGAACGACGTCTTGATAATGTTGTATATCGTCTGAAGCTTGCATCGACTCGTCAACAAGCTCGTCAGTTGATTGTGCACGGACATATTGCTATCAACGGTAAAAAGGTAACTTCACCATCATCACTTGTTGATGTAAATGATGAAGTACGCCTTTCGAATCGTTCAACAGCTCGCGCAGGGCTTTTGAGTGTTGTTGTTGATAAGCGACTTAACAGTGGTGTGCGCGTTCCTGAGTGGCTTGAAGATGATAAGAAGCTGCGTGGTGGCAAAATTTTACGTTTGCCTGTTCGTACTGATATACAAGCTCCTATCGAAGAATATCTTATTGTTGAGTTGTATTCGAAGTAATAAATTGATTTAGATTAAGTATAAGTTTTTTGACGCTCAGTAGGAGTTTTTTAGATGAAACGTGAATACCAGTCTTTAACCATACCAAAGCTTGAGTGGGACTCGAAAACATTAACGCCATTTTATGGGCAACTGTTTGCGCAACCGCTTGAACCTGGTTTTGGTATTACTTTAGGAACGGCTCTGAGACGCATACTTCTTGGAGGAATTGAAGGAGCTGCGGTAACTTCGGTTATCGTTAAGGGTATCAATAATGAATTTTCTGCCATAGAAGGCATCGAAGAAGATGCGATGCAGCTCTTGCTGAACTTTAAAGAAATACGAGTCAAGAGCACTAATGGACGCGCTGGTAAAATGCGTTTAAAAAAGAACAGCTCTGGCGTTGTAGTCGTTGCAGATATCGTTGCGGATGATCACATCGAACTTGTGAATAAAGATCATGTGCTTGCACATATTTCTGAAGGTGGATCAATCGACGTAGAGTTTTTTGTTGAGCCTGGACGTGGCTATCAAACAGCACGTTGGCCGCTCGGAACCGCTTTGCAAGAAGATGAAAGAATTTATCTTGATGCATTCTTCTCACCTGTTACACGCGTGGCATACGATGTGGTGAAAACTCGTGTGGGAGATGATATTGATTATGATAAATTGATTCTTACTATTGAAACGAATGGCACGCAAACACCCGTAGATGTTATGCATTATGCTGTTTCTGTGTTACGTACTCAGCTTGAACATTTTTTGAGTATTACTGAAATTCCTTTCAATGAGCTTTCTTGTAAAGAAGTTGAAAAAACAGAAACACAAGAACTCAAAGAACAAGAAATTGTGTCTGAGCAAGAAGATCCTCGTAAAATTTTGCTCAAGTCAGTTGATGTACTTGAATTATCTGTACGTGCCCACAATTGCCTAACCAATGCGGGAATCAAACGTATTGTTGATCTTGCACGCATGGACGAAGACAGCGTGTTTAAGATTAAGAATTTTGGAAAAAAATCTTTTGACGAAGTAAAAGAACGCATTAACTCGCTTGGCTTGTCCTTTGGTATGACTATATCGGATGAAGAACTTGCGAAGTTGGAAGAAAGAGAATAACGATCATGAAACATCAAATTAATTCGCGAAAACTTAATCTCAGAGCTCCGCACAGAACCGCGCTTATTCGTAATCAAACAATTATGTTCATTGAACACGGTAGTTTGACCTCGACCAAAGCACAAGTTCGCGAAGTGCGTCGTTTTGTTGAAAAACTTGTTACATTAGCTCGCAAGGGCAACGACATGAACACATGTCGTCGCGCAAAAATGCTTTTGCCATACAAAGCAGAAGCTCTCAAAAAACTTTTTGTAGATATTGCGCCAAACTATGTTAACCGTCCAGGTGGATACACTCGTATCATTCCTCTCGGTCGTCGTGTTTCTGACACGGCTGAAGTTGCTCGTCTTGAGTGGGTATAAGCTTAATGACACGAACAGGGCAGTTTAACGCTGCCCTGTTTATTTTTTCTTGAAATACACAAAGACTTTCTTCTGTTACTTCAGGACGTAGGTGTGAAACGTGATTTTCGATAGTGAATATTTCGGGAGCATGGTACTGGCACCCTCCGCAGCCTATGCAGCCGGGTTCGATTACAAGTTTGAGGTGACATTTTTTTTTCATAAATTTTTCTTTCAAATAAGCTTCCAGCGCTCCATAACGAACGTAAGTACGTACCGTTTGGGCCGTAGGCTTGACCTGGTAACATAATACAAGACCTCTGTAGCATACAAATATAGCGAAGCTCACTAAAATGTGTACTCTCGAAGCTACTCATAGTGTTTTTTGCTTACTTAAAAAGAACGCCTATCTGAGCGCGCCGAAGCTCTTTTGTTTACCCACGAAGCTGATTGCTCAATCAAATCGTACTTACTCATGCCCGGAATGGCGGACGCCATATGAATAAAAAACATGCAATAGCTACGTTACTTTTAGCGCCACAAGAAATAGCGCGTGAACATGTTCACTATGTTATTCATGCTCACTTTTGCGGTTGTAATCAATTGAATGAGTGTGCATTATTTCAACGCATTGTAACTCATGAATGCTCAAAATTATTGTGGATAACGCCGAGTAACATAGGTTCATATAAGCGCAGTGACTTGGATGTGTTATTTTCTTCTATAACCTATCGCGCTGATCACGATATGTTTTTTGTCATAGAGCGTATCGATTGGATGCCTCCAGCATGTGCAAATATGCTGCTTAAGCTACTCGAAGAGTCCGAGCCAAACGTATTCTTTTTGCTCACGGCTGAGCGACTTGATGCAGTATTGCCTACGATAGTATCTCGGGTAAGTGTTGAGCAGCTAAAAAATAACATTCATGCAAGCAAGGACCAGTCCCGAGTTGACATTGAGGCTTTTGTTGCGCGTATGGTTGCACTGATACAAAAAAAAGAGCATATGGATCCACTTGCTTTTGATGAATACGTCAGGGAAGTCCGTCCTGAGGTTTATCAGACTCACGATATTCTCGATATGATTATGCAAGGATGTAGCGAAAATGTTTTAGAAATGAACCGTCTGGGCACATTTGAAAAGATTGCTACTCTTTATGGTACTATTCCTATGCCTGGAAGTGCTCATGCCTTTTGGCGTTATACATATATGCATTTAGTTCAAGAATAGAGCTTATGTATTATGTCACCGGGCCAAGGGCGAATGCCCTTGTGGGTTGAGGGTGAAACCCTCACGGGTTAAAGGGCAGAGCCCTTTAAAGTATTTGTCTTCATGTTGTTAGTAAAAAATAATGCGAGATATTTCAATGGATACATACAGAACACTTGGATCTTTGGTTAACTCTTTAGTAGACGATAATAAGTTTCCATGGGAACGCCGTTTATTTACACGCTGGAACACGATTGTTGGTTCATTAAGCTCACATATGTGTTGTGAAAAAGTTGAGCGTGGCATCGTGTACGCAGGCGTGTACGACTATTGTTTAATGCATGAACTTTTTTATCTTCGTCCAAACATTGTTGCATCTATAAAAAAGGCATGTCCGGATGCGGACATTTGTGATATTCGTTTTAGACTCATTGCAGCTGATAGTGTGATACACAAAAAAAAGAAAACTATTCAAAAAGAGATTGCTCATCTGGTAAAGCCATTTGAGATGCCTATACTTAATCAACAAGAGCAGCACGCGCTTAATGCTATTACAGATGTTGAATTACAGGGGTACATGAAAATATTTTTTGCACGCTGTATGTCTCATTAACATAATTAAAAAAAAAGAAACTTATGAAAGAAAAAATAAAAACGATATGTATTGTTGCCGGTTCTTCTGGCGGTCATATTTTACCAGGTATTGCTTATGCAGCAAAACTCCGACAATGCGGACAAGCGCGTGTGATTTGTATCACCACAAAAAAAGATCTTGATCGTAAGATTGTTGCTCAGCATGATTGGGTTATTCACTGTCCTCTTGCTATCAAAAATTTTCCCGGATTGCGTTTGAGATTATTGCCTTGGTCGTGTTCTTTTGTATGGGCGATTATTAAATCGTTCTATTATCTTACGCGTTACCGAGTGAATTCAGTGATGAGTATGGGTGGGTATATTTCTTTACCCGTATGGTGCGCATCTAAAATGCTGTTTAAAAATTTTGAGGCATACGAGCTCAATGTGGTGCCGGGCAAGGCTATAAAAACTCTTGCTCGTCTACGCGTAGTGATTCGTGGATGTTTTGAGCAAACAAAGCGTTATTTGCCTGCGCGTACTAAATTTGTACTGAGCTCATACCCGATTCGATTTAATTCAACGCACAAAAAATCTTCAGCACAAGCGCGTGAAATGCTCCAAATTCCTCTTGATCGTTTTGTTATTTGTGTGGTTGGAGGCTCTCAGGGATCTACGTTTCTTAATACCTTAATGGGGAAGATTACCGAGAAATTTTCTGGGAGCACATTTTTTGATAAAAGTGCATTATTTATTATTCATCAAACCGGATCTGATGCCGTTGCAGAAATTCAGGCAATGTATCAAAACGCAGGTATAGACGCTCTTGTTGCATCCTATTTTGAACAGATCGAAAATGTGTTGCAGGCAGCCGATTGCGTCGTAAGTCGATCTGGCGCCGGTGTTTTAGCCGAGCTTGATTATTTTAAATGTAAAGCAGCTCTCCTTCCTCTTTACAGTTCAGAAACTATGCATCAGTATGATAACGCTTTACAATACGTTATGCGCAAACCCGATCAATATGCTCTGTTTGATCAGCGAGTTGTTGAGCGTGATCCGCAAACTCTCTATCAGTGGTTTGAAAAGGTATATGCGAATAAAAAGAGCTAAAAAAGGTTAAAGAATGAACGTAAAAAAAGGGTATGGGTTATTGGCACTAGGGATCTGTTTATGCGCGCGTGTATATGCGGTTCGAGAACTCATTTTACCTTCCGGTTATCCTGAGCCTGGAACTTATGTAAAAGTGTATGGATCGGTACGAGGCTTTGGATTTGCCGACTCACGACAAATATATGGTGTTCGTGATAATTATGCTGCGATTCTTCCTAGACCCATAGAGTGGTCCGGGCCGGTCAACAATCCTTCAGAAAATCAAAGGCGTGTCGATCTTAATGCGTGCCCGCAAATGGGATTGTCATTTTTAGATTCGCGTCTCGGTGTCAAATTTGGTACCGATGTAACACCTACCTGGCGAGGTGACGGTGTCATAGAGGGTGATTTTTTAGGAATTTCCAATGAAACCCAGGAGCATCCATTTGCTTTCAAGCTGCGCTATGCGACCGTTATGCTTGAACATGGTCCGAACCTGTTGCTTCTGGGGCAGTTTTTGCATCCAATGACATTACTTGACTGTTATCCTCATGTTGTCAGTTCAAACCGTGGTGCTCCATTTGATATTCAGGCGTTTGCACCGCAATTTCGTTATGTGTATACCCATGAACAGTTTTTCCGAGTGCTTGTTACGCTCTGTATGCAACAAGGCTTTGCTTCGCCCGGTCCGCTGGGTCCATCGCCGCGATATATGCAATGGGTTTGTGCCCCTGCGGTTGATATGCAGCTGCATATCAATTCGGGACGTTTGTTATGGGGAGGGGGTGTCGACATTAAAGCTATTCGGCCACGTATTCGCACAGGAGGAAAAAATCAGGATGGCGACACGGTTATTGTCTCTCAAACTGACGAGATGGTGGTAAGTCCGATAACCATGCTCTTTGGTTCGTGGACGGACGAAAAGGCGAGCCTGCGCATAAAAGGCTTTTACGCATATAACTCACCAGAGCAGGCAATCTTAGGCGGCTACGGTGTCTGTAGCGAAGATAAAATAACGGGTGTTCGTGAGTATGTTCAACTCAAGGCTATGGGCGCATGGATTGATACCGATTACAAAATAAACAAGAATTGGTTGGTAGGTGGCTTTTTTGCTGCAGCAAAATATCTTGGTGGTTCATGTGATTTTTTGCGGTATCCGGTTACCGAGGACAGTCCGTATCCATTTAAGATCTATGATACTGGGTATCCTTTGCAGATACCGGTTTCCTGCACTTTTCGTGTTGCTCCACGGGTTGTGTGGCGTGGTGGTCCGGTCGAAATATCTGGTGAGGTAGAGGTTACGGAAGCCATGTATTCGTTTGACGGTGCCCTTGGAACTTATGAGCAAAATACTTCCGTTGTCCCCAACCAGATGGTGACAAATACGCGATGCACGTTGTTTATTTCCTACACGTTCTAGAAATATTTGACTTGCTATATTATGTCGTCGGTTCAAGGGCGAAGCCCTTGTTGTTGCGGAAGCAGCAGTTGTTTAGTTGCAGTGAGCGTTTGTGATTCCCACCACGCGATAAACCGTTTAAGAGGAAGATCGATATCTGCGTCCCCGAGCAAAAACGTACCAAAGTGCATAGGAATGCACGCATGCGCTTGAAGATCCAAGAACGCTTTTCCAGCTTCTTCAGCGTTCATGTGCACGTCACGCAGTGATTCATCGCATGGTCCTATGGGCAAAAGAGCATAATCGATTGTATTAAAGTTGTGTGCGATGGTTGCATAATGATCGCCGTATGCGCTGTCCCCGCCAAAATAAATGGTATTATGCTCGTCCTGAACCATCCAGCTACCCCACAAAGAAGTGTTCCGATCGAACAGCCCTCGCTGTGACCAGTGACGTGCGGGTAAAAAAGTGCACGATAATTGTTTTTTTTGCCATTGATCCCACCACATATGCTCATGGCTTATACCGATGTTTCGTACGTAATGCCGGTTCCCATGGGGCAATAAGATGTCCAGTTCTGGGTTAAACTTGTGCAATGCTTTGAGTGTTTGTATGTCCATATGATCGCGATGATTGTGCGAAATGATGACTACATCAATCTTAGGCAGCGTGCTGATATCATATGCAGAAATCAGTCTTTGCAATATCGGTGATGGTGAAGCAAGTACCGGATCGGTTATCAGAGTAATGCCAGGAAGTTGTATCAAAAAAGTTGCGTGCCCAAGCCAGGTGATGATCGGTTTTTTTATGATAGCATTGCATGATTGATGGAAGCTGATAGCTTTTTTTGAGCATTTATTACGTCGTACTGTTTGAATTAGTGATGCAGTCGCAGATTTAAATGTATCTTTAAAAGAAAAGTGTGATGGTTCGCCCGGGTAATTGTAAAAACAATTTTTGTGAATGAAAGGGAAGTTTTTTTTGTAGTTCACGACAACGGCTCTTTGCAGACGAAAATATAGTTTCATTCAGCATATGGAAAAAGCCCCGAACTGTCCAAAGTTGCTCTGGATCGTTCGGGGCTTAAGATTGTTAAAAATATTTTATAAAGTGTTTTTTGCTTTTTTTTGCATATAGCGAAGTACATTAAGCTTTGCACATCAGAGTTTACGAATAGTGTGTTTGGATTGCACAAACCGTAAATGCGTTTGAGCGTGCCTAAAATAGTGCGGTCCTCAAAGACGCACCATGGCGGTTGCCATAGCTCTTTTTTTATCAAGCATGTGTTGGAGTAACTCTCGATAATCAGGTGTAACAAACGCAAAATTTTTTGAATTTATTACGGGTATTTCATCACATATGAGAGCACCGGTATTTGCATCCATAATTGTTACAAAATCTTCCTGACGAAGATTATCGAATTCATCACCAACATCTTTTATGGCGTAGCCTGAGATAGCAATAATTGTTCCATCATGGTTCAGCATTATTTTACGTATACAGTCATACGAAGTTTTGAGCATTTTTTTGCGGTTTGTTTTGGTATCAACAATCTCAATAGTGTTGTTGTTTGGTAGAACTTGTGCACTTAACCTACCATCGCTGCTAACAGTTTTTAATTGGTCAAAAGAATACGGTGAGACTTGGCTGTCGCGCATGGTAATTTTTTGCAACAGGACCTGCTGTATGTTTTCCATGAGATACTTTTGTGAAACTAGGATGTTCATTTTATCAAAAATTTCTGGAAATGATGTTTCACTTGGTCCCTGCTCGAGAATATCGCGTACCTCTTTTATTTCATACGCCTCGGGCGTGAGTAATGAGGCAATAAAGAGGAAGCATTGTTCAGCAGCCGTATGAGTTAATGGCTCTGGTAAAATATAATTTAAATATACGTGCTTAATAAGTGCGATTTGTGACGCAATCTCGTTGTCATCCATGCCTTTTTTTGCATGTGCGGTTGGCAAGCACCGTGCTAAAAGTTCAACGGGTATATGTGTCAAATCAAATGATTTAGGATTTGTTTCAATGGTTAGAGAAAGTTCGCCAGGGCTGCTCCAGATGATGTGCCGCAGTACCTGCATGTAGTGCTGTCAAAGGTAAAACAGAGGCAAATATGGGCGCCTTTTGTTCTTGCATACTGTGCAGAGTGCTGCTGAAAATGACGCATGAGAGCAAAAAAATGAATATATGAGTTTTCATAAAAATATCCTGATGGATAAAAAAACATATGTATGTATTTAGAAAAATGTATGAGTATTTTTGAAACGTCTACTCGAGACGGTAGATGTGGTCTTTAGACAGGCAAGGGGAGCCCCCGCCAAGTTTTTTGGCAGAGTGTTTGTAGAAAGAATGTTTGATCAATGGTTAGTAAAAGCATGATCGAAAACTTATGATTATGAAAAAAATAACTGCATAAGTATGCGTATTTTTTTTACAAAGTAAAGGGGCGTTTTCCGCCCCCATGTTTTTTTATAATATTCTTTTTTTTACAAAATGGTGCAACGACAATGTTCATCAACGATGGGAGGATGTGTTGAAGCGATTTCTTTTGTTTTTTCTTGAGTCAATGCATCATGATCTGGTGATGTTTGTTGTTGGTTGTGAGTGTCGGGTATATAGGTAGAATAATACGGTTTAATAAGAGTTTTTGATATATGCCCTAAACTATTATGAATATTACCAGATTCGATCGCATATATTGTGATATTATTCAGCCCAAAGGATTCTTTTGAGACTAGGGCAACTGTGTTGCCATCACAGCTCAATTGTATATTAACAGTACGATTGGAAGCCAAAGAGTTTTTAGTTGTTGTTGGAATGCGTCTTAGAGGACGTACATTCCAGCAAGAAACACCAGAATCAGAAAAGGATCTGTTTTTGTAGTTACCAGTTACTAGTTTTGATCCATCAGGACTGAATGAACAGTGCATAGCATTACTATCAAAGCTTGAAATACTGCCAAGATTAGTGCCATTTTTTATATCGTAAAGTTCGATATGACCGTAAAAATCTTTACCAGGTATTTCATTGCGAGTGGTTTCTCCATCATGGAAAATTTCTACATCGTAATGTCCTTGATAACTAATAGCAAGGACCGAGCCATCATGATTCAGAGTCAAATGAAGGGGTCTTTTGTCACAAATAATCGAAAAAGATGTGAGTGGCGCTCCTGTAAATGTATCCCATAGTTGTATGCTTTGGGATATGCAGTTGTAATTATGGTCACATTTAAAAATGTATCCTGCTAATACGCAACCGTCCCGACTAAAAGCTACCAGCTGTGGCTTTGCGCTATGCCCTATGCATGAACTCAACAAAGACCGTGTTTGTAAATCCCATATATGAACAGCTCCACTTGAGTGTATCGTTGCAAAATGTGTTGCATTGTGATCAAGTTTTGCAAATAAAATTTGATCTGAATTATCGTATAAAATTTCTTGATTGCACGATATGGTGCTGTTTTTTGTTGTTTGTATCGGTGGATAATATATGAGTATTTTAGAATTTTCTATAAGTATGTTTGTTATGCTGTTATTTGTGAGGTTGATAGATGTAATCAATATGTGGTCGTTGAGGCTTTCTTTGCTGAGAACCGAAAGTATGCTGCCATCAGAACTGAACGCCAATCCGGTGATATATTGGCGATTATTCAATGGAGGGATCGTAATACGTTCTCCTGTTTTTAGATTCCATAATTTAACAATACCATCAGAAAGGTCATTATCTTTTGGTGCGGATGCAAGAATGTTTCTATGGGGACAGAAACATACCAACTCATCTGGGGTTTCTATAGATCCTTGATGCATGAATGTTATAGCTGATACAGCTTCAGGGAAAGTTAACAAGGAGTTTTGTATCCATATTTTTTCTTCTGGTGATGTTGGCAGCATTCCTTTTTCTATTGCCATAGAAACACAGTTTATGACCTGTTGTAAGGGACGCGTTTGTGTAGGATCTATGTTCTCAAATGTGTTTGTGGTGCCTACCTGTCTGCCGAAGTTTTGGCACGTGCCGGTCGAAGGCTGGGTAGCATTAGTTGTCACCGTTATCACAGCTGGTGTTGGTTGCTGCGCATGAAGAGAGGGGATGTGCGGAGCTGTTTTTTGTGGCCGTAGCTGCTGCATGCTGTGGATCGTGCATGGGATAGCTAGTACAAGAATAGTTAAAAGAGCGTTTTGTTTTTTATTCATCATTATTTTTCCATAGATTATTGCGGTTGGTGCGCTGTTTCGTCTATATCATTGGCACTGCCACAGCAGCAGTGAGTTTTCAATGTATTTCTAGGTGTAGCTTGTTCCCATGCTAGTATAGGAGCTTTTCTTGTGGGAGTATGGTTTTTTTCCCAGAACAAAGGCACCTTCGGTTGATTGCGATCAAACCCCAGTATGTGCCGAAAACGGTTCCAAGGCCCTCCCAATCCAAAGTCACATGTTGATATTATTTTTTTAGCGCCAGAACATATTCTTATGTTTTTTACTAAACTCGTTGGAAAATAATTTTCAAAATCCATGTACCGTGTGATAGTTTTTGTTTTTATATCAATACGGGCAATCATATCTTCGGAAAATGTGCTACCTGGACCACTAAACCCACTGTCATTTGCCTTGCATGCGATCGTTGTACCATTTCTGCTTAATGCCAAATCCGTAAAGCCTCCTCTATCAAAAACGTTTTCCATCGAAAAAATTGTTTCTCCTGTTTCTATATTTTGCACACGAACTATAGAGTTTTTATTTTCAGCAGTTGCAAGAATGTTTCCATCAGCACTTAATTCAGCACAATCAATTGCTCTGTTTCCATGAAATATGCACTTGCGCTTTTCCAAATCCCAGAGATCTCCGGTTAATTCATCTAAAAACAGTGCATTGGGTTGAATTCTTATTGATTGAAGCATTTTTTGGTGGAGTACTTTTTGTAAATCTTGGTCATGTTGTGTAAAAAGATCATTAATTTGTGTGAGTCTCATTACGTCGGCTGTTAATAAAGATACACAAAAG
Organism: candidate division TM6 bacterium GW2011_GWE2_41_16; assembly: GCA_000996695.1. Lineage (GTDB taxonomy): Bacteria > Babelota > Babeliae > Babelales > Babelaceae > GWE2-41-16. The sequence continues at coordinate 44,974 of LCAT01000001.1, read as the reverse complement.
CACCAAAAAGGGTTTGCTATGCGCTTGAGGTCTGTTGTTGCGCTATAAGCTTGTGTTGTTGCTGTATGCGGGTTTAAATATTTACAGTAAATGTCTTTTATAAGCAAAGCGCGTGCGCGAGTATCCTCTAAAGAATTTTCTCGGTGTTGACCGAAATAATCAGGGAGGCATTTTTCGCATATTTCAATTGGAAGAACTGCAAGATTAAGTGTTTTAGTATTTGATTTAATATTAGTAACAGACGCGGTTGCTGGCTGATATATTTTTTGTGGCTGTTGCTGCTCCATGCTGTGGATATATGGACACGCATTAAAGACAACAAAAAATATGGATACAAAGAACACTTTAAATGGCATGTTTTTTTTGACCATATCAGACCTTTAACAGGAAGAGTTTTTTTGGGAAACTTTTTTCAATGTTATTCTGAACACCATATTGCCACTTTTACTATGAAATGGAATGCATATGTTTATCGATACCCATTGCCACTTGGCTTATATGGTCGACAGGGCTGAAAGTTTTTTTTTGTCTGAAGAAGACTTAGTAAAAATCGATCAAATTATTGCAGCCTGCGCTGATGTTGGCGTGAATGAGTTAATCAATATTGGTACAACCCCTGCATCAAGCGCTGCAGCACTGCAGGTGGCAATGCGATATCCACATGTATATGCAACGGCTACCTTGCATCCAAGCGATGTAACAGAAACATGGCAGGATGATGTGTACACGCTAAAAGCATTTGTTAAAGAAGCAAAAACCCAGCCTTCGTCCCCAAACGATATTCTCGTTTGGTACGGCGGGCAGGCAGGCAAACTGGTTGCAATTGGCGAGTGCGGTCTTGATTATCATTATCCTGGGTATGACAAATTAGCTCAGCGCAAAGTTTTTGAAAGCATGATTGAGCTCGCTGCCGAGTATGATTTACCACTCGTGATTCATACCCGTGATGCATTTGCTGACACCATAGATATCATGCGATCTTGCCAATTTAGCGGTATGCGCGGAGTGTTTCATTGTTACTCAGAGACTATTGATCAGCTTGATATGGTATTTGATCTTGGTTTTATGATTGGTATTACTGGTGCTGTCTCGTACCCTAAAAACGAGCATCTTCGTGACGTTGTGCGTGTTGCAGGGTTAGATCGTATCGTTCTTGAAACTGATGCGCCATTTCTTGCGCCGCAAAAAAAACGTGGGAAGCCTAATACTCCAGAATATATACCACTTATTGCAGATACCGTTACACAGGTGTTAGGGTGCTCCATTGAAGAGGTTGCGGTAAAAACAACAGCCAATGCCCAAAAGCTGTTTGCTTTAAACGATCATAGAATATCCAATTGATTTGTTTGTGTATGCCACCAAATGATTAACATGTCACTTGGGCAAACGCCATAAAAGGCGAGCTACAAAAGGATGTACGATGTATGTTTACAAAATTATTCACGAAGGGTTTATGTATGGCAGCTTGTTTGACGGGTGCGTGCATTGCACAGAGGCCCATTTTTGATGCTTACCCAGGGCTTAAGGACAAGGTCGCGTGTGTTGAGTTTGCAGATCTCCCTACGCCTGTTATGCGTCTTTCAGCTATAGAAAAAACGGTCAATAATTCATGTGAGCTGTATCTCAAAGATGATGGTAAAACCGGTACACGTTATGGTGGCAATAAAGTGCGAAAGCTCGAATTTTTGCTTGCCGATGCACTTAAGCATGGGGCAAAAGCTGTTGTTGCAACAGGTGGTGCTGGATCAAACTATACAACGGCCGTTTCAGCATATGCGCCGCTTGTTGGTTTAAAAAGTATTGTGTTGCTTAAGCCGCAAGTAAATGTATCAACGTTGCGATCTAATTTGTTGCTGAGCACGTATTATGGCGCTGATATTCGATATTTTAAAAATGGGGATGCTCGTAACGAAGCGGTTTTACAGCTGCTTGATAGTTGTCGAAATTACTATGTGCTTGGCGGGGGCTCTAATGAAATTGGAACAATTGGATACGTGAATGCTGCGTTTGAGCTCAAAAAACAAATAGATGAAGGTCTGATTCAAGAACCTGATTATATCTATGTTGCCTGTGGCAGCATGGGTACGGCCGCAGGGCTCATGCTTGGGCTTAAAGCAGCAGGTTTAAAAACGCGTGTTGTGTGTGTGCCAACAATTCCTCAATCGTTTGCGTACATGGGCACCTGGGCGAAGGGCGTAGCAATCCTCTATAACCAAACGTCAAGTTTTTTGCATGACCTTGATGAGCATTTTTGTGTGAGCGACATTATTGAGTCCGATGTCATTATGCACGATGTATTGTTTGGGGGAGGCTATGTCACCGTTGACCAAGAAGAATATGAGGCGATCATGATGGCCCGTGAATTAGAAGATATTAAACTTGAGGGGACGTACGCAGGAAAAGCTTTTGCGGCATTAATGCGCGATATACGTGATGGCAAGCTGAATGGTAAAAAGGTTCTATTTTGGAAAACGAACTCAAGCGCTGATTATTCTGCTTTAACCAGTACAGTAAATTACAAAGACCTTCCTCAAGAGCTACACGTTTATTTTGAAACAGACGTGCAGCCGCTTGATGTTGGATGCTAATTGGGGCAAATGCATAAGGGCGCCGCCCTTTAACCCGTAAGGGCAATTGTCCTTAACCCGGTGATAAATTACTTGATAATTCCATAAACTTTTTTAAGGCGCATGATTCGTTCGTGCGCCTTAACTATTCTTTGTTCATCGATAGCGCCAGTTTTCACGGCATTAAAAATCACCATTCGAGCGAATGCTACCGTGTTTGTGCAGGTATCAGCAGGTAACTTTTGAACAGGCATAATATCAGAGGTGTCATTGATAGAATGTACGCAGGTAGTGGATGTTAACTTTGAAATAAGCACAATGTCGCATCCTGCGTTGATTGCTTGTATGATTGCGTTTTCAAAGCCAAAGTGTTCGTGAATCGCGCCCATGAGCATGTCATCTGATATAATAACGCCATCAAATCCAATTTCGGTACGAAGTATGCCGGTTAATGTAGTATGCGAAAGTGTTGCTGGGTAAACCGGGTCTATGCTTTTATTCATCAAGTGGGCGGTCATAACGACGTCAAGAAGTTGCTCGTCCTGCAGCTTGGCGTAAGGGTATAGTTCTTTTTCGATGCAATAGGTATCGGTTATATCGGGTAAATCGACATGGCTATCTTTTTTTGATGAGCCGTGTCCTGGGAAGTGTTTTGCGATAGGCACGATGCTATGCGCTTTGTGAATATTGATACATACTCGTGCATTATTGGTAACAATTTCGGGGTCAGCCGAAAAAGAGCGTTCTCGTTTGCCAATGATAGGGTTATCTGGGTTGATATCAACATCAAGCACTGGAGCCATGTTCATGTTGATGCCAAGATCGTTGAGCTGTTGTGCAAGAATTTCTGCATACTTTTTTGTATTTTCGAGAGAACGGTCTTGCCCCAAAGTCTTTGCTGATGGAATTTCGATGAAACCCTTGGCAGGAGTTAGTCGTTCAACAGTCCCGCCTTCTGCATCCACTGCAATAAAAAAAGGTATGCGTGATGCGGACTTGATTTCTTGAACAAACAGTTTGACCTGCTGTGGGGTAGCGATATTGCATGGGAGTAGCATAAAGCCTCCAACGCCCTTTTTAAGTTCTTGCTCAAGCAAAGAGTTTTTTATCAGAGTATTTCCCGACGCCCCAATCAAAATCATTTGATTGATACAGTTTATTAGCTGCTCGTCGGTGAGTTTTGTGGCGGAAATGGTTAATTGAAAAATGCCACAGACGAACGCTGTACAGATAACTTTCCATGAATTTTTCATTTGTTTCTCCCGGTACTGTTTTTTTAACTTCTGTGTTGTTGTAACGGTACCATTGGGAAAATGCAAAATGCAATAAACTTGTAAGCCAAAGCCTGTAATTAAGGGCTCTGCCCTTTGACCCGCAAGGGTCATAAACCCTTGACCCACTGAAAATAGTGTGCATCGTAGATGCACACTATAGTTACACAGGTAATAACACGGCACTTGCCGTTAGTAACTGAGGAGATAACAAAAACGGTAAAAACCGTTTTTGTTATCTCCTCAAGCTTCATGCTACGCAGCTACGGGCTCTCAGATTAAAATCATGTATATTTTCACCAGGTTAAGCGCTGGGCGCTTACGGGTTAAAGGGCAGAGCCCTCATTAAAACTCTATCGATCCAATTAAAGCTAATGTCCAATCTTTGCCAATTCCACTATCGTCTACCGTAACATCGGCAGAGAGTGTGCCATTTAGGTCAAGGCACCATAGCTGGCGATTAACTGAAATATCGCCGAACAGCTTTCCTTGGTAAGCATATGGTTTTATGGCTTTGTCATATTGGAATTGAGATAAACAGCGGCCTTCAAGTTTATCTTTTGATTTGTACCACATGTCATATCCGCAGCGGATCATGGCATATGGCGTATCGCTGATAAAAGACAATCGTCCGCCTATCTGTCCTTTTTGATATACGCTTACTGATCGTACTGGTGGATACATAATTTGAATCAATCGATTGTTGAGAAAGGCAAGATTTTCTGCAGCGAGAGGCTCATTGTCATAATGACGGGTTGCATCTGAGAAGTCTGCAGGATTAATTTTTTCTAAAAGCAATCGATTTGTTTTTTTGCCCAAAAAGAAATCACCATATGCACAAAAAGAGCAGCCCATGTACGAGTTTATGTCATGGTTGATCACAGCTTGTGCACCGATGCTGAACGCCTGTTGCCCCAAAGAACTTTTTGCAATGTTTGCCGTGAGTTGGTCAAGGACGGCTGTACCAAAGTCCGAAAGATATGCGAATAGAAGGTTTTTACAACATTCATTGCCTGCATCTGCGCTGGTAGCAAGCTCGTAGACATGTTTAAGTGAAAACGGAGGTTGGGTACATGACAGTGAGTGTTTTTTGCCAATAAGTCCTTCTTTAAATTTTGCCGCGGTAGGAAGCGTGATGCGTCCCTGTAGATAAAGTGAGTTGCATGTATTTTCAAGCACGCACCGCTCAAGTCCGAGCGTAAGGTCTCCTAGACCAATTTGATCGCTCAAGAGATGGGCTTTGAGATAGGTCTCAACGTCCACATTCATGACATCTGAAAAGACCGGTTGATTTGCTATATCGAGCATTTCTCCTTCATACAGATGAAGGTTTCGCTCGAGATAATACAGAGGCAAAATCATTTGCAGGGTATTGCATCCAAGAGCCATATGCCCTTGAAAGATGCCGCCAAGTCGACGTTCTTCCATTTTTGCTGGTGCAAATAAACCGATAAGTTCAGGAACGTTAATGTTGGTGAACTGTTTAATGTCAATTTCTTCTAATATGTCAGGTTCCAAAAGATCTATATAATCACTCAAGTGCACGCTTGTTGAGGTAAATTTTTTTTTAGCGGTGTAGTTAAAAAAGAGGTTAAGAGTAAACGCCTTGTTATACGGTTTGTTACAGTAATGTTCTTTGGTAACAAACGGGTAAGTAAAAAGTGGCCGTGAGTTAATGGGATAACTTTCCAAATAAATATCATTTTGCAAAACGTTTTGTGCATTTATTTGATCTGATGTGAGCAATTGCACGACATCAAAATCTGAGGCTTCGTCATAGGTACATCCGCTGCAGGGCGTTGAGCATTGGTTGCGATTGATATTTTTTGTGGAATCTATGCTTTGAAAAGTGTTCTGTGTAGAGTGTGCGCAGGAGTAGGTAATTAATACAGCAACCCCTAAAGTGGTATATATGTGCTTCATGCTATCTTTCTCTTTTTTATGAAAAAATATAGTTGCCAAATGTCGCATTTAGTCTGCATAGTTTGTTTATATAAGGCAAGGCGTGTTTAGATATAGACTGTTATTCTGGAGGCAAAGATGCATATTGCAAAATTCTTTTTAACATGTGCCTTTTGCATGGGATGTGCTGTTTTTTGTTTACAAGGTATGGAGCTAAAGTATCAATCTCTTGTTGAAGAACTAGCCCCAAAAACAACTCCTTGTTTGCCAGGACGTGTAATACGTTTTTTTGGACATGTACTTAAAACGCAGCCTTTTATCGATCCAAAAACGCAAACAACTAGGTATGATCAAAAAATTTTATTGATGCGATTTTTTGCTTTATATAAAAGAATCGCTCAGCGGCTTGGTTTGCAACGCGTATATGATCAAATTGTGCTAGAGCTTAATGATCCTGATATGCAAACGCGTGAATTTGAAAAAATTATTGATAACATGATGATCTCCGGTGAAGCAGCACACAAATCTCTTGATATGCTTCTTGATTTACAGGTTGTTGGTAATCGTGCATGCGAGGATATGGTATTGTTTCCGCATAGTGATGAACAAGGTTTTCATATTGACATATACAACGATATTGGAACAACAACCCTTTTTGATGAAATGTTTCAGCAATATAATGCGTTAGTAAAGAAAAACAAAACATGGGCACAGTACAATCTTTTTGAGCGTGCGCGATCAGCCCTTTTAGCCTGTGCTTTTTGTAATCTAATACAGCAAAATGTTACAAATAATATGAATGCAACAAGAGAGCAGTCTCTTAATATTCTCATGAATCTTCCTTCATGTGATGAGCAGTCCATGCTGCCCTCGTTGCAACATAATTTTTTTGATGCAGTTAAAGCATCATTTCTTATGAAAAACAATTCTATTAACAGTGTTTTGGATACGTGTTCGCGTGATTTTTTTAAGTTTATACAAGAAATTCCATTTGTTTGTGAAATTTTTTATCAAACACGCCAGAAACTTTTTGAGTCGCTCTATATTCCGAGCCGTACTTTACAGTCTATCGTGCTTGATAAGAGTGATATGCTTTTTAATCTTGAGTATCTCAATCTTATGAGAAGAGAACATCATTTCGCTTTTAATGCATTAATGGATAAGTGTGTGCACGCACTTGATGAAGATCAATTCAATCTGATGAAAACATTCTTTGATATAAATGAAACGTATGGACTAAAATACGTGCAGGCACTGCGACCGGTTAATTATGATCTTTTTTTTCCAGAGCCGCAAAATGTGTCTGCGCAAGAATTGGAGCTGTGGCATAAAAGTAAAAGCAACTTATTGCACGTGCTTACAAGTCAAAACCATAGACATTTTTGCGAATCGTGTGAATCTTTGGTGAATGTAGTGCTTAGTGAATATCATCATAGGCCGCATCCTTTAAAAAATCAGTTGCGATTTTTTTTTGATGATTATGAGACTCTTTTTGCTGATGATACTTCTGGATGGTCTAGTGCATCTTGTATGATTTTTTTACATACAATAATATATTTTCGTGACTTACTTGATGCTATCAATAGATGTAACGATGGTAATCCAGAAAATCAACGCAAGTTTCAGCGTCTCTGTGCAAAATTTTTGGACGGAAACAACTTACGCACAACGCTTTTAGTGCTTTGTGCTTTGACCTTAAAATATTATGAAGACGGGAATTATAAGCTTAGTTTTTTTGAGCCACAAATTATTGATGTTGATCCGATCGATTTTGCTCAACATGAACGCGATGTACACGGCTTTTTGGTGCAGCATTCTGAGATGAAATTTGAAATTGATCCTAAATCATGGATATGGCTTGGTGATCAGTTTGCTAAAATAAACTCTTCTGAATTTTGTTTGAAATGACAGGAAAATTCTCCACGATTAAGGCGTTCTGTATGTGCTTGCAGTACTGTTTTAAATTGTGTTGAATATGCGGTCTGTAATGTACCTGTAAAATTTACTTCTGGATGATATCCGCGACGGATTAAGTTATGAACAACAAAAATAAGTTCGCGGATGCTTATAGGGTTACTTTTATGATACTTTGTGAGTCTATCATTTACTTCTTTTACCTTCAAAATGATGATTTGTCCTTCCATAACCAATGAAGGAAAATAATTAAAATGGTCGTTCTGGGTTAGTACTACAAAATCAACAAGTTCTTGTAAAACATCTATGCGTTGTTGTGTTTGCGTCGATTGTGCATATTGATTTTTTTGTATCGTCATTCCAAAACATGAGTGCATTGAAGCAAACAGAGCCACAGAGAGAATCATTTTGGAAAAGTGCATAAAAAATCCTTTGGGAACATGTAAATAATTTGTTTGCTTTTGTTATTTTTTTCGAATTGTTTATCAATGTTCATGAAAAACGTTATAAGTATCGACTTTTATCACAAAAACGGCAAATTATAGCAGGCGCTATTTGGGCACGCTCATGTGCGTTCGTAAAACATGCGATTGTTACAATCTTTTTTACACATACACGTGAACAGGACTCCAAATACGAGTAGGTAAAAGTATTTGGGCGATCAGCTTCAAAGAAATAACTAAAGAGCTTAGTGAGTTTTGCTATAACAGAAATTTTTTGTTCTTTTTTTGTTAAAACAAAGAGTGGGCAGATTGCGCTTTTTTGAGTAGACTGTGCCAAAGCAGAGCTATGCAAAGCTTCTTTAGAAGCTTTTTTTGTAGTGAAGGCCATTGCAGCTCGAGCAAGCTACTTTATTGTTTATGAAATCCAATCGCACTATGTGTGATATCTGACGTGCATGATTTGATGTGTTCCGTTAATATCGTAATTGACATGTTAAAAACAATACCAAAAAAGAGATGAGGAGATTTTTTATTATGACTATTCGCATGGGCATTGTTACTCTTGCATGCTTGCAGGTCTGTTGTCTTTTTGGAGCGCGTAATATCACGCATCCTGCGCCTATTTACAATATGGGGTTTTTGCAAATAAATCAGGTTACGCACAATGTATTTGTCGGTGCATCGGGCGCCAATGCAGGGACGTATGCATTAGCCGCAGCAAATGCAAGCAGCGATTTTCTTACGCCTCTTGCCCCGCAGACGGCCATTGTAAATGGAGCTGCTAATACAGCCAATCCGGTTTACAACAATACCTTTTTGTTTTTAGATTTTCTTAATCAACGTCCATGCGGTGTTCTCAATGATCCCGTATATCAAAATAAACTGATTTGTTACACGCAGTATGCAAATGCATCAACTGCTGCGCTTGCCGTTTCTGCTGCGCTTAAAGATGCGGGAGGAATCCTGGATGCTGATTCAGTTGTTGCGTTTACCTCAATGCAATACGTTCTTATGGACAACAGTGCACGCATGTTTGTTTTGCTTAAGCCGACAAGTGGTGCTTTCGGTACAGGCGACTCAGCTTTTGCTGTTGCCCATTTTGACCTCACAGGAACAAATCCCCAGATTGTTGTTGATGTGACTGTTGGTTTTAATGGTGCATCGCCAAACAATTTGGCCGATTTACTCAAAATTGGGGCAAGCGTGGTAACGATTCATAATGACGTGCCGAGCGGTGATCCTGCGCCGGTGCTATTCATAAATTCGTTTCCTGCGATTGCGCCATGGTACGCAGGTTTTAATGTAACCGGCACAACAGGTGCACTATCCATTTTTCAGAACGCGCGATCAATTATTGCAGATCCTGCAGCTATAGTGGGAAATAAAATTGTTGGCTCAAATGCATCTCCTGTGAATATTGCTGCGCTGCACCTTTCTTCGATCCATGGTCAAACAGGCGTTGATTATTTATTGGTGAATGGCGGAGTATACGCTACAGGTAATATTGATGCGGTAAAAAATTGCTTATATGCGCTTCCACTGGTGAACGATCCGCTTGCAACTGCAACTATCGGAGTTACTACTGTTCCGGTTTATGGCATGCTTGCAAAAAAAACTGCGGTGCCCGTAAAGGGCGTTATGTCTGATGCTGCTACTGTTGCTGCTGATTTATATGATGATAATGACACCACTGCAATGGTGGGTAATGATGTAGCTCCTGGAATTATTAATGACGTATGGGTTGTTAATGATACGGTATTTGTGAATGTGAGCGAAGGCATTTTTACTCAGGCTGGAGTGTTTTCGTCGCAGCCAGTCTATGCCCCAAACGGTAGTATTGGTGGATGGACAAGTTGGACGCGTGTGGCCGTTCCTGCTGCAGCGTTAGTAAAGTGTGTCTTAGATATTTCTGATGGTTCAAACTGGTATATTTCTGCTGCTGGTAACGAATTGTACCAAACTCAGTGGCAAATGGTTTCATCAGCCATCACTGATGCTTTTTCGTCAACAAAGGGCGGAGTTCAAGGCTTTTATGATATTTCAGGATACGCTCCGACAGGTACGATATCAGTGCTCGTGAGTGTTGGTTCCAATAGATGTGTGCTTTTACAAACCGGCGCGTCTGACGCCGGAGGAAAGTTTGGTCCTGTGAGCGATCAATCGATTATTTTTAATGCGACAAATGGCTCGTTTTCCGGATTGTTAGCTCCCGTTGATGGTATTGTGGTGAGTGGAGGCGTTTTAACAGACAACAAACTTACGTCAGCCCAAGTGGTATTAGCGCCTGCGGGTGATCCTACCGATTCCTATTTACTGGTAAGTGGTAGCGATGGCTGCGCGATTTTGTGCAGTGATGCAGGTGGCGGCTGGCCTATTACAGGATTGACTAAAAATTTTGCAAATATGCCAGATACATTGTCTTTTAGGCGATTAACAAATTTGAAATTTGTGCGACATCTTACTACTGATGGAGTATATGTATATTTAGCTTGCTATGACAAGGTTGCTCGCGTGCGGCTTGATTCGGCACAATTTTTGCGTGGTGAAAATGCTGAATATGAGGTTGTTACTCGTTTTGGTAATAATGTCTATATAAGTGATTTTGTGGCAGATCAAACTCGTATGATTGTTGCTACAAATGCAGGGCTTTTTTATTCGGATAATCAGGGTCAAAACTGGACGGTTGTTGATTTGCCTTTTTCAGCCGGTGCAGTTAGCAGGATTGAGACTGTAATCAATCCTTTGAGTGAATTGGGCCATTTTCTTGATGGTGCAAATTTATATGTTCTTTCGGGTGATATAGGTCGTAGTCAGGCTCGCGAATATGTCTTGATCTCTACATATGGATCAGCACCACAGCTGCTTAATCAAAACGTTGTTCCGTATGCTTACATATGGTCGTCATACCGTGCTTTATTTAAACATTTTGATGGAGTGGATTTTGCTGCAAAAAGTGGATATATTCCACGAAATCAAAAACCTGTATTTTCTTTGGCTTCTTCAAATAATGATGCAGGATTAATACATTTTTCGGGAATGTGCGTGAATGCAATGACACGTGTTTCTGCGCATGGTACGCTAGCGGTAGCAGATGAGTTCAATTTATATTCGTGCATATGATGAGTAGTACGATGAAAAAACTTTTTATACATCTTACGATCATGAGTTTATCGCTTGCTTCGCAGCTGTCGTATTCTCATATTCGTTCGTATTCGATTCCAAAACCGTATGATATTTTGCAAATGCGTCAACAGCTTGTCTGCAATAGACGATGCTGGGATTTTGATGCAACATTATTTTGTTCAACCCATGTAAAAGGCTTTCAGGTATGCGATGCCGGTCTATGCGATGAGTGGCGTCGTACGGCCAATGTGTTACAAACATGGCAAAATACACAAGACGGATTGGCCGCTCTGCGCGGTCATGAGCCGACAGATCAGATCGGTTCTCTGGCTGAGTTGTTTAATGTACAAGGAGACTCACGAGCGTACGCTCATTTTATTCCTTGCGGAAAAATGAATCTGCAGGCGGCATTGTGTGGCGCGCATTATCACTTAAACCCAAATTGGTTTTTTGGGTTATACCTCCCTATCTACCATATGAATCTACATGTTAAAAAGTGGCAACCACAAGAACAAAATACCGGCCTTTATGAAGAAAGCCTTTTTAGATCAATATTCCCATGTAATATGCTTGGGTGCTGTGCTCACAAAATAGATCGTTGGGGCATTGGCGATATGGCGGCTCTGTGCTGGTGGCATGGATGCTTTTTTCAAGCACGACCCTTATTGCGTTATGTACAAGTTGCGGCGCGTGGAGGACTTATTCTGCCAACTGCACGCAAGGCAAACCTTGCGCTATTGTATGCTCCATCATTTGGATATAACGGTGGTGCTGGAGTACTTGCAGGTGTTGATCTGGAGCTTTCTTTAGGCAACTATGTGCATGCTGGATTGGACGTTGAAATCGGATATCTGTTCGGGGTTAAGCATATAGAGGCAATTAGTGTTGATTCTGCTCAAACAGACCTTCTTTTTTTAACCAAGCAGTGTACATTTCGTGATCCCGGCCTTAATCAGCAGTTTACGTTGTATGGTGGATTGCATAATTGCACGCGTCAGTATGAGTTTACGATAGGCTATCAGTATCGCAAACAAAATGATGATACCATATATCCGGTAAGCAATTTGTATGATTCAGTCATTGCTTCTGATGCACAAACCGCCCAAGAGTGGACGATTCATACATTGACCTTGAATGGCCTGTATCGTTGGCGTTCTGCGACATTTGGAGTGGGTTATCAATACAGCTTTAATGGTAAACGATCAATTGGTACGGATGGTATAACATTATCTGCTGGGTTCATGTATTAACGATGTCTATGAAGCTCGTTTGATCACCATTGGGGTCAGACGAGCTTTAAACAATGATTTTTGATACCGATTATTATGGCAAACGCCATTTGGGCACGCTCAAATAATTTCACGGTTTATATAATTCAAAGGCACTATCCGTAGTCTCGAGTGTGCATAACTCCAGATGAAAGTAAGTATGTATCATCTGGGCCGTAGGCTTAATGGACTTCGCTATATCAAAACGATTTTTGACTTTTTAGCTATCAAAGGCATACTGAAATTGTCTTTTTTGTTGGTTTCTTCGTCAATTTATAGTGAAACGTGCTAAAATTGGCGCATGAAATATATGTACTATACGTTTGTAGATAAGCACATGCTTTGTAGCGTATACGAGCGGTTAATAACAAATGCTGTTAAAAAATATATTCAGGTATATTCTCGAGAATGAAGGGATAATTCGATGGCAACAAGTAAATCCGGCGGTTCTACTCAGAACGGTCGAGAAAGTGCAAGCAAACGTCTTGGCGTAAAGCTTTTTGACGGTGAACGCGTAACCGGTGGCGAAATTATTGCTCGTCAACGCGGTACACATATTCATCCTGGTAAGAATGTTGGCAGAGGCAGCGATGATACGTTGTTTGCTCTTGCTGCAGGGTCAATCAAGTTTCATTTTGGAGCAAAAGGCCGCAAGTTCGTTTCTGTTCTCTAAAACAACCGGAGACTAGCGAAATTCCCTAAATTTTACCCTTTTAAGAGTATCAATTATGGATATCGTTGTAACAATAAGTTGATAAATTTGAGCGTGCCACAATGGCGTTTGCCATACTTTGGGAGAGAAGTGTCATGATAAATTTTTTAAAGTACCGTCCGCAGGCCCTGGTTTTTTCGTGTTTGATAATTGGCTCGTTCATTGCGGGTGCGCTGTATAAGCGTGTTACAACTGGGCAAGTCTTTCAGTACAGTGTTGATTTTACCGGTGGTACGCAGGTTCTTTTGGGTTTTTCAAAACCCACGACTGGTGAAGCAGTTGCTCGTACTCTTGCCTCAAAAGGTATTGATGGTGTTGTGACTCGCGACTTTTCTGATCGCGAGATTCTCGTACGTATGAAGGGATACGAGTACGATACTAAAGGCCTTTCGGGTCGTGTAAAAACGATGCTTGAAGAAGCTTATCCGGGCAATGAAGTGACCATTAAGCAAACCGATGCAGTTGGCGTAAGTGTTGGCAAATCGCTCACATGGAACTCGGTGTACATGGTTTTGCTTGCGCTGTTTATCATGCTTTTGTACATATGGTTCCGATTTAGATTATTCTCGTTTGCGATAGGTAACGTTATTTCGCTTGGTCATGACGTGATTGTTGTGCTTTCATTTGTCATGTGGTTTAATTATGAAATATCGCTTAATATTTTGAGTGCCATATTATTTATTTTAGGTTATTCGATTAACGATACGATTGTTATTTTCTCGCGTATCCGCGATAACATTAAGAAATTTTCAGGCACAAAGACTATCGAAGAGATCGTCAACATTAGCCTTAACGAAACACTTCGTCGTACGATTTTAACGGTGTTTGCAACGGCGCTTGTTGTGGTTGCATTGGCCATTTTTGGCGGAGAACTGTTACGTACGTTATCACTTGCCCTGTTAGTTGGTATGGTTTTTGGTACATATTCATCGATCTACATTGCATCGCCAGCCATGTTGCTCTTTTATAAAAAAGACCACAATTAGAAATATCAACATCACAAGATCTGCTCGATTGAAGCAGTTGAATAATTCGGCAGATCTTGTGATATAGTACAGTTCTTTAAGATCTTTACTCTTTCACTACCCACGAAGCTATGGCAAGAGCCCAAGTGATATGTTAATCACTTGGTGGTCTGCTCAAACGTAACTTTGTTTATGTGATTAAATCACATTATTCATGATCACGGATGTGCATAACGCAACCTGCCAGCCATACCATATGAAATCGAACACTGATTGAAGTGTTTGAGCGTATCGTATGGGCGACGGCTGGTGGACTTCTTTTCTCGCATTCTGTTTTATTTTTTCACATGTATTTTTTTAGGAGATTTGAGCAATGGAAGGTCGCGCTTTAAGCGAATTGACGCTCGCAGAACTCAATATACTTGCCCGGCGGCACGGTTTAACCGGTACTTCGCTTATGTCGCGGGATGACCTTATTCAAAAAATTACGTATTTCGATGCACACCCTGACGAAGAAGTTTTGGTGAGTGGCGTTCTTGAACGCATGCCTGACGGGTACGGTTTTTTACGCTCAAAGTTATTTGATTACACTTCGAGCATTGATGATATTTATGTTTCACCATCACAAATTAGGCGTTTGGGGCTGCGTACCGGTGATATTATCAGCGGTGTGATTCGTAAACCAAAGGATAATGAAAAATATTTTGCACTTGCTAAGGTAACACAGGTTAATTATGCCGATCCCGCATTACTGGGTGATCGTACACATTTTGATCGTCTTTCTCCTGTGCACCCCAATAAAAAGTTCAATCTTGATTTTGATCCTTCGAGCGTGGCAACGCGCATTCTTGATATTTTTTCTCCACTTGGCAAAGGTCAGCGCGGGCTTATAGTTGCGCCACCTAAAACCGGTAAGACTGAATTACTCAAAGAGATCGCTCGTGCGCTCATCAGAAATCATCCAGAAGTATTTTTGATTGTATTGCTAGTTGATGAACGGCCTGAAGAGGTTGCTGACATGCGTCGTACTATAAAGGGTGCGAATGCAGAAGTGATTAGTTCAACCTTTGACGAGTCTGCCGATCGACACGTTCAAGTTGCTGACGTTGTGCTCGAAAAATCAAAGCGTTTGGTTGAGGCTGGTAAAGACGTGGTAATTTTGCTTGACTCTATTACGCGACTTGCGCGAGCATATAACACAACCGCTCCAGTATCAGGAAAAATTTTGACTGGTGGTATCGATGCGCATGCTTTGCAAAGACCTAAGCGCTTTTTTGGTGCAGCACGCGCAACAGAAGAAGCTGGGTCGCTTACGATTATTGCAACAGCACTTGTTGAAACCGGATCGCGCATGGACGAAGTGATCTTTGAAGAATTCAAAGGTACGGGTAACATGGAAATTCACTTGAGCCGCAAGCTCTCGAATTTGCGTATATTTCCTGCATTCGATTTGCTTATGTCGGGTACGCGTCGCGAAGAACTTATGCTTGATGAAAGTGTGCTCAATCGTGTGCGCATTTTGCGTAAATTTCTCTCAGGCCTGTCGATTATTGAAGGCATGGAGTTACTTATTGATCGTATGCGTAAGACTAAGAACAATGAAGAGTTCTTGGATTCAATGAGTAAAAAAGGTAATGGTGGCTCAAGTAGCGAGTTTGATCTGAAATAACTGCCAAAAATATAGCGTAAAGTTACATCAGATGCTACGTTTAACCGTACTATTTTTTGTTTAAAACAATTTGTGTTTAATTGATCTACCGTGTAGCTATTTTCAGAAAATATTTTATCTGGGAATAACTGCACGGTTTTTTATGGATTATTTTATTACAGTTTTTGTCATTTTTGTTCTTCTAAAGCGGTACTTTAAATACCTATAAAAAGGGTGCTATGGTATCCCAGAAGAACATTTTTGTTTTTTTATTCAAAAAAGGAGAAGGTCTGATGATGAAAAAGTTATGTTACGGTTTTGTTGTACTACTCATGCCATTAGGGCTGAGTGGTATGAGTCATCTTTACCAATTTAACGCTGACCTTAAAAAGGTGTACGAAAATATGCTTGTTGTTCCGAGTATCGCGACGCCGATAATTTCTGGCGCAAAATCGACTACACCGCCTCGTTCGTCATCTCCTAAGCCAGTTTTATCAGCTGAAGAACAAAAAGCTTTACCGAGAAAAATGTTTATTAACAACGTTGTGATGGTAAATAAATTTGAAAAGGAGAAATTTGCTGAATATTTATCGTTTCCAGTAAACATAAAGATCTTTATAAATATCGTTGCTCCTGAAAATAGCGATATATTGAAAGTGTTATTACAGCCGAATGACGATGAATTATCTAAATTATTTGGTAAAAAAAATGTCGCAAAAGCTCGAGACATTGCGACATTTTTTGGTCAAAAAATTGGCGAACTTAATACATTCGTTTTTGGCTCACAGATAACAATTGAGCCATCTTGGTGGGAAGTTTGGAAAGATATTGAAATAATAAAAAAAACTGGATGGCTCGTTGGATCAGAAGTGCTTAACAATGAAAATGCTGTTAAAGCTGTACAACAGCCTTCTATTGTGCCGCAATTAGAAGATCGTATACGTATTGCTGAAGCTCTATTAAAAATGCTCATTGTAACCGATGCCGTGCAGAAAAAAGATGCTTTCGAGCGTTACACAAAGCAACTCACCTGGCTTGGGATAACTCCCAAAACTGAAGCGCAATTAAAAACAGAAATGCAGCCGCCTGCACCAAAGCCTGTTGAAGAGGTCAAACAACCAACAAAAACTTCAGAGCCAAATGAACCTGTGGTGGTACCACCTTCTGTTGAAATTAATACACCAGAAAAACCAAAAGAAGTACCTGCTTCATCAGTGCCTGTAATTGAGAAACCATCTCAGATACCTGCGCCACAGTATGGACAAGCCGTTGATCCTGAGTTTTCTTTTATTGGTTATCAGCCTGCTCCATCACCAGAACCAAAAAAAACAACAGAGCCTGTTCCTTCAAAAATGGAAGAACCTGCTTCGCGGCCTGTTATAGAACCAACTGTTCCGGTGGAATTTTCAGAACCTAAATCTCTTGAAGAGCAGAAAAAATATGCAGAATATCTCAAATCTTTGGAGACACAAAAATCTCAAGAAGAACCGGCATACATAGCTTTGGAAGCCAAAATTTTTGCAGCCTTAGAACAAAACAATTTTGAAGAATTCAAAAAATTGATAAGAGAGCCTGCTGCTGATGACATATTCGGGATTTCGAGTGTAGTTCCTGCTGATAAAGAAGAGCTTATGAACATGGCAAAACAAGCAGGTGAAAATTTTGTTTCAGCAATACATGAAAAATGGTCTATACGTTCTACAACTTCAACTGTACCATCTACTCAACCGATATCGCCAGTACCAGTAGTTGCGCCAGAAATCTCTCAGCCGATGCCGGGTACACTGCCTGTTGAAGTAACGCCACCACCAATTGCGCCTGTTCCGCCTGTTGTTGAACCAGCTACCGTCCCAACTTTGGCAGAAAAGCCTTCTTCTGAAGTCTCTGGGAGATCTAAGCGATTTACTTTGGGTGGCAAAAAAACATTGCCAAGTACACCTCCTCCTACACCCGATAGTTCGCAGACAAGTTCAGTACCTTCTGTTTCGCAGGAGTCTGGTTCAACAAAAATTGAACAAACAAGTGAAAGAAGTAAGTTGGGTGGTCCAAAAAAACACCGACCTACAAAGCACAAACTAGATGAAGAGGCTTCAAAAGAACCATCAACGACAGAAACTGCAGCTTCTACGCAGCCGGTAGAAGAGAGTGAACAAGAAAAGAAACAACGGGAAGCACAAGAACTTGCGGCTCTACGAGAGAAGCAAGAAAAAGAAATTGCGGTGTTGTGGACAACTCTTAAACCGCAGTTAAAACAAGAAGATCAAATTGATTTGTTAGTAGGTGGATATACATACACTAATTTAGATCTTGCTACGTGGCTTGGCTCTATTGCAATGCATGATGATCCGCGATTTATGCCTGCTATTGCGACAGTAATCAAAAAAATACTTTATGCTTCACGGGATGCAAAAGAGTCAGAAAAGACACCAGAGATATTTGAAGAATTAGTACGCAATGCCATCGAAACAAACAACGTTGAGTGGTTTAAAGTTCTTAAAAATGTTTTTGGTAAAGAGATGAACGAATTTTTTAAATCAACAGATGCTGGACCGCGCGTGAAGAGTCTTATTATGAGAAAAATAAATCCACCTATAGACAGAAGAACAGGACTACCAATGCAATTAATACCTGAAGAGGATAAGGAACAATGGCGCAATGCCGTGAAGGGCTTAATAGACATCAAGGTCAAAATCAGCAAATAACCCTTTTTGTGCACGATAGTGCCCCACAAACGCAACCATCGCAGCATTGTCGGTGCAGTACGCACGCGTTGGTGTAAAAAAAGCTTTATGGTGCGTATGTGCGGCTGCAGTAAGACGATCTCTCAAATACTGGTTAGCCGACACGCCACCAACAAACGTTAGTGCATTAAATTCTGATGAGCGGGTGAAAGCCCGCTCAACTTTTTGTACCAGGATATCGCCCATGCATACCAGGAGTGACGAGGCTACTTGTTTTTTGATGTTTTCTTGTTCTTCAGCACTGTGGAGATGTAATAAGTTTTTCTTGGACTCAAGGTCGTACCAGCCTCGTTTAACCATATCGTAAAGTACAGCAGTTTTTAATCCTGAAAAACTCAGGTCGAGTGACGTATCCTTTGAGCGCGGGTACTTAAAGAAGTCGGTGAAGTTTGTTGCGCGTGCGAGCTGCTCTATAACCGCTCCGCCGGGGTAACCCAGTCCTAAAAGTTTCGCTGTTTTATCAAAAGCTTCTCCTGCTGCGTCATCACGGGTGTGCCCAATACAGTTATACGCACCGAAATCGTCAACGCGATAGAGCGCTGTATGTCCGCCCGATGCGGTTAAGCAGAGATAAGGGAACGGTATAGCATGCTCGATATGCGCAGAAAAAATATGGGCTTCGAGATGGTTTACTGCGACTAATTTTTTTGCTTGTGCGTATGCGATCGCTTTTGCGGTTGCAACACCGATGAGTAGAGAACCAGGAAGACCCGGTTTGTTTGTCACGGCGATGGCGTCGATATCTTTAATGCTACAGCATGCATGCTCAAGCGATTGTTGTATGATCGGCAAAATTGCGTTGATATGGGCGCGTGACGCGATCTCGGGGACCACGCCGCCGTAGGCTTTGTGCAAATCGATTTGTGACACAAGAACGTTTGAGCGTACGCCATCAGAGCTTGAGTAGACTGCTGCCGCAGTTTCATCACAGGATGATTCGATGCCAAGTATGGTGCAATTTTCTAAGCTATGCATGTTTAAAAATCCTAATAAATTTTTTATTTTATAAGAGGGGTATTTATGGCTTGCGCCATAAGGGTTTCACCCTTAACCCATGAGGGTATTCACCCTCAACCCAGTGACAAAGAACTCATGATCGATGCCCTCGCTCCATTTTCTGGTTCCACTGCTCGCCACGTGTCGGCCATATCCGAAGGCGACGGCTTGACCTGGTGATAAAGATGGTAGATAAAATATTCGTCAGAGCTGGGAATGCCTACGTTACATTTTTTGATGTTCAACGTTCATGCTTATCACGCTGCATCCGCATACCGCGCATGTTGTGTCCTCGTGTTTGCGCGAGCTAATCGTGCGAAGATTGATCAACGCAAGTGATGCGCGTGCTGACTGTTTTTCTGCATCAACATTCTCTTTAATGAATATTGTTGGTAAGGATACTACATTATTTGCTGTACCAGTTTTATTTATTGGTTCAGCGCGTGTGGGCTCAACTTTTTCAATGATGGACGGATCAGCTAAAATTAAAATAGCCGTTTCGGGAAGCTGTAAAGGCATGTTGTTTTTGGCGCGTTTATCAACTGTCCAGGAGTATGTTGGTTCATCACGCGAGTCGTCTATTTTGAGCGTAATATCATACCAATTGCAAGGCAGAGACTCGTCGCGTTTGAGGTAGCGTATGGTGTTTTTTTGTGCAACTATGCCGACGTCTTCGGTGACGACATATGAGAAAGCAAGCGATTTATCCTGTTCAGGAAGAATACAATCAACACTGTTAAGTGCGATAATGCGACCTTTGTAGCATGCATACAGACCTTTGGAGTTGCTTGATATGGGTGTGTGCACGCTGAGCACAAAACAACGACAATTTTTGTTATTCATACACGCTTGTTTGCATGCGCATGCACATGTTGCTGATGGAATCGATAAAGACAAAACGGGAACATCGTCGATTGACTCGCTGCGTGAAGCTGCGGCAAGTGGCATGCTGAGCACGATTGAGAGGAGCATGAACATAGAGCGAAGTTTACCTAAATATGAGTATTTGGTTCGCATAGCGAATGTCATAATCATGATAAATCTCCTATTTTTGTGTCTAGTGATTTTTAAGTTCACGAGCAGTTTCACGTGTAATATCGCGCTCGCGGAGTTCTTCCTTACGCTCATGTGCTTTTTTGTGTTTTGCGATTCCGAGCTCAACCTTTATTTTACCTTTTTCGTTAATGTAGAGCGCGAGCGGGAC
This sequence comes from candidate division TM6 bacterium GW2011_GWE2_41_16, assembly GCA_000996695.1. Classification (GTDB taxonomy): domain Bacteria; phylum Babelota; class Babeliae; order Babelales; family Babelaceae; genus GWE2-41-16. The sequence goes on along the minus strand of LCAT01000001.1, from coordinate 24,220 downwards.
GATAGTAATTCCTTTGCGTGAGACATCACCGATAAGACGGATGAGCTCTTTCTTGTGTAAAAGAAGTTTGCGTGAGCGGCGCGTTTGTTCGTCATTTTTTATAAATGCATGTGAGTACGTGCCGATGTGGCAGTTCATTAAAAAGAGCTCCTGACCGTGAAACGTTGCAAACGTTCCAGTGAGATTAACGTTGTTTGCGCGCACTGCTTTTGTTTCGTCACCAGTAAGTACGATGCCCGCTTCAAGGCGAGACAAAATGGAATAGTCGAAAAAAGCTTTTTTGTTTTTTGTAATGATCTTCATGCTACACACTATACCGTGCTTGAAGGGGTTTTTCTACATGTATACAATTTTCTTTGTGCATTTATGCACGGGTAAGCTGATGAATAACATAGTTAAGCGTTTTTTCGCGCAAACAAAAACGCTTGAGATAATCTTCGGGGAGCGGAATTTCTTGGTCATATATTTTGGATGAAGGCATGAGCGAATAAATAAATTCTTTTGTTTTTGGTCGTTGCATCAAATTAAGGTACGCGCGTACGTCCTGATCTGTTGAAGAGAGCCCCTCTGCGTGCGCCAGAGCATCAAGAATGATATGTTCTTTGAGTTGTCGCTCGGCAAGAGATGTGACAAGATTTTTGAAGTTTGATTGTAAGCGAAAAACGAGGTAATCGGGATTTTCGCGCAAGGATTGAACGACGTTTTCTTTTTCAAGGTCAATACATTTTTGAGGAATCATGATGATCGATTTATTAATCAATAAATTTAATACTGATGTAACGATCTCATGTCGCTGCGTAATATCATTGCGTGTTGAAAGGACTTCAATAAATTTACTATGGACATCCTGGCTGGTGCTCAAAAAAAATTGCTTTTTAAATAAATCGAACGAAAAATATTCGTATGGCACGATATCAAGAATGCGGATAATAAACTCATACTCAGCATTGAGTTTATTGCTTACATAGTTTTGAAAGAAATCATGAGAAGAAATAATACTATCGCTGCGTTTACGGTTTAAAAAAATTGCAGCAATGTCCTTATTGATTGTTTCTGTACCAATTTTGATCCATAAAATATCGCTGTGACTTAGCTCACAGCGATTCTTTTTGTCGATTATTAATGAAATACTAAATCGTACCCAATCACCGGGAGAAATTTTTTGGTCGATTTGATTGGGCATTGTTTTATTTTCTTCTTCAAAAAAGCTCAGAGCTTGTTTGTCGAGGTCTTTATAGCCCTTACGTGAAGGCGTTCGATAAATGAGCTTTTTCCATTGGCGAGGCAAAGTTGGATCCACTGGAGCATAATTAAAATCAAATCGGGCGCTATTTTCTGGATCAATATACACATCAGCAAGCTCGGGTTCTCCGATCATGGTAATGCGGTTAAGATGCATTTGTCGGCATACAAACCCGAGTACACAGTGATTAAAAAATAATTCTTTAAGGTGTGACACTATGGTATGGCGACATGTTTTTTCTATGTACCCTGGTGCCACAATGCCTGACTGAAAGCCGCGGGTATGAAACGAAAGTTGCTGGTCTTGCAGAATAAAATTGTATATTGGTCGGACCAGGTCTTGGGAAATACCTACGGAAAATGTGCCTGTAGGAAATTTTGTGTACGAAAAAGATATGTTTTTTTCGGAAACATCCATGGGAAGGGCTCCTTTTTTTTGGTGCAAGAGAGAGGACTCGAACCTCCACCTCTTTCGAGACTGGATCCTAAGTCCAGCGCGTCTGCCAGTTCCGCCACTCTTGCGTAGCGTATCTTGCTAAGAGATACATCACGAATGTACCACATTGTTTTGCAAAGAAGAAGACTTTCTCTAACACCGCCGTTAGACAAGTATCCCTTATCTGTTGTATGCTCATGCGCAGGCAAAACCTTCTTTAAATGGCGCAGTCCATTAAGACGTGCACAGTATCAGCGCATGCCAAAATGGCGTTTGCCATAGGTAAACTTTTTATTCAGTGAGAGTACCCATGAATTACAACAAAAACAGTCTGATGACTACAACGCTGACCACTCCGTATATTTATTTTACGAGTGCGCCAACTGCCACACCTCAAGCTCAAGATTTTCTTGCGCAAGCAAATGAATATTTTGATAAACAGGACATTAAACAAGCAACAGAATTTTACCAAAAAGCGGTACAGGCAGATCCTGCATCATCACAAATTCTCAGTAATTTTGGTGCTATTCTTTCAGCGCAGGGCATGATTCAACAAGGCATCGAACTTATGCGCAAATCAATTGAATTTGATCCAAAAAATATTGGTGCGCAATACAATCTTGGCACAACCCTTTTGAGCAGCGGTATGCTTGATGCGGCAAAAGAACACCTTGATAAGGCATACGAAATAGATCCTGATAGTGGACCTATCATGAATAACCTTGGGCTTGCTCATTTGCATGGTGGCGAGTTTAAACGTGCGTCTGAATTATTTAGCGTAGCGATCGATCGTCATCCAAGTTTTGATTATCCCTATCATAATCTTGGTACCGTAGCTTATGATCAAAATAATATGCCAGACGCTATTCAGTGGTTTAAAAAAGCACTTGAAATTAATGCAACAAACTTTGCAACGATCAATGATTTAGGTTGCGCATTGTTTATGCAAGGCGATGTGAACGGTGCCGTTGAAATGTTTAAGCAATCGATTACGATTAACCCGTATTATCGTATGCCGTACTTCAATCTTGGTTTTGCGTTGTACCATAAGAATCTTATTCCTGAGCTTGAAACCGCTGCATAACGAGGGTGAAACCCTCGACCCGATGAAATTACGTGCGCCTATTGCTCGTCGCGTGTTGACCATAGTTTTAATTTTTGTTCACCGAAACTTTGGCGAAATTTGGGTTGATTGATGATCTCATACAGGGGCGCAGATGACGGTTGGAAACGCCACAGAATCTTAAAAAGGAGATGATATGCGTGAGTTTGATCCTCGCAGTAGGCAATTGCTCGTAACGTTTTTGATTACTATGCTTTGTATATGCGCAGGATTTATTCTGGTGCGGTATGCCCTTACAAAAAAGCTACCGGACGTTCCGCCTATCATCTCCATTGCAACAACCGCTGACTATCCGCCGTTTAGTTTTATTGGTAACGGTGAATTAGTTGGCTTTGATATCGATCTTGGCAAAGAGATCGTATATCGGTTGGGTAAACAATTTACGATACACGATGTTCCTTTTGAGCTTATTTTTATTAAAGTGCATGAGGGTGAATATTCGATGGCCATTGGTGGTATTACACCCACGGCTAATCGTGAAAAGTTGGTATTGTTTAGTAAGCCGTACCTTGGCTATGACCCGCTTATGATCGTATCGCGTTCTGATGCAAAAAAATTAGAAAACCTGCTTTCTCTTGAAGGCAAAAATATTGGAGTTACGCCAGGGTACACGAGTGAACTGTGGCTTAAAACACTTAAAAATATAAAAATATCTGCGCAACCAAGCCTTGATGATTGTGTTCTTGCTCTTAAGAGTGGTACTATCGATGCTTTTGTCGCAACGGCTCAAAATGTGAGGTACATGCTTGAGCGTCTGGGTGATACAAATTTTAATGTTATGCCCTTACCTGACGTAAATGAAAATTACGCTATTGCTGTTGATCAGGCTTATCCAGTATTGCGTGATTCGATCAATCGAATTTTGAGTGATATGGAGAGTGACGGAACTCTTCAAAAAATTAAAGATACCTGGCATGTGCGTTAAGAGTTCATATCAAAGCGGTCAAGCGCTGGTTTGATATGGGCAAATAAGTTAATGGCTTATGTAATATTATGTCACCAGGTTAAGCGCTGGGCGCTTATGGGTTAAGGGCAAAGCCCTTATAATTTGTGGACTGAGTTTTTATTGTTTAAGTGACAAAAGGACCTCGAGATTTTCTTTAAAGCCGTAACCATCCTCAACCGGTGTCTCTAAAATTTTATATGCATGTGCAAGTCTAGGGTCATTAATAATTTTTCTAAATGGTTCAAGGCCAATAAACCCTTTACCAATGTGTTCATGGCGATCAACGTGCGAGCCCAGTTCTTTTTTCGAGTCATTACAATGAATTACGGCAATGTTGGATAACCCAAGAATTTTGTCACACTGGTGCATTACTTTTTCATAATCATGAATATCATAGCCTGCAGCAAAGATATGTGCTGTATCAATACAAAATCGTACATGCTTTTTGAACTTCATGTGATCACGAATAGCAGCAAGGTGCTCAAAAATTTTTCCAAAATCGTTTCCCTGACCTGCGGTAGTTTCAAGTACCAGATACGGAATAAATTTTTTGTTTAGGAGCATAAGACTTGAGTATACCTGGTCGAGCGCATACGCGATTCGCTGAGCCGTTTTTTCTTCTGTTTCGTGATGACCATTTCCCGGGTGTAAAATAACATAAGCGATTTCAAGATCACTGCAGACATCAAATTCATCAAGTAGGCCCTGTTGTGATTTTAGTGCAAGTGCATCATTTGTTGAGCCAACATGCAACAAATAGCTTGTATGGACTGCGACAGCACTTATGCCGGTAATTTTTTTTGTATCTAAAAAATGTTTTATGGTTTGTGTATCAGGTTTTTTAAACGCCCATTGTCGGTTGCTGTGCGTAAAAATTTGTAGCGCGGTGCACCCTAGTTTTTGGGCACGATCAAGAGCGAGAGCCAGTCCTCCTGCAATCGATATATGAGCTCCGATAAATAGCTGTTTCATGAATTTTCCTTGGATCAATAATTGACTATTCAACGCACTTTTTTACACTGATAGAGCGCAATTCATTAAGGCGTGCATCTTTGCGAAAATTGGTACTGTGCACATGTCACGATGTCAAACGCGCCAGTATCTTACAAAAAATCTTAAAAACAGTTTAATTCATGTTCAAGAAAGATCCCATGAGTACTTCATTTAAAACAATAGTTCTTGCATTAAGTATTTGTCCGTGTTTTATGTGGGCGGGAGACAAAAATCCTTTTACCTGGGTTGTTAACGATCATTCGTTTACTATCAATAATAAGCTCAAAATCGAAGGTTTATGGGGTAAAAATTTACGCTTGCTCAATTCGTGCAACACAACTGACGAAATTTTTATTCCTGCTCGGCATATTTGGGATTTTGAGATGCTCTATGGATACGGTAAAAAAACGTATGCCGAAGATATTATCAAAGTTAAAACGGGGATTCGAAACAAAGGTATTTGGGGTGCTCCTGCAAGTATTGCGCGTACCGGTACCGCTTCGATAAAAGATGCGGAATCTGTTATTGGTAGCCATAGGCATGCTATTCACGTGCATGTGCCCATAATTCGTGAGATTTGGATGGAGTATAATCTCAATCACATGATAGGTATTTGTCCTGCGCACAGCCACTATTTTACTTTGGGATTATTTCCGTTTCAGGTTGGCCGTGGTATTTCGCTCGGTAACGCATATGCAACGACTCCTGATTTGATCGGTTATAGCGCTGATGATGCGGTGCAACAATTCGCACCAGGTTGCAAACTTTCGGGTTCTTTAACCGATGGACTCAAATATGATTTGTATGCAGAAATTGTGGACAACAAATCTGAGTCTTTTGATTCGGTGAACGAAAAAATTCGTGGTCAAGAATATGGTCATAAATATAATCAAGCTCGTGGATATGGCGTCATAAATTATATTTTGGCAGCCCGCATTCCGTATACCAAAAAATTTGGGGATACATGCTCGATTAATATCGAGCCTTATATTGTGCACGGTCATGATGATGAACAACGCGTAGAAGTGCTTGGTGATGCAATAGGTCGATTAACTACGCTTGGCATGGCTTTCGAAACTACGGCTGGTAAACTTGAGGCTGGGTTTGAAATGGCATTCAACTTTGGCTCACAGTTGGTTAGAGGTCTTGATCGTAACGTGATTGTTCGCGAAGTTGAAGAAGGTGGTGTTGGTCTTACAGATGGCGGATATATACGTCTTTATAATGACAAAGTTTATACGAATACTGGTTTAACAACAAAAGCTCCTTATAAGGTTCAAAAAGGATCGCAAGATCGTATTAATGCAGTTATTCCATGTTCTGAAAACAATAGCACGCGAAATTCTGATACTTCGATAAATGCCAACGTTATTCCAGCGAGCGCTGTGTCCGATACGCCTTTGTATAACGCATTAAATAGATTCAGAGATCCATATCAAAATACATTAGAAGGATCGATGGCGTTGTTTGATATCTCGTATGCAATAATTCCACGTATTAAAGTTGCAGGTACTATTGGCTTTGCAAGTGGTGATGCGAACCCGAACATGGACCTTGATGAAATTGGTGATAGTCAAGAAGATGGTAACTACAAAGGCTTTATCTCGTTACAAGAGACTTACTCAGGTAAACGTGTGCGTTCAGCATTCTTGATGAGCGGTTCTGGACGTATACCACGTATAGCTTCGATCCCACGTGACGGTTTGCCGGGGACTTATCCTTCGCAAGTATCTCAGTTTACTAATCTTGGTTTTTTGGGTGGCGCATTATGGCTTAAGCCATTAATTTGCGGGCATGAATTTGGCGTTAACCCAAATATTTTGAGCTACTGGCAAACATATCAGACGCGTATCTTTGATCGTAAAACATGCCAATTTGACCCAGGACACCTGGCTCATCCTCACTTGGGTGTTGAGGGTAATGTGTATTTTGATACAACATTGCCGCATGGCGTGAAGTTAATTTTTGTTGGGGGCGTATTTGTGCCTGGGCGATATTTTGCGGACATCAAAGGTGTGCCTCTCTCCAGTGCTGAGATGAAAATTTTTGATCGTCCTGATCAGACAGGTATTACCATTGACTGCGCACCAACGCATGGCAATAGCCCTGCATATTTTTGGAACGCAAGCATAGAGTATGCGTTTTAGTAGTTTGCTCTGAATCAAAAGGGTACGAGGGTGTGGCGAAAAACCACGCTCTCTTTTTTGCCCTGGAATGAGTCTTGGTTGAACCTAGGTTCGTAACAGGAGTATACTGGCAAAGTTATTGTTTTTTTAAGCCTGTTTTTTTATTGATACCCGAAGGCATGTGCTATGAAGGCAAAAAGCGTCACAAAAAAGGAAATTAAAAGAGGTACGGTGCTTCGTGTGACCGGAACTATTGTCGATGCGCAGTTTGCATATGAGCACACGCCACCGATTTTTAACAAGTTGTTTGTACATATTCCTCAGGATGATGGCTCGATGATGGATGCGGCGCTTGAAGTTGCCGCTCAGCTTGGCGACGGCGTTGTTCGTTGTATTGCCCTGCAGAATATATACGGAGTGTCACGTGGTCTTGAGGTAAGTGATTCAGGTTCTCAGGTGATGGTGCCTGTCGGTCCCAAAACCCTTGGGCGTATTTTTAATGTGCTTGGGGACGTTATCGACAAAGGTCCAGAGATACCACAATCTGTTCAACGAATGTCTATTCATCGAAAAGTGCCCTCTTTTGTTGATCAAAAAATTGAGATGGAAGTTCTTGAAACAGGCATCAAGGCAATCGATTTGATGTGCCCATACGTTAAGGGATCCAAGGTTGGGTTGTTTGGTGGTGCAGGCGTGGGTAAAACCATTTTGATCACCGAGCTTATTCGTAACATCGCCATTGAGAGCCAAGGGGTCTCGGTGTTTACCGGTATCGGTGAGCGCACTCGTGAGGGTAACGAACTTTGGCTTGATATGAAAAAATTTGACGTGCTTGATAAAGCGGTTTTGGTGTTCGGTCAAATGGGCGAAATGCCTGGTGCACGTTTGCGCACAGGGCTTACGGGTTTAACCATGGCCGAGTATTTTCGTGATGTTGAAAAAAAGGACGTGCTTTTATTTATTGATAATATTTTTCGTTTTGTGCAGGCAGGCTCAGAAGTTTCTGCATTGCTTGGTCGCATGCCATCTGCCGTGGGCTATCAGCCAACGCTTGCATCAGAAATGGGCGCGTTTCAAGAACGTATTGCAAACACGGTTGACGGTTCGATCACATCTATTCAGGCAGTATATATTCCTGCCGATGATATCACGGACCCTGCACCAGCAACGACGTTCACCTTTTTGGATGCGACTACCGTGCTTTCGCGTAAGCTTGTTGAGCGTGGTATCTATCCTGCAATCGATCCACTCGAATCAAGCTCAAAGGGTCTTTCTGAGCGTGTTGTAGGTAAAAAACATTACCGCGTAGCGTTTGAAGTGCGCGTGGTACTGCAAAAATACAAAGAGCTTCAGGATATTATTGCAATTTTAGGTATGGACGAACTTTCTGAAGATCAAAAGAAAGTGGTACGGCGTGCACAACGCATTCAAAAGTTCCTTGCGCAGCCTCTTTTTGCTGGCGAAATTTACAGTGGCATTCCTGGTTGCTATGTATCACGTGAACGTGTGGTTGATGACGTAGACCGCATTCTCAAAGGTGAGTTTGACGATCTTCCTGAGCAAGCATTTTATATGGTTGGTACCATGGATGATGCGATTAAAAAAGCAAAGGAGCTTTCAGAGTCAGCTCAAGCAGCTCAAAATAGTACGAAAGAGAAGTAATGAACGTAGTGCTTTTGGCTTCGCAGTCACGGGAGCAGTTTGACGCAAAATATATCGAATGCATGACAGATGAGGGTAACTTAACTATTTTACCTGGTCACGATGCAGCGATGTATGTGCTTGCACCAAAAAGCCAAATTATATTACATGGAACGGATGGGGTAACTACTGAACGAGGCATTGAACGAGGTGTGCTTGAGGTTAGTCGTGAAGAGGTGTTGATTGTTGTTGGATAAGTTTTTCGATACAAAGAGTACAAGTTTTATTTTTTTCTCATGAAGAGTCTCGGAAGCATATTCATGTTATTTCCCCTGATGGACAAGCAAAATTTTGGATAAAACCAGTAGTTGCTCTGGCAAATTATAGAGGTTTCTCAGAAGTGCAGCTTAAAACGCTTGGAAAGGTGATAGAAAAACATGTTGAAGAAATCGAAAGTGCTTGGGAAAAACACTTCGGCTGTTGAAGTGCAAAATATTACCAGATGGGGTATTTGGTTTTTGATCGACGATAAAGAATATTTTTTGTCATTCGAAGATTATCCAGAGCTTGGCAAAGCAACAATTGATAAAATATACGAGTTTGAGTTTTATCATGGAAATCATTTGCATTGGCCATCTCTTGATGTAGATGTTGAGCTTGATGCGCTTGAGTACCCAGAAAAATATCCGCTTCAATATAAAAGATAAAGAATAAGGCTTGACATACTTTAGCTATTAAATTTTTAAGTATATTTCTGAGTTTTTCAAATGCATAAGGACGAAAAAACATCGCTAGTTTTTTTCGTCCTTATTTTATTATGTTCAAGACAGAGTAGTTATTTTTTTTGAGAGGAGTATGAATATGAACAGAAGATATTTAAGCTTTTTGCTTGCAGGTTGTCTATTTTTCCCTATTAATTTTATGAGAGCTGATTGCAGTGCAATTGTTGTTCCTCAAAAAATTTCATCACTTACAGAAGCTGAATCTTTAGTTAGCGAAATGATCAATGAAGAATGTTTTGATGCTTCTGTTGTTAACGCAGTTTTAAAAGCCCTTTGGAAAAATACAGGAGCTTTTCATAAAGGGATAAAAGATAAGCAACTTGCTCGAATACATGATCGTGTTGAGCGTTTATTAGCTGAGCGTGAGAAAATTTTTTCAACAGGGTCATCTTCAGAATTTGAAAAATGGGAAGATGAATACAATAGTCTTAATTCTGATCTTATACGTGCGAAACGTGAGCTTGAGGAGTTAAAAGGAAAGGGAAAAGATTTACTTTGGTACAAGCGAATTGGTGTTGATCTGATACTTAATAAACTCAATAATCCATTCATCTCAAAAAATACAAATCCATTACAATATACAACAGAACAGATTGATGCTTTCAATTTTATGGGGCTCGATATAACAGCAACGGCTGATGATATAAAAAAACAGTATAGACGGCTTGCTTTAAAAATGCATCCAGATAAAAATCCAGATAATCCTCAAGCAACAGAAAATTTTAAAAAACTTAATAGTGCGTATAAGACCTTACAAAAATTATATGGTATCGAGTAAGTGGTTTGATAAAGATCTAAAAAAAATAAGGGAAGCATTTGCTTCCCTTATTTTTTTTAGATCTTTATTTACGCGTGAGCAGCTGGTGCTGGCGTTGCAGGTTTGACTGTTGCTTTTTTGTGATCAGCATCAAGCGCTGCGATAACATCTGCAGTTTTGTCGAACGAAGGTTTTGCGTACAGAGCTACTGGGATTACGATGTCCCAGCCACGTGAGACTGCGAGTTCGCGTACTTTTTTGTCAATTTTTTCGTAAAACTTACCACTTACTTCGCGACCGCGTTTCATTTGGAACTCTTCAAGTGCGCGAGCTTCGATTTGGATGTTGTTTTGGAGTTGTACCATTTCGATATTTTTTGCTTCCATCGAGTCTTGTGATGCTATCTTGCTTTGTTTACGAGCTTCTTCAACCATTTTTTCGAGCTTTTGGTTTTTGTCTTGAATTTTTGATGCACGCGAAGTGATCTCTTTTTGTAACTTCAAGATTTCGCTTTGCCACTCTTGTGGAGCAACTTTAATCCCCTCAGGATCTTGAGGCATCAATTTTTGCATATCGATGTACACGATCTTTGCTGACAAGCTTGATACCGAGGTTGAACATGTGTCACATGTTGTGCATTTATCGCCTGCAGCGTAAAGAGCTACGCCTGCTGCTGCGGCTATAGCGCTCGCGATGAGTATGCGGGATGTTTTCATAAATCTTCCTGTTTTGATGATGGTTGATAAAAAAATAACGACCAGTACGTTCGCAACAAGCGTAACGCTGATCGTTTTTTTTTCAAGAAGCAAAGACAGGAAATCTTTGGCTTGCCAGCTGAAGTATAGGCAGAGGCGTAGGTTATTTACAAAAGTCGTTTTATCATAAAGGCACGGCCAGAACAAGATTTTAGATATTTTTCAAACTCAAATGCCGATTTTTCGTTTCTGAAGCACGCGTAAAATTCGAGCGTCCATGGACGATATTTCTTCGTATGCGGTGAATTACCTGCATTATGAGCTGCAAAACGCTGTTCTACATCATTGGTGAAACCAACATATATCTGATCAGGAAACGATAATGATTTAAGAACATAGACATAAAACATATTGTGTAACCAAAAAAATAAATTGAAAAATGTGTAGGTAGCCCAGCCGTCGCCGCATTAGCCGCGCATTCGCGCGATGGCTATGGCGGGCAGCCTTCGCCTCTATTTTCCATTTCAAAACCATTTTTCGTTAAAAAGTTGGCTTGCCAGACGTAGCCGCCCTTGCTCGATCATCATAGTATCGGCAGAGGCGAAGGCTGGTGGAGGCGATGGGAGTCGAACCCATGTCCGCATTACGGCGTGATACAAGCGCTACGTGTGTGTTCTTTGTTCAATAGTGTCAGAACGCATGCAAAGACACATGATCATTCTGATACGCTGCTGAGCTTATACTCTCTCTGTCCACTCAGGACAGCTTCTTTTACAGAGAGATTCTACCATGGGGTTATACGAGTATAGAAATCTGGTAGAGAAGGCTTCTATAACAAGTTAGCTTAGGCCTTAGGCGAAAGCTAAATTGTGGCTTGCGCCACTAACAGGCATTTCTGCATGTATTGTTTGACTATTTGTTTTACGAGCACATAGACAACGCTCGACACGCTCCTGCACCAATCCACTAACACGTCGAAACCGGTGCGCCCCCAAAATTTCAAAGACTATAATAAAAATTGTAAATACAGACTGAGAATAAAATATTAAAAGATTGTTGTCAATCATTAATTTTTTGGGGTAAATTGGCAACAATCTTTTGTTTTAGAAAAAGGAGTTTGTGAGTATGAAAAAGTTGAGCCTAGCAGTATGTGTACTTTTTTGGGGAAATTATGGTTGTGGTATGCAGCCAGCGTCAATTATTTTGCACAAAGAAGAACCCATTGAAAAAGTCGAAGAAGAAGAGGACCCTGCAGAGAAAGAAGCACGTATTATTGCCGAGGTTATTCAAACTTCTTTTTTTAAAGATTATACGAAACGGCAAAAAGATCGGTTAAATAGTATTTTACATAAAATGCATGTTTGGCTTGAAAAAATTAGCAAAACAAGTCAATTAGGTGAGTCTACTGTTGATACGCAGCGTGTTTTTGCTGTGTTTAAAGATGTTGTTGATGATTATAATGCTTCAAAAGATTCGAATCGTTCTAAAGAACCTCTTTGGGGGTCTCTTGAAAAATCAATGCGCTTGGTAAGTGATGATTTTCAAAAAGCAAAAAGTGTGCTTAGGGCTTTAGGTCAGCAAGAGCCTAAAAAAGAATCTGTTGAGCAATTAAAAAAAATCATGTTTGGAGCTTTTACCAAAGAGTATGATGAATCATTGCAAAAGCTTTTATTCATAAAAGTGCTTCTTGAACTTGAGTATGCTGATTTACAAAAAGATTTTCCTTTGGGCGTTACCACGCTAGCCGATAGAAAGAAGTGGATCGAAGATGAAAAGAAATTAAAGACGGCACAATATTTATACGATATTGCTTGTGATATCGTTACCTTTTTTTCTCGTGCAGATCTTGTCGCGAATAAATCTTTGTTTGATCCACGAGAAGTGTTTGTAGATATTGATGCCAAACTTTTAAATGAAAAAGTACAAGAGCGAATAAACCGTTTGGATGATTTGTTGGCGGTATTAGAACCTTTTTCAGATAATCCACCAAAAGCAACCGGTTTTTTTGATTTTTTTATAGATCAACCGCAGTATTCAAAAACAATCTCATGGCTTAAGGATATGGGGCTCAAAACGGAATCTTTCAACGTGTACGGTGGTAAGGATCTGAAAAGATTTTATTATATCGTTCGCGAGCGACGGCTATTTTTGAAAAATGAGGGTGATTTTACTATTCCCTACGATCTTATTAATTACATAGCAGGGCAATATGGCTATGGCGAAGTAGTTGCAACAGGTTCAAATGTATATGATAAATTTGATTTGCTTGCGAATGTGTCAGGTTTTAATGGATATATTTTTAACCAAATTGTGCAAAAACAACCTTGGTATAATTTTCAACAAGAAAAAATAAAAAAGGCATTACATTTACCTCCGCATGGATCAAATAAATTAGAGATTGAAACACGGCCAAGTCCTGCAACGAAATTGTTTGATAAAAAAAAATACGATGAGCGTGTTAAAAAGATCGATACATTGCAAAAAAACATAGAGAAAAAAACAAACCAAATAGTTGATATAAAAAAACAATTAGAAACACAAAAAATATCCTATAGCAAAAGACAAGAACTTGGAGATTTATGGAAAATTTACCGGCAAGAGCGTAATGATATGGTCTCTCAGAAAGATTCTTTGATCGATGAAAATGAAAAAATTTTATCTACTGATGTTTTGGTTGAAAAAGTTTTTATTTCTAGCAGTGCTGGTATGCAAGAAGTTTTTGAGTATCTCAATCAACATTCCTCTGTATATGGTGAAATACGTTTACCGATACGGTATGGTATGAGTATTGTTCAGAGGATAACAGCCGTACAAACGTGTGTAGATGATGTTGTGAAAGATTTACAATCACTGCTTGATGCAAAAGAAATGAAAGAATCACAGGCTCTCGCTCTCAAAAATAAGGTAGATTTTTATTGTGATGTTATATATGCAACAAGCCATCAAAACATATCGTTATCGATGTTGGGAAAAGACTATGATTTTTTAGATCAAGTAAAAACAAGTATAAAAGGTTTTGTCGAAAATCAGGCACTTTCAGAAAATAGATTGAGAGTTTTATTGAGACAAAAAATGGGCGAAATGGACAGACAACTTCTTACTCACTTTTCACAAAATTTGCAGCAACTTGCCCGGGCTATGTAGCGGGTGCTTGTTCAATATCGATAGAAGATCCTCTCTGTGAGAGCGTAATAATCTCACTTTTGCAAATGGTAAACGTACCCAGGCAATTGCAGAGTAGCCTCTCCTCTTGCATTTGAGACAGAGCTGGTGGCGTAGCCATTGCTTGCCCGACAAAGCCTTTAGGCAAAGGCTGGGTGGTGGATGTAGTCGGAGGAATAGAAATATGATTTTTAGGCGCAAGTTTAGGGGAACTTAAGAGATAATAAAATTCTGGTTTTTGTTTGCCAAAGTGTCCTAATTGTGAAGGATTAAGAGGGCGTGATGATGAGACGGTTTGTGCATGTTCGATTCTATATTGGCAGTACGGGCATGGTATTCCCCTGAGTTCTGGACTGTTATGAGTATGAATATGATCGATCTGAGCATCAACAATATGTAAGAATTTTTTTGGCGATCCATTAGGATTGGATACCGTAATTGTTTTTAGCATATTGAAAAATTTTTCGAGTGGGCATTGTCTTTCTGCTTTAAAATGAGCGTTTGAAATGATAATTTTTTCTAAACATGTACATTGTGAGGCATGCATACATAGAAGGTGTATGATTTCAGTAGCGGTATACTCTTTTGCCTCTGATGCATTAACAAATATTTTTTGTACACGAGGGGCGCAGAGTGCAACATGTGCTAATTCTTTCGCAAACCGTTCCAGATCAAAGGCGCCCTCAATAAAAACGGTGTCGATGAATAATCTACGGTTTTTACAGATTGTGGCCATATTTTGAGTAATCTGTTCTGGACTGGAACAATTGAAATGAATAGGAAGTGGGATGCCTTCCATAGTACCACTAGGAAGTGAAATCCCTTTCATAATATTTTTGAACCTTTCACAGGTGCCCATGAGCCTTAACGCGGTTATAAGTAATTTTCTGGGATCTTGGGGACAAGGTAATGTTTTTTGTAGAATATTGTGGACAAGATCCTGTGGTATGTAAGCAAAATCATCTGTGCGCATTGATTTTTTTAATGAATTTTCTGTAATTTGTTGTTGCATACTATGCGCGTTAAAAAATAGAGCTATAAGCCACAAAAAAATGAGCGGCTGAATTGCCAGCCGCTCACGTGTAGTTACATTTTTTACACGAACGATACGCATGATATCCTCACTCTTTTTGCGTGCTGTTTTGCGTGAAAACGCCACTTCTGCGTAATGCTGCGGGAATGTCGAGATTATCAAACTGCGCAGATTGCTTTTCATGTCTTTCTATCTCTTCTACTTGTTCTTTTAACGCTGGTTTTGTCGTCATGCGTGCAACACTTTGTTGAGTTGTTGCTTGCTGTTCAAATCCCGTTGCTATTACCGTAATAATAATATCATCTTCGAGCGAGTTATCGATCACTGAGCCAAGAATAATATTCGCATCTTCGTGTGCCTTTTGATAAATGATCGAGGCTGCTGCGCTTACCTCTTCAAGACCAAGTTTGTCGTTACCACTGATGCTGAGCAGTATGCTGCGTGCACCATCAATCGACATATTTTCAAGCAATGGTGAGTTGATAGCTGCCATCGTTGCATCGATTGCCCGATCCTCTCCATGCGCACGACCAGTGCCCATAACTGCAAGGCCCATGCGCTTCATGATCGATTTAATATCGGCAAAGTCGACATTGATTTGACCCGGTTTGGTTATTATGTCAGAGATGCTGCGTACTGATTCTGCGATGGTTTCGTTGACGATATTAAAGGCTTCGACAAGGGTTGGTTTTTTGTCAACAAGTTCAAGTAATTTTTGGTTAGGAATAATTAATAATGTGTCAGTATATTTTTTGAGTAACTCAAAAGCATCCTGTGCTATTTTAGCGCGACGTCTGCCTTCAAAAACAAATGGCTTTGAGGCAAGTGTGATCGATAAAATATTGTTTTCTTGCAGCGCTTGTGCGATTACCGGAAGAGCTCCTGATCCTGTACCACCACCCAGTCCGCCGGCTAAAAATACAATGTCACTGTCTTGTACGAGCTCAATAATTTTTTCGAGATCCTCTTCCGCTGAACGTTTGCCCAAATCAGGGTTTGCGCCAGTGCCAAGACCCTTTGTTGCCTTAAGACCAAGCTGAATGCGTACCTGGGCTTTGGAGAGATTGAGAGCTTGAGCGTCAGTGTTTGCAGCGATGAATTCGATATGCGGAAATGAGTCAACCATACTGTTGATAATGTTACCGCCTGCGCCGCCAACACCGATGACCTTTATTTTTGTCGTGGGGACAATGGTCGTGCGTTCTTCTTCAAGGCGTATCATGAGCGCTCCTTTTGATTTCTCAATAAAAAATGAATAAAACAGCTAGAAATGTTCTAGCACGTGCGGTTCTGCAGGGTCAAGGTTTTGTTTTTTTGCTGCATGAGTTAGTTTGACTTACCTGGGTATGAAACTTTAGTGCGTTTGGGCTAAAACTTGAGAGAAGTTATTGTGATGTTTGGTATAGAAAAAAGATACAAAAAATTGATCGATGCAGTATTGTTGCAGTATCCTTATGCTTTTTATGTGTATGGATCGCGGGCTCGTGGTACACATAGAACTTCTTCAGATCTTGATTTGTGCATTTATACCGCTCAGGTGCCTTTATTGACCTATGGAGAAATTCGCGAAACTCTCAACTCTCTTTTTGTGCCATTTACCCTAGATGTTGTATGTTGGGATCGTCTGTCTGATGATTTTAAAAACAGCATCAAAAATGATTTGATTGTGTATATTCCCGACCCATACCTGGGTGCACAGCGTATTGGCCTGAGTCATTCTATTTCAGAATCAACGCCTGCATGGCCAGGTAAAAAGTTTGATCTTGAAGTAGAGATGGATTTTCCTTTATTGTTTCGTGTGCAATCGGTTCATATGTCGGCAGGTATTGGTACACATCTTGATGCGCCATTGCATATGATTCCAGGTAGCGATGATATCTCATCATTTGCAAAAAAAACATTAATGGCACCGTGCAGCATTTTTGTTGCTCCAAAGGTTGACCAAGATTTTATGCTTACCGTTGAGATGATTCAAGGTCACGAGCGAGTCTATGGGCCACTTGCTGAGGGTACCTGGTTTTTGTGTATGACGGGATGGGGTACAAAAAGCTCTGATCCTGTTGCATATGCCAATATTGATGCTCAAGGACGTATGCGTTTTCCGCGGGTTTCCGTTGAAGCCGCTCAATATTTAGTGTCAAAAAAAATATTAGGTCTTGCTGTTGATACGCTCTCGCCCGATGGCGATGGCCCAGATTATACTGTGCATAAAACGCTATTGCAGGCAGGTGTTTGTATCATAGAGAATATAAAATTTTATTCTCAGGCATGTGGCTATGGAAATATGTTGCACGTTGCGCCACTGATTATCGAAGGTGCAACTGAGAGCCCGGTACATGTTACGCTGGTGATGCAAGAGTAATAACGTTTTTTTCGACATGCTTGCATAAAAACTTTAAAATATTTTTTAGACAGTGTAATAAAAAAACAATGCTTAAGTATGAGGTTTTTATGGTATCATTACGATTTTTGTGCGCATCTTTTTTGTTTGTTTTTTGTTCTTTTGCAGGTGCAATGGAGCAAGGAGCCGCTCCAATAACACCATCTTTTACACAAGTACCTCGCGTTACTTCTGCACAAATTTCTGCAGGAGTAATCTGTAAACGGTCGATTGAAAGTTCCAATAATCCTGCGATTAAGGCTTCATACATTGCTTTAATTGATGAATCAGAATTGGGACTTTGCAAAAGGGTATGGCAAGAAAATATAGAATCAGCGGTGAATTTGTTGTTTCAATCTGCCAAAAACAAAGTCTGTCCATTACATATTGTTTCGTGGTTTTCTTCCGTTGGCGTTATGCCAAAAGAACATCGATATTTGAGTAATATTTTTGATGAACATAAGGCATCAGCTGCATCATTTCATTCTGTGTTATATATTCCTCGAGCATGCTTTTGTATAGAAATGGCTACATGTACATTTTTCAAAAAAAATCAGTTTGCATCATTTGCGACGTATAAAAAAGATTTGAGTACTTTGAATAGCAAAGAAAGCACATTTGATACGATTTTGGGGTGCGCCGATGCGCTCGAAAGAGAAATTGGAGGTACGTTGGGTGATTGCGCATATAGCAAAGTGCCAATTTCAGCAATGCGCGTTTTGAGTGGCGCGCGTACTCGCCTTATTAATGCACGAAAAGCTATGGAAAAACTTTTAGATGAGCTTGAGTCGTCCGAAGATGTAAAAATCAGTGAACTGATTATTCACGAATTTTTATGTGGACCAGAAAGTGTGTTGAGTGTATCTCCTAAAAAATTTCTTATGGCTCTACAGGATTTATTTCAGGCATTACATGTTGGTTGGAGTTTAGTAGTTTTGTGCGAGAACATGCACAAAGATGGCGTCATAGTATGCTGTTGTAATGATTATACCAAAATTATCTGTCAAAAATTTGTTGAAGAAATGAGCTATGAAGTTACCGCAGTTCAACAACAAGCGCCCGCTCTTGGTCACGAGATTTGGCATACGCTTACACGTCTGAAAAATAAAATAGACCATAACCTGTACAGCTGCAGTAACCCTGCATGCGCACATCGCGCGTGCTTTTTATGCCCATGTTTGGCATGTCATTACTGCTGTGAATCCTGTCAGCGTGCGCATTGGCTTACCCATAGGCCGCATTGTCCAAAACGTAAAATTCTGCCAGCACCTGTCGTGACCACTACAACCACAACGGCGTTTACGTCAGTGAGTGCTGTAGCAACAGAAGCGATAAAAAATTAAAATATTCTAAAGTTTTGATAATTATGAGTGGGCGAGTAAAAATGTCCACTCATTTTTTTGTGATAATCTTAAGATTGGACGGATAAAAAATTGTGCATTTTGAACCATTACCAAGCAGTGAAACTATGAACCAAATTCTTGATAAAACATACGATCATGCGCAGGTACAATTACGTACCATCAATCTGTGGGATAGTGAAAACATATATGCCTACCAAGTACCGCTTAAAGGGCAAAAGCTCTACAGCGTTGATACCCCGCCGCCAACTGTGTCGGGATCTCTGCACATAGGCCATATTTTTTCATACACACAAACAGATATGATTGTGCGCTATCATCGCATGTGCGGCGAAGCGGTGTTTTATCCGATGGGTTTTGATGATAACGGTCTTGCAACGATTCGTTTTGTTGAGAAGGCTCGTGGTGTGAGCTCACACAAAATGAAGCGTTCTGAGTTTACCGCTCTCTGTCTTGAAGAAACTGTCAAAGCCGAGGCTCAATTTAAAGATCTTTGGCAAAAAATTGGTTTGTCTGTCGACTGGAACTCTTTGTACTCGACCATCGATGAGCGCAGTCGCTTTTTAGCGCAAAAATCATTTATTGAATTGTACAATAAAGGCTTTGTATATCGTCGTGACGAAGTGACACCATTCTGCACCTGTTGTCGTACATCCGTTGCGCAAGCAGAGCTTGATGACAAAGAAGTATCATCAAAATTTTATGATATCGCTTTTTCTGTTGATGGTGTGGGCGAGGTTATTATTGCAACAACCCGTCCGGAACTTTTGTTCTCGTGCGTTGCAGTGTTATATAACCCAACCGATGCTCGCTATACAAATTTACAAGGCAAACAAGCACGTGTTGCTCTTACCGGCAAATACGTGCCGATTATTGCTGATGAAAAAGTGCTTATTGATAAGGGCTCAGGTCTGGTTATGTGCTGTACTTTTGGTGACTCGACCGACGTTGCATGGTACAAAGAACACAAACTGCCTTATATTCAATCAATTGGATTAGATGGTATATTTTTGCCCAATACCGATTTTTTAGCGGGACTTAAAGTTGAGCAAGCACGTGAGCGTATGGTTGAACGCTTAAAATCTGAAAATCTAATCAAGGCAGAAAAAGCTATTACGCATGCGGTTCACATTCATGAACGCTGCAAAAATGCTGTTGAGTACGTATCTCTGCAGCAGTGGTTTGTAAAAATTGTTGAACATAAACCAACATTTTTAGCGCTGGCAGACCAGATTAACTGGTATCCATCGTTTATGAAGGTGCGCTATCAAAATTGGGTTGAGGGCGTGAGTTGGGATTGGTGTATATCGCGACAAAAAGGTTTTGGTATATCATTTCCCGTATGGCATTGTCGTGCGTGTGGCGAGGTGCTTATTGCACCCGTTGACCGTTTGCCAATCGATCCTCAAGAAAGCGAGTATGGCTTGTCATGCTCCTGCGGATCGACCGATATTATACCCGATACGGATGTGATGGATACCTGGAACACATCGTCAATATCTCCCTATTTATGTACTGACATTATGCATGGTAAAAAAGATGATGTATTTGCTGAGGGTGTTTTTGAATCGATGAGCATGCGTCCACAAGCACATGATATTATTCGTACTTGGGCGTTTTATACCATCGTTAAAGCATGGATGCACAGTGGTGTTTTGCCATGGAATAATATTGTGATTTCGGGACATGTTTTGAGTTCGAATAAAGAAAAAATTTCAAAATCGCAGGGAAACAGTCCGCTTGACCCACAGAAATTGCTTGAGCGATATTCTGCTGATGCAATACGCTATTGGTCAGGTTCCGGCGCATTAGGTCAGGATACGGCATTTTCGGAAGATCAACTCAAGCAGGGTAATCGTTCCGTGGTTAAGCTCTGGAATGCGTTGCGCTTTATCAGTGAGCATCGCACGGTTGGTGCTCTGCCACCAAAGCTACATGGTACGGTGAACCGTTGGATTATGCATCGTGCATCACAAACGCTTGGGGCATACAAAGATCATTTTGAGAAAAATGAGTTTTCGCGTGCGCTCGAGACGGTTGAGCAGTTTTTCTGGCGCGATGTGTGTGATAACTATCTTGAGATGGTTAAGGACATGCTGTTTAAACCTGAGCAATACGACCAGGCGGAAGTTGAGTCGACCAAGCTTACGCTCAACAATATTGGATTACGTCTCATTCAACTATACGCACCGTTTATGCCGTATGTGACCGAAGAACTGTACCAACAAATGTACCGTTCTGACGCTGCTATGCCATCGATACATGCTACGAGCTTTGCGGTTGTTGGTGATGCATATGTTGATGAGCGCGCAGTTCAAATCGTTGATATTTTGCAGCAGGTAGTGAGCTCAGTGCGTCGTATGAAGACCGAGTCAAAACTCTCGCTTAAGACTCCGCTTATTCAACTTTTGATCAGTGTATCGGGAGAGTCGATAGAATCTCTTAAAAAGGTTGAACATATTGTGCGTGGGGTATGTACCAGTGCATCTGTAAGCTATACTATCGAGCCGTTATGCTCAGAGTATATGCGTCAGGATGGCGATGGCTATCGCATGGCTATTTGTCTGAATACCACAGCACAAACGGAAGTGTAGATGACAACCGCCATTACAGCACGCGCACATGAGGAAATTGGAAAAATGTATGCCAGAGGAGGCGCTAGATGATAACCGTGCAACAGACGGATCGTTTTATGAAAGTTAATCGTGCACAGGTGCGAGCTGATCTCGAAATGCTTTTAGAGCACGAGGGGTACGCTGGATATGATATTGGTGTACGTTTTGTGTCTGAGCGTATGATTCAAAAATACAATAAAACGTTTCGAGCTAAAGATGCATCGACTGATGTGCTCTCATTCCCCTATCATGACACGCTTAAGCCTGGGCATAGGATTGAGGTTGTTATGGATGAAGATAAAAACTTAGGTGACATTATTATCTCACTGGCATATGTGCAGCGTTGGTGTGATGAGCATGACTATGACCTTGATCAGCGCGTAAAAGAATTACTCGTACACGGTTTTTGTCACCTGCTTGGCTATGATCATCTGACCGATGATGAGTATGAGATTATGCATGCGTATGAGCTTAAGCTGATCGATCTTTTGAATTAATTTTTTTTGTTATTACAGATAAAAAGAGCCGGGCGTAAAAACCCGGCTCTTTTTATGTTTGTAACGTGCGCGTGCCTGTAGTAGGTTGTGCCTAAATTCTTTTGTTTTTATTTTTAGGAGGTTGGTATGAAGTATTACGTATTATCGAGTTTAATATTAGTGCTGGTCTGTGCGACTTTTTCGAATGCAGCAGATCTTCATTTTGGAGACAAAAATTTTGCCTTTAAAAACAAAAATGAAGCTGAAAAACAAGTCTCAACACTCATTTTTGAGGGACAATTTGATAAGCAAACTTTTATTAATCTTTTGAATGCGGCATTTAAGAGTAAATCAATTTTTGAAAAAGAAGTTTCTCGGAAAAAACTTGAAGAATATTTTAAGAATATCGAAATATTGTCCTCACGGGAACGTGCGGGTACACTTGCAAACGAGCTTCTTGCAGAACGAGAATCGGCGTTCACGGGGAGTACTTCAAGATATATTCGTTTAGTTCTTGATTTTCTTATCGCTAAGCTTGACTCTACAATGAAAAGAACAGATCTCGCATTAGAAGCATTACAAATTCAACTACCAGAAGAACGCGAAGATAGCGATTCTGGCGATGTTACTAAATCAGTAGAAAATATAACACAACAAAAAAATCAAGAAATTTCTGAAAGCCAAAAACAGGAGCTTGATCGACAAACTCTGGAACTTATCAAGCAGCTCAAAGAGCGCATGGATGCTTTGGGTGCACAAGATTATGACCAATACACTGTTGAAGCATTGCTCAATCTGAAAAAAGCAATTAGTGTCGATGCTCAAAAAATTTTGAACAAAAAAAATGAGCTACTGGGTATGAGCCAAGAGACTATTATTCCCTCGATGCAACAGTTCGAAAAAACATATGCGCGATTTGAAAAATTTACACAAATTTTCGATAAAAACATACACGATATTCTTGAACCATTTAAAGAACCAATTGCAAACTTACAAAAAGTGATGAAAAGTTTTCCTGCTGTGGTTGCCCAGGTGCAAAAAGATGCGTCTTATCCAAAGGCTCAAGTTGAAAAATTTCGAAACAATATTGTGTCTTTATTTGATGAGTACGACGCTATCTTAGATGATCTTTCAACAGATAAAAAAAAGAGTGAAGCTATGCTGCAACAAATGGGTCTAGTGGATGAACATTTTGTGCAAAATTTGAGAACATTTGAGCAAGATGCAGTAACATTTTTTAAGGAATACCGCGCAAAGACGCAACCATCAAGTGTTTCTGGGGGGCAAGCTCAGCAGGCATATGCAGTTCTTGGTATAACGCCAACTGATATAGCTGGTAAGACTAAGCCTGAAATGGTTGCCTTGGTTAATCAAAAATATGAAGAGCGTATGAGAACGGCAAAGCCCAGAGATTTTTCAGCGCTCAAAAGTGCATATGGTACATTAAAAACAGCTATTGGCTTTTGATTAATTATAGCGAAGGCCATCCCCCTTCGCATGAAGACTACCAGCCTACGCTAAAGCTACGTCCGGCACGCGGCCCAGATAATACACACTTGTTTTTATCTGGAGCCTGCGGCCCATCAACCAGACACGACCCTGAGAAGTGTTTGGGTAGTACGTATTACTTGAGCATACTTATTTTCGCCATGGAGCTACGGCGGACAGGTTGGTGTGTCATAATTTTGTAATAATGGGACCGGGGCATAAAAATCCCGGTCTTTTTTTATGTACAACTTTTTTTGTAACGTATGGGGTGGCTGTAGTAGGTTATACCAAATTTGTTGGGATTTTATTTTTTAGGAGTGTTTTTATGGAACAAAGTATATTGTGGAGCCTGGCCTTGCTGTTGGGCTGTATTTCAATAACAAGTTATGGCGTACAGTCGTGCACTCTGGTTGTGCCTAAAGAATTTAGAACAAATGCAAATGCCGCGAACTTTGTGTATGGTCAAGCCATTCCTCAGGGATGTTTTGATAAAGAAAAAGTTGATGAAGTTTTGCGGGCTTTGTGGAAGAAAACGGGCGTGCTTCATATGGGAATAAAAGATTGGCAACTGCAAGCTTTGCATGCTCGGCTTGATAAATTGTATCATGTTGCGGTTATTGGTGACACAGAGAAAAAAGAATATGCTGCCTTAAAAAATGAATTACAAAACGCAAAACAAGAACTTGATAGATTAATCAAAGGTCGCAAAGAAGAACTTTGGTACAAAATGTACGGTGTTGATTTTGTGCTTGCAAAGCTGGCGAACATTGAGGAAAAGATCAAAAAGAATATAAAAAATGTTTCTGAAAATGCATCTCAAATGAGAGCAGTACGGAATATGCTCAAAAATTTTGATCAGCAGATGTATAATGACCCCCAAAAACAAGACACATAAGAATTGAAAAGTGTTAGTTTGTAATGAGCAAGAAATTGAAGCTCATTAATTGGGGAATTATATGTCAAG